>JBPCLH010000050.1:0-40310 GCA_051003475.1 Bryobacteraceae bacterium
AAACCGCCGCTCCCTCCAGCAAATGCCGCCTCAGAATGGCGACTTTCTCTTCTGCGCTGTAATGCTTCCGTTGCTTCTTCATGCGTTCTCCCCGTTATCTTAACGGCGGAACGCTCTCTCCATTTCCAGCTGAGGCAGGATACCGCAAAAGACCTGCCGCCACACTTCGCTGAACTTATGCGCACCATGACGCCGGAGCAAAAGCAGCAGGGAAAGAATGTCTTTGAGTCCTTTACTATCTTCAGTACAATCCTTGCATTCACAACGATCTGGTGGGTTATTAGTGCGCTTAGATTTGCAGCGAACAGAGCCAAGCACCAAAAGCCATGACCTTGCTGAGCAAGTAAATGCCAACCGGACATCCCTTTAAAACCGCAACTACGATGTAGAACCACCCAAGGATGAACAGCATCTCCATTACGACAACAACGCAGAGGCTGACCACCTCCTCACGCGATGCTGCTATCGCGGCGTCAGAAGAGCGATTTTCAAGTAACACTTTTTCCTTTCAACCAATGACGACGGGATGCCGCTCACTCATATATTCCTTTCCGCCCACTGTGACAATCGCGTACATCTCGATAACGTCGCGCACCTTGTCTAGCTTCAATGCAAACGGTCGTGTCGAATCCTCAAATCGGCCAGTGGTAGCCACTGCTATTGAGACAACCGCTTCCTGCCCATCCATTCGGATCAATACCGCCGCCGTCTGCGGGAAGCCCGAACGGATGCGAACGTATGCACGACCGGTAACGTGGGAGCCGGACCGCTTCAGATTCCAAATCAAAACATCACCGTTAGGGATTTTTATTTGTAGCGTTGCGCCAATGGCTGTTTCGCTCGCAGGCTCAGCAGGCGTGGGTTTCAACAGAAACGCCAAATCTTTTATCCATTCGGGACCGCGCTTGCACTCTTCGAGCTTGGCCGTGAGTTGCAAAACTTGGCCATGGCGCTCGGTATCAAGGGCAACTGGTGCGCGGAAGAGGCATTTCCATGTGAATTCCAATGTATACAGAACAATGTATCCACCGATAACTATGGCGGCGGTTATTTGAAACTGCTGCATGGTTTGCTGGTGGAAGACAAGGTACTGAACGAAAGCCGCAAGAATCGGAGGGACGGCTTTGGGGAGCGTGTAGAGTTTCGTGTTGGCGCGTGCCCAACCTCCCGCTCTTGCCCAATACCGAAAGAATCGAAAGCGATCGACAGTTGACGCGAACACCCCGTCAGCCTACTACCGTTCAATAGGTGTGTCAAGTAAGTTTTTACCACCCTAGTTTACATAATATCTGTTATCGGCCACGCCACCTTACAAGAACCAGATGACCTTTTAAGTTGTAGGTATCGAATAATCAAGGCTTAGCGGAGTGCCTTTACCATCCCCCACGCGTACATTCACTCCGGGCGAGTGATGAAGCATGGGATCTCCCTGCGGTTGAGGAACTCCAGAAGCTTCGATGACGTTTTGCCCGAGCCGCACCAGGCGAGCTGTCCTCAAAGGCCACGGCTTATGCTCGATCTGAGCAAACCCGAGGCGTCCGAACAGCAGTATATATAGCCTGAAGCGCGCTGTGAGAAACCGATCAAGTTCTGCCGATTGAATAGGCTCCCCGATCTCCACGCGGATACGAGCGTCGCCCGTTCCAAATGGCCACTTTCCCGAACTTGAGTATTCGACCGCTCCGTTGCCTTTGTTCACTCGCATAGCAGCCCAGCGGTAAGGAAGCCGGTACGCCAAGCGAGCACCCGCGACCGCCGCCAAACGGCCTGCTTCGAGCGTAAAGAACCACACACCCGGCTCGCCATCGGGTCCACGGACGTAGGTGCGAATGTTCATCTCAGGAAAATGTGAAATCCACGGCAGTGCTGGCGCGAACGGCGGACGAAGCCCCTTCAGCAAGAACGGAGTCAAGCCCCCGGGCGGAGCCATCAAAAGTGTCTAACGCAAGTTGTTGGGGCAACAAGCGTCGAATTTCGTCCGAATGATATCGCCAATGGAGAAACGTCAGCCATTTCCAACTTTGGAACATGACTGGCTTTGCACCGGAGTGGCGGGAACTCACTAAGTTCGGGCACGGTCTCAATTAGAGCGTTTGCCGCAGAGCTGTTCGATTGCGGCGACCAGGTAAGTCACGCAACCGCGCAGTTCTTCTACGGGAACGAATTCTCCCGTCTTATGCGCAACCGTCATATCGCCGGGACCAAAGACCAGCGCTTCCGATGTCAGCGAGGCCAGGTGAGCGGCTTCTGTTCCAAACGGAACAGTCGTCGCAGAACGCTGGGTGAGCGATTCAAAAAGGCATGAAAGATCGCTCGTTTCGCTCGGGGTGAACGCGGGGTCTAGGCGAGTGACTTTTAGCTCCGCGTCGAAGCCGGGAAACTCACGACGCAGACGTTCAAGCGCTTCCTCAATCGTGGTGGCAGCCCAGGCCGGATCCTGGCCCGGAATCGG
Source organism: Bryobacteraceae bacterium (assembly GCA_051003475.1). Lineage (GTDB taxonomy): Bacteria > Acidobacteriota > Terriglobia > Bryobacterales > Bryobacteraceae > Bog-105. The sequence continues at coordinate 2,453 of JBPCLH010000050.1, forward strand.
CCTCCACTCGATGGTGATCCGCATTCGCCAGGGACTATATTCTTTGCAGTGCCGCCCTGAATCAATCCGGCATTCAACGTGGTAAACGGCGGTTCGAAATCTGAATCCGTGCGGGAAGTAAGTTGCAGGGCGACGTTGTCCAGTCGTTCCAGAACGCGCGCAGCGTCGCGAATGGCCGAACGGCCTCGCTCCGGGAAAGCACTGTGAGCCTCGTTGCCGCGGACCATAATCTCTCCCACTGCGTCCCCGTTACCGGCCCGGACTGGCACGAGTCCTGTTGGCTCGCCGATGATCATGTATCGAGATTTGAGTGCGTTCTTGCCCGCAAGATATTTCGCGCCAATGCAACCCACTTCTTCATCCGCAGTTAAGACCAGTGCAAGGGATCGTGAAAGCCGGGTCACATCAACCTGGCTCACCGCCTCTAAAACACATGCAAGGAAGCCTTTCACGTCACAGCTGCCTCGTCCGAACACTCGGCCATCCCGGCAAACAGGATGCACCGCTTCGTTCCACGTTGCATCGAACGGGACAGTGTCGGTATGGCAAACCAAAGCCAACTCGGCCATGTCGGGAAGGCTATTCTTGGTCTGCGCTATTAAATTGACCTTCTCAGTTCCCTTCCCATCGCGGTAACAATGGAGATCCGTCCGCCAGTCGCTTCCGTTGAGATACTGCAAGACGTACTCGATAACGTCTCGATTACTCATCGATGAAACTGAGGGGATTGAGACAAGATCGATTAGGATTTCAGGCGCGGTTTTCATCAACTATTTCCAAAGGCGACGCTGAACCGCTTCGAAGTCGCTGAGAACTGCCTCCTGAAGTGCGTGGTGCCCATCCTGAATTATGGGTTCCCCGTCCACGAAGACATCGCATACAGCGGTGCGCTCTAGAGAAAAGATAATATTATTCAACAGAGATTCGTGTCCGGCCCCTGCAATGGAGACATCATTGAGGTCAACTGTAAAGAAGTCCGCGGGACGTCCAACTTCCAGACTGCCTCCGGGTGCTTTCAGCGCGGCTGCACCGGTTTCTGTCGCGCTTGCAAACAAGAGCTGCGCTAACTGATCTTCACCTGAAGGCGGAGCGAGAACGGCTCGCTCGAGCTTGTTCATCCGAAGGTGATATTCCAATAAACGAGCGTCTTCGAGGAGATCGATTTGCACATTGCTATCGGAACCGAAGCAGATATTCACGCCAGCTTGTCCCAGGCGGTTCGCGGGTACTGCACCGTCACCGAGGTTCCGTTCGCTTGTCGGACAGGCACACACGTGGGCTTTTGCGGTGCCGAGATATCCGATTTCGTCTTCGGTAATGTGAATCGCGTGGACAGCAGCAAAAGACGAATTGAGTATGTTGTTGCGATAGAGCAGTTCCACCGGACGAAGTGCATGTTCATCTAGGCATTCGTCGACTTCAGCGGGCTGTTCCGCGACATGCATGTGCACGGGCAGGCCGTTCTCGTGGGCATAGTCTGTGATTTCCGTTAGATAGTTTATGGGCAGTGCACGAACGCTATGGGGCGCGATGCCCAGCCACGCAAAGCCAAAGTTTGAGGATTTCGGCATTGCTCTGAGCAGTGCTTCGGTGTCTTCCAAGAATGTTTCTGGCGTGGCCGTAATGAATCTCGTTTGGCCTGGATGTGCCAGCTTTTGCCAACCGGCGCGTGCGTACGCGGTTCGCAACAACCCAATGCGAAGACCGATTTCATGCGCGGCCCGCACTATCTGTTTCCCCAGCAGATTGGGATCTTCGTATCGTGATCCATCGGGGGCGTTATGCAGATAGTGGAATTCGCCTACGGTTGTGATTCCGGACATGAGCATTTCGAGGAAGGCCATCCGCGTGACACGATACACATCTTCCGGCGATAGTAAATTTGCTGCGTGATACATCGCCTCGCGCCAGGTCCAGAACGTATCTCGATTGGCTGCTGTTCGATGTTCAGTACGGCCACGAATTACACGTTGAAAAGAATGTGAGTGGCAATTGACAAGTCCCGGAAGAATTGCGCGATTCGGAAGCCTGCGTGAAACAGCCAAGTCATTCGGAGCGTCCGAAAAGCGCGTGATCCGGCCGGTTTCATCGACGAACATCGCGTAATCACTCTCGAACCGGCCTTTTAGATAGATCAGATCGGCCAGCCAGCCCGTCTCGCGCTCATCGTTCATCGGTTCAGCACCATCTTTTTACCGTCAACGAAAACAGCACTCGCCGATTCGATTCCCGCAAAATAGGGAATCTCGCGATAGTCCGCGCAGTCGTGAATTACAAAGTTAGCGCGCTTCCCTGCCCCAAGCGAGCCAATCTGATCTCCACAGCCAAGGCTATATGCGGCATTGATCGTAGTTGCCGTGATCGCTTCAGCTGGAGTCATTTGCATTTGCGTGCATGCGAGCGAGAGTACAAAGGGAATCGACGGAGTGGGCGATGACCCAGGGTTGAAATCGGTCCCCAGAACAATGGCAAGACCCGCGTCGATCATTCTTCGTGCCGGTGCGAATTGTCGCGATCCCAGGGTATAAACGGACGCAGGAAGAAGAACGGGTTGCACGCCGGATGCTGACAAAGTCTCAATTCCACGCTCATCGATTTGCTCCAAGTGATCTGCCGTCACTGTGGCAAGCTCGGCGGCCATTTCGGCCCCACCGGATCTCGAAAGTTGATCGGCGTGCACTCGCAACTCGAAACCAAGCTTACGCGCGGCCCGAAGAATTTTCCTGGAAGTCGGCACGTCAAAAACACCCGGCTCGCAGAAGACGTCGCAATACTTCGCCAGTTGCAGTTCCGCAATTTCCGGAAGCATCTCGTGTATGACGAGATCGGCATAGTCGGTCGTGTTCCCGCGGTATTCGTCCGGTATATCGTGCGCACCCAGGAAAGTAGGTATACACTCTAGACCGGTCCTTTCATTGATTCTTCGAATGACGCGCAAGATCTTAAGCTCATGCTCAAGCGATAATCCGTAGCCAGACTTTGCTTCGATGGTCGTTGTACCGGTACGAAGGAACCAATCGGAATAACGCTTGGCAGCCGTAAACAGCTCGACCTCGGATGCCGCCCGGGTTTTTCGGACCGTTGAGCGAATTCCGCCCCCAGCTTCAGCGATGTCTTGATAAGTTGCACCACTTGCTCGAAGCTCATATTCATCGACGCGAGTCCCGGCGAAAACGGGATGAGTATGGGCATCCACAAACCCGGGGAGAATGACGTGACCGCCTGCATCGACGACGTCATACTCGGGTGCCTTTGTGAGTTCTTGCCGCCGCCCAACCGCTTCGATGAGGCCGTTGCGGATAAGGATCATCCCGTCCGTAATGATCGAGAGCTCTTTCAATTCCTGCCGTACGCGCGGCCGGGCCGGCCCCGCAAGCGTCACGATCTGGCTACAGTTGACGACTGCGATGGGCTGCGATTCAAACTCCATTCACTAGGCCATAGGAATCTTGAGATGGTTCTGTTTTGCGACCTCAATCGCCGTTTCGTAGCCCGCATCTGCATGGCGGATAATACCGCTGCCGGGATCAGAGGTGAGCACCCGCTCGAGCCGACGGGCGCATTCGGCGGAGCCATCCGCCACAATCACCATGCCTGCGTGCTGTGAGTAGCCGATACCTACGCCGCCGCCGTTGTGAATGGAGACCCAAGAAGCTCCCGCCGCTGTGTTGACCAGCGCATTGAGCAGAGGCCAGTCTGCAATTGCATCTGACCCATCGCGCATGCCTTCGGTTTCCCTATAAGGAGAAGCCACAGAGCCTGTATCGAGATGATCGCGGCCGATCACGATGGGAGCTTTGATTTCTCCAGAGCCAACGAGAGCGTTGATGCCCAGCCCAAACTGTGCACGCTCCCCGTAACCAAGCCAGCAGATCCGGGCAGGCAGACCCTGGAAAGCAATTCGCTCTCCTGCCAAGCCAATCCATTGACGCAACTCATCATTGTCAGGGAACATGTCGAGAGCAAGACGATCGGTCCTGCGGATATCCTCGGGATCTCCGGATAAGGCAACCCAGCGAAATGGTCCCCTGCCCTCGCAAAACATGGGGCGAATATATTCAGGGACAAAACCCGGAATGTCGAAGGCGTTATTCACTCCCGCATTCTTTGCCTGGGTTCGAAGATTATTGCCGTAGTCGAAAGCCACCGATCCCGCGCGCTGCAAAGCAAGCATTGCTTCAACATGCTTCGCAATCGCGTCCATCGATCTGCGCGTATATTCGTCTGGATCGCGCTCCCGAAGCGCCAACGCCGCTTCGAGCGACATTCCGTTCGGTACATAACCATTGAGGGGATCATGGGCGCTAGTCTGGTCGGTCACTATGTCCGGCACAACCCCTCGCTGGAACAGCTCGGGCAAAACATCCGCACAATTTCCCACTAGTCCAACTGAGATCGCTCGCTCTTGGCTGCGTGCCGTATCGAAAAGCGAGAATGCCTCGTCAAGGCTGCGCACTAAATAATCACAATATTTTGTAGTAACGCGTTTCTCGATTCGCGCAGCGTCAATGTCGATTCCCAAAAAACAAGCGCCGTTCATAGTAGCTGCAAGCGGCTGCGCTCCTCCCATGCCGCCCATACCACCCGATACGATGAGCTTTCCTTTTAATTCACCCCCAAAGTGTTTCTTCCCGGCTGCGGCGAAAGTTTCGTACGTGCCCTGCACGATTCCCTGGCTACCGATGTAAATCCAGGAGCCCGCCGTCATTTGGCCATACATGGTCAGGCCGAGTTTCTCCAGCCGGTGAAACTCGTTCCAATTGGACCATCGCCCAACTAGGTTTGCGTTCGCTATCAGTACGCACGGTGCTTCAGAATGCGTCCGAAATATTCCTACCGGCTTACCCGATTGCACCAGCAATGTTTCATCGTTGGCGAGAGTTTGGAGGCAGCGGACGATGGCGTGAAAACATTTCCAATTGCGCGCCGCGCGGCCCGTTCCGCCATATACGATCAGATTCTCCGGTTTTTCCGCAACTGCCGGATCCAGGTTGTTCATCAACATCCGCATCGCGGCTTCCTGGTGCCATCCCTTGCAGCTCAGCGTTGTTCCACGGGGCGCCGTGATCTCCGCACTGGTTTCAATCACGGCCGGTTACCTGCCTTGTGCTATGCCATAAACTCATCGAAATCTCCCCTCTGGATCGCTCCCGCGATGGATTCGATATCGCCAGACAGCGGACGGTCGGCAGTTAACCGCGGCACTAAAGCACGAATCATCTCACGCGCGTGCTCAATTCTTGTAGATGAACGCAACGGCGCTCGATAGTCCAAGCCCTCGGCGGCGGCGAGTAGTTCGATAGAGATCACGCGTTCTGCATTTGAGACGATATGCCGAAGCTTCAGCGCCGAAGTCATTCCCATCGACACGTGATCTTCTTTCCCGCCGGAAGTTGGGACATTGTCGACGCTCGCTGGATGCGCCAATACTTTGGACTGGCTCAGGAGCGACGCTGCGCAAACGTGAGCAATCATGTAGCCCGACGAAGTGCCAGGATGAGAACTCAAAAACGGCGGTAAGCCTTCGTTGAGGTCGGGGTTGACCAGGCGGTCGATGCGGCGCTCACTGATGCTCATCAGATCCGTCACAGCAAGAGCCGCATAGTCGTAAACCATCCCGAGCGGCGCACCGTGGAAATTGCCGCCGCTCAAGACGTCTTGCGCGAAAACCAGCGGATTGTCAGTTGCCGAGCCACTCTCGATCTCGGTCACTTCGCGCGCATGTTGAAGAGCATTTCGAACGGCTCCATGCACCTGAGGCATACAGCGCAAGCTATAAGCATCCTGCACGCGTGGATCATTCGTCAGATGCGAACGGCGAATTGCACTGTCGGTCAGTAAATCTCTTAGATGGGCCGCCGAAGCCATTTGCCCCGGGTGAGGCCGCGCCTTTTGGATTCGAGCATCGAATGGAACCGGCGTACCGCGCAAAGCCTCGAGAGTCATAGCGCCCGCCAAATCTGCAAGGCAGGTTACTTTCCATCCTCGATAGAGGGCTAACCCTCCGACTCCGCACATGGCTTGCGTCCCATTTAAGAGCGCTAAGCCTTCCTTTGCTTCCAAGCGGACCGGAGTGATTTCCGCCCCGCGCAAAGCTTCTCCACCGGGCAGCCTGCGCCCTCGAAACCAGGACTCGCCTTCACCGATCATCGACAATGCCAAATGCGCTAAGGGCGCGAGATCTCCACTTGCTCCCACGGAACCTTGCTCAGGAATGACAGGGTGAACGCCCCGATCGAGCATCGTCAATAACGTTTCCGGAAGCTCAACTCGGCAACCACTGTTTCCCAGGGCAAGCACATTGGCACGGAGCAGCATTACTGCGCGCGTTTCCGCTTCCGACAGCGGATCACCTACCCCGCATGCATGACTGCGAACGAGATTCAGCTGGAGAGCTTGTAATTCCGAGGACGGAATCCGGACGTCGCATAGCTTCCCGAAGCCCGTGTTTACGCCGTACACTACTTGCCCTTGACGAAGCATTTCTTCGATTACTTCGCGAGAGGACTGAATGCTTGCGCGCGCCCGCTCGCTTAGAAAAGTTTGCGAATTATCGAACGAGACAGAAGAGATCTGTTCGAGTGTGAGCGGCTGGCCTGAAACCTCTAACATCAGTCGCCACGAGCTTCTCCGGGCGATTGCGCCTGAGCCGACCCGTCCAGAATGGTTACGAGGAGGACAGAGTCGTCTTGCGCTTCCAGCCGGTGTTTGCGGCCCGCATCCAGCCGGAGTAGCACGCCGCCGCTCATGTCAAAAGGCGTACTCTCATCGAAAAATGTAGTTCGGCCGGAAAGCGCCTGGACCGTGATCGGAGCTGCAGCCGAGTGCTCGGGGATTACTTGCCCCGAACCAAGGCATAGCAGCATCACGCGTGAGCCCGGGCCTGGTAAAAGCGTTCGGACAACCGGCTTTTGTTTATCGAATTGGACATGCTCGAGAATGTTCAACGTTTCCATTCAGTCTCGCTTGCCGGAAGAGCTGCCTCCCTGTTTTTCCTGCTTTTGCTTGTTTTCCAGATCCTCTTCTATGGTTTCCAGATCCCCTTCGGCCTGCGAAGGAACGGGTCGCTCTTCAGCCGCTGCATCCTTGTCCCGTAAATCGGCCTTTTGCTTTGCTTGATCGTCCATATTCCGTAGAGCGCGGGGGCTGCACGACGGTTTCGCTGTCCCAAGTCTGCCTTACAACCACGGCGCAATCTCATCCGTACTATAGCTCGGTCATACGAACCACGCATCAGGTCGAGCTCCGCTATAATCGTCAGCATGTTAAAGCCGACAGAGAAGATCTGGTACAACGGCCGGCTCATCCCGTGGAACGACGCCAAAATTCACGTTCTGGCCCACGTAGTGAGCTATGGCAGTTCGGTGTTTGAGGGCATCCGCTGCTACGACACTGAGCAGGGGCCTGCAATTTTTCGGGCGGCGGATCATGCGCAGCGTCTGTCAGATTCCGCCAAAATCTACCGTATGGATCTGCCATATTCGGTAGATCAACTTACGAAGGCCATGATCGATTTGATTCGAGCCAACAAACTCCGATCCTGTTATCTTCGGCCTATCGCCCTGCGCGGGTACGGTGATGTCGGTGTTCTGCCGAAGAATAATCCAACCGACATCTATATGGCCTCGTATGAGTGGGGCAGTTACCTGGGCGAAAACTGCCTGGCGAATGGAGTGGATGTGTGCGTCTCCTCTTGGACTCGCATTTCGCCCAACACGCTGCCGGCGCTAGCTAAGGCAGGGGCGAACTACATGAATTCGCAACTCATCCGCATGGAAGCCGACATTAACGGCTACGACGAAGGAATTGCGTTAGACGACGCTGGCTACGTCAGCGAGGGATCTGGTGAAAACGTTTTCGTGATTCGGAAGGGCAAGATCCTTACGCCGCCTCTGGGAGCCTCGGTTTTGCCCGGCATCACTCGAGACACAATCATGAAAATCGCTGAACAGCTGGGAATACCAGTGGTCGAAACCATCATCCCCCGAGAAATGCTCTACATCGCCGACGAAGTGTTCTTTTCAGGAACGGCGGCCGAAGTTACTCCGATTCGCTCCGTGGACCGGATTACGGTCGGCGGTGGACAATGCGGAGAAATCACGCAAGCTATTCAGCAGCGCTTTTTTCAAATCGTCAAGGGCGAAATTAAAGATGAATTTGGATGGCTGGTGCCTGTCTCCGGTGTTCCTGAAGTTGAGCCCGTAGGCGCATAGACCGAATCGGCAGCCTTGAGTCGTGGTCCAGCCGCGAGCACCGAACCTGCAGCCACCTCCCCCGAGATTACCTGCCGGTCCGACACCCGCGCCGGAGCTATTTATTTTTTACCTCAGGCGATGTTCAAACGCTAGTCTTATTCCGCGATGAACAAGGCCTTTTCAACACCTTTTATCCTGCCAGCTGTTACGAAGTTATGCGGCGTTGGCTGTGCGTAAGTTGTGAAAAAAACACGAATAGCATTTTATGTCGGAGTTTATGAGTGAAAGCGTCGTGAAAAAGCTTCTGCCGGGAAGAGTTGCCGGCACGTCATCGGTTCTACAAATCGAGTACGACACCGCGATTCAGACCGTTGACGAGCTCATTTACCCGCCGGACGTTGACGAATTTATTGCTCCGGGATTCATCGACCTACAAGTGAATGGTTTTGCCGGTGTGGACTACAACGATCCATCGACTTCGCCTGAGGCGATCGCTCAATCGATCGGGCGGATGTTCGTGACCGGAGTGACTCGTTTCCTTCCTACGGTAATTACGGGGTCAAAAGAGCGGATGATCGGCGCTCTTCGAAACTTGGCGTCTGCAAAGGAAGACCTTGGCCGGAACGGAATGCCGGAAGCAAAGGCTATCGAAGCCTTTCACGTGGAAGGCCCTCATATCTCGCCTGAAGAAGGACCGCGCGGCGCACATCCAGCCGAGCACGTGAGACCTCCCGATATAGAAGAGTTCAAGCAATGGCAAGAGGCTGCAAACGGGCATATCCGGCTGGTGACTCTATCGCCCGAGTGGGAGAAAGCGCCCTCGTATATAAGTGAGCTCGTGCGCTCTGGTGTGGTCGCGAGTGTCGGTCACACAAAAGCGACATCGACGCAAATTACGGCCGCGATCAGCGCGGGAGCGACGATGTCCACTCACGTGGGTAACGGCGCACATTCGACGCTTCCAAAGACACAAAACTATATCTGGGATCAGCTTGCAGCAGACAGCCTGACGCCCAGTTTTATCCTCGATGGCATCCATATCCCGAGCGCGTTCTTCACGGCCGCCATTCGCGCTAAAGGCGTCGAGCGGTCCGTTCTCGTTACCGACGCAGTCATGCCGGCAATGTGTGATCCAGGATTCTACAGCTTGGGGCAAGTTGACGTAGAACTTCGTCAAGATGGGAGCGTCGTGTTGCGTGGAGGTACACGGCTTGCGGGCTCGGGTCTACGGATGGATCACGCCATCGGGAACGCCATTCGCCTGGGAAGCATTTCGCTGCGTGAAGCTCTCGCCATGGCAACCGTTAATCCCGCGCGCGTGGCACGAATAGCCGGACGTCAGCGTGGGTTCGCTCCGGGTGAGAAGGCCGATTTTGTCCGGTTTCGCTGGGATGATCAACCGCGGTCCTTGACTATCATCGAAACGATTGTCGCAGGCGAAACTGTTTATCACGCCTGATACGATGCGCCCAGCCTTGCCTCGGTGCGACTCACCCCTGAATTTCTGCATCAGTTAGCGGAAACTAATTACTTAGGAGCGCAATCAAAGACTCGGAGAACAATAATGGCATTTACACTTCCACCGCTTCCCTACCCCGCAGATTCATTAGAGCCACACATCGACAAGACCACCATGGAGATTCACCACGACAAACACCACGGTGCGTATGTGACGAACCTAAACAAGGCTCTCGAATCCGCCCCTGATCTGGCGAGCAAATCAATTGAGGAGTTGCTTGCCAATAACTGCGGGGCGGTTCCAGAAGCCATCAAGACCGCCGTTCGAAACAATGGCGGTGGACACGCCAACCATTCACTTTTTTGGAAGCTCATGTCGAAAAACGGCGGTGGCGCTCCGAAGGGTGACATTCAAAGCATCATTACTTCCAACTTCAGCAGCTTCGAAGCGTTCAAAGAAAAATTCAATGCAGCGGCTACGGGCCGCTTCGGTTCAGGGTGGGCCTGGCTCGTCAAAGGCAGCTCAGGTCAGTTCGAACTCACATCAAGTGCGAATCAAGACAGTCCGTTAATGGAAGGCAAAAAGCCGATCCTCGGCTTAGATGTTTGGGAACACGCGTATTATCTGAAGTATCAAAACCGGCGTCCTGAGTACATTTCAGCTTGGTGGAATATCGTCAACTGGGACGAGGTGAATAAACAATTGAAATGACGCGTCATCTATACGACGAGTCCTAATTCTCGCAACCGCTGACCCGTATCTTCAACTGAAACGTAGTGAACGGCTGTGAACCCCATGTCAGCCGCAATATCGACAAACATTTTCCGATCGTCGAGATAGATGGACTCGTGCGGCGCTGCTTGTGCCAAATGCAACGCCAGGCGCCAAATTTCGCGGTCCGGCTTGCGGTAGCCAACGCAGTGGGAAAAGATCATGAAGTCTGCAAGCTCCCGCAAATGGAACTTGCGGACGCGATGTTCTGTGAGGCCGCGTCCCTCATTGCTTATAAGTGCGAGTTTGAGTCCATTCGATACCTTGGTCCGCTTTAGCAAATCGATGTTTTCTGGCCAGGCAAGGGATTCGTTAAACGTGTACTCACGAAGTTCTTCTATCGTGAACGCACGAGGTACGTCGAAGAATACAGCGCGCAAGTAATCCTCAAAACCCATGTGGCCGCGCTCGTAGCTATCGAACACTAAATGGTGCCGGCCTTCTATTTCGTCGAACTCGATCTTGAAATGTGCGACAATTTTCTGCCGGAGGCGTGTGTCCCAGCCGTTGGTACCCAGGACACCGCCCACATCAGAATAGAGGATATGGAATTTCGAGAGATTCATGAAGCCTTTAGGGTTACACATTCGAGCCGCTCGTTACGGCATCGTTCCATGAGTCCCTTCAAGAGTGAAGGAACATTTCATCACAATCGGTTTTAAGAGTGTGTATCTAGGGAAACTTATGTCGGAACGGAACCCGAGTTATCGATTTAATTCTGACTAACATAGACGATAAGTATGTTTTCTTCTGTCAATAGGTATTTTGCACGGACTGTCTTACACAAGCTTTCAAAAAAGTGCAGTGACTTGCGGAATCTTCCTTGCTGAAGTTGCAAAAAACGGAATATCATTTGATATCGAGTTTAGTGCTTTTCCGGACTGACAGAAATGACAAATGACCACTTACCGACATTTGTAATTGAACGAACCAAGCAAGGCATCACAAGTTCTGGCGAGGTCTGCCCACAGTCCAGACATTCTGACGAAGCCTACAGCGATTGGGTGAATCGGCGTGAGGCGGAAGATGAGTTGAACGCCGAAATTGCTGAGCACGAGCAAGCAGGCCGCTGGCATGAGTTTCGGAGAGACGATGAGGAACAGGACGGCGACTTATTGCCTGGGCGACTTCACTAGCGAACCCGTGCCAATCCGCAAGAATGCGGTCTAATATGGTCGCCAGGGTGTTGGATTGACGGAGAAATAGGCGGTGAGAAATTTATCGACGTAATCGGCGACACCGTCCCGTATGCTTCCTGGCCTGGATGTGCAGCCGGTACCACCTTTGTCCCAAGTAGTAGCAACCGATGTGATTTTCATGTCGCGGGCGATTCTTACTACCTGATTTAGTTCAATACCGATGGCGTAAACATACTGACCAGAGCTTGGTAATTGGATGGAATTGACTCTCACATAAAGGTACGGTGCTGCTGCCTGATTCGACTGGCTTAGTGGAATAACTGTGATTCCGGCTTCTCGCAGCTTCAGTTCGACATCACTTTGTAGCTGCTCTTTGGTTAAACCATTAGGAACTTCTTTTAGCTCTTCCACGATCACCCCGACAGCTTTAATCCCCTTGAGGGTTCGCCGATTGAATTCAGTGTCGCTGGCCCTAGCTACGACCGGAAGGCTCACAAACGTCAAACAAACCGCCACGAACGTTCTCTGTATCCCGCTTCGTTTGGCTTGGCTCGTAAAGATCGATGCCGCTGTATTGCCCAGGAGATTTCTGTGGATTGTCACAAGCGAAGCTAATATGTAAGTAGCTAACTGTCAACGGATTTCTCCCAAGATCGGTTTGACACTCAGAAATGACGAGGCTTGCCGACGGATCAAAATGCATTGGCCTTGCTAAATACAAGGCGCAAGGTTGGAACTCGTGGTGGACTTGGCAGAACTCGAATCTGCGACCTCCGCTGTGTGAAAGCGGCGCTCTAACCAACTGAGCTACAAGTCCATAGAAGTTGAGGCTATCATACGCGTGAACCACAGCGTCCGGCAGGAACGTTCACCGCTGCCGCAACGGTGCGGCTGCGTCCGGTATATAAATTGAGGAAAAGTAGTTCGAACCGGAGCCGAAGGAGAAGAGGAGGTGATGCCGTGCCATTTTCGCCATCTCGGCAGCCGAGGGGCTATCAGCTCCATAGAACCACCGAATCGCAGGATAACTCCTCGTGCTCCCTCGTGGGTGAAACGTAGTGCCTGCTGCTCTCCTGCCAGCGCGCCGCGCAACGCATTTACATCATCACCATCAACCGGATCGCCTTCAGTCAACCATTTGTCTCCTCCGTCCTGGTACACGAAGGTAATCGATTCGTGAACATGCACGGGTGCACTTTCGGCGATCGCGCCATCGATCAGGATGCGTGCGCGTCCGAGAACGCCCGTTCCACCTTCGACGAATATCCTCATAGCTTTTGTGAATGCTCAAAGCTTGCGTCACGCTGAAACGGCATGTGCACCTTCGGGAGTGAGTAGTAGCTTCGGGCGGGCGAATTTGCTACACTCTCCATTGCTCGCTCGAGTGCGCTGTCGAAGAAGTTTGTCATCGCGCTTTGAAGCAAATCCTCTTTGCTGTCGAAATGGTGGTAAACAGCCCCCTTCGTAACACCGGCGGCGGCGATCTCGTCAATGGTCGTGACGTTATAGCCTCTTTTGCAGAACAGGTTCAACGCCGCTGCTGCAATCTCTTCCGGCCGTTCTCCCGGTCGGCGCTCACGTTTTTTGAGCACTGTGGGTTTGCCATGCGAGCCGACCAAGATTTAACCATTCAGACGCATTGAGTTGATAATTGCAAGATGGATTGTCGGTTAGATACGCCCGGGTCTGGTGAACGGAACAGTGCTACCGTTCGGGTCTCGTATTTCACATCGCCGGCCATGAACTGCACCATCGCCGGATCATACTCGACAGATACCTTCAACAGACGTTTATTGAACGTCGCTCGTTGAACCAAGGCACTGATCGACTCGGGTAAAGACTCCATTTCCCTCCAGCGCCAAGTTCTCAATCAGTACTTTGGGTGCGGCGCCAAACGTAAACTTAACGCCCCGAGTGCCAATGCCCTGCTCGGCTTCGAACCGGTAGGTAAATGTGTCTGCATCCCAGTGGCTGAGGGTGTATAAGGTGCCTTTTGCGGGCAAGCGCATCCATAACAACCCACGCTGTTCCCTGATTTCCACCTGGCCGTAATAATCGTTGCAATATATTCCAACATAGGCGGAAGGGGGTCTGCTGTGAACGGGAGAAGCGGGGGGCGTCAGCTTCGAATATTCGGTGCTTTCGTTATTGGATGCTTCAATTAGGGACCGGAAGATGCCGGCGAACAACGCAAGCCAATCTTGGGTCGGCTTCCCATATTTATACAGATCGAAAAATGTCAGGGTGGTCGCCTCCGCGAGCCCGGTCGGTAATGCATTGGTGATCACGATGATTCCGAGCTGATCCGAGGGTGAGAATCGGACCGCCGTACCTGTGCCGAGAAAGAAAGCGCCACTATGGCTGAGAATCAGTTCGTGATGATGATCATAGTTTACGTTCCATCCCAGTCCGTAATAGGAACTTCCTCCATTAATATGATCGGGTCCAGTCACGATTTGGGGGGAGTGCGTCTCTTTCAAGGCGCCGGCGCCTACGATCTGCTTGCCATTCCATGTGCCACCGGCCAATTGCAGGCGCAGCCATTCCGCCAGATCCCGCGCTGAAGAACTGGCCGCTCCAGCCGGAGCTTCGGCATCGGGATCGCGCTGATAGCGAGCGACAGGTTTTCCATCAACAAAGACGTGGATAGCTGCCTTGTTCTCGGAGTTTTCGTAGTCAGAGTAGTGATAGCTCGTGGAAGCCATTCCGAGTGGCTTGAAAAGGCGCTCGTGGGCGAGGACCTCCCACCGTTCCCGGACGTGTTTCGCGGCGGCGATTGCGCCCTCAGTGTATCCAAAATTGCTGTACTTATAGGTCTTGCGAAACGTGCCTGGCAGAGGCAACAGGCGCATCTTGTGCAGTATCTCGGGGCGGGTAAAACCGAGATCTTCGAGCGCGTCTCCGGCAGATGTCGGCAAACCACTGCGATGAGAAAGGAGGTCGCGTATGGTCAACTGCTCCGTTACATTTGGGTTGGACAACTTGAAGTCCGGATCGAAATTCATGATTCTGGCATCCCAATCAACTTCGTGCGCACCCACCAGAGCAGCGACAACTGTCGAGGCGATCGGTTTCGATACAGACGCCAATTGAAAAACCGTGTCCGGATCGATTGGGGCCCGACGACCGGCTTTACGGACGCCGAAACCTTTTAGATACACAACCTGGTCCCGGTAAACTACTGCCACCGCGACCCCGGGCACCCCCGTCTTCTGCATGCCATGTTGCACGAAGTCTTCGATCTGATGTAGCACTGGACCGATGGGGCGGTCGGGATCGGGTGTGCTCGGCTTTTGAGAGAAAAGAAGTACAACTGAACCGAAGAACGCCAAAGCCAGCTGGCCTGGAGAGAATATCACGTTGTAGATGGTCCTTTTGCGAATTTTAAAAGAATAGCAGCGTGGAAATCGAAGGGACCCGGACAGCTACTCGAATGCTGGTGAAGATGGAAAAATGATGCTCGGGGATTATTGCTTCAGCGCGTCTTGTGAAATTATCGCGTAGCGGGTTGCGGCGCTTCGAGTTTTGCCAGTCGAAACCAAATGTTTTGTGGATTCCACCTCAAATATCGGTCAATGGTTTCCTGTACTTTCGTCGTGAGTCCCTGGCGCCCGTAGATATCTACCAACTGAACATACGCATCCTGAAGCGACGGGTCCAAATCGATGGCTCGGCTGAGTTCCCGCGCAGCGCCTGCGAGGTCACCCTTGCGGTTAAGCGCCATACCCAGGTAGACCGCGTATTGCGCGCTGCTAGGACGCTTCTCGACGACTCGTCTACACAGCAACAAAGCCTCCTCGGTGTTTCCCTGGGAAAGAAGTGTGGCCGCTCTTGCGGAAAGCACTGCGGGATCCTCATCCTTTTGATCTCGTGGCAGCCCATTAAGCAGTCTCGCCGCGTCCTCTGTCATGGACTCCTGTTGGATGCGCGAACCGAATTCCAATTCGGCCAGTCCGAGATCCCTGGCGCGGAATTGTTCGGGGGGCGCAGTCCAAGCCTTCAATGTTTGCGGTCCGATACCCGAATTCCCACTCGATTCGGACGGTTTGCGCAGGATACGATGGTCCGTGATAGCCGCGTGAGCGATGTCGGTGGGCGACATGCGAGGCATGTGGCAACTCGTGCATTCTCCTGGAGGAGGTGAATGACCGATCTTCGAGAGAGATGCCGCGGGATGGCAAGATGTGCAAACCATTCTCAACTCGAATGCCCGGTTCGTGACTCACCGTGTGGATCAGGGCAGGTTCCACACCAAAGCTTTCCGGCGCTTGATCGCGCGCAAATGCTCTGTGAAAGTTGCTCGACCCGGCTTACTGCTTTGAATTCACCCCGTTCATGTTTCGACACATACACGGCAACGATTTGGGCAAGATCCTGACCCGCGTGAAAATGTTCTAGTTTTTTTCCGGATTCACGATTCGTGCTTCTCCCAAAAGATGACACTGCACGCAGATACTGTCTCTCTCTGTGCCCTTCAGTTTTCCGGGATTAAACGATATTCTTCGCCGAGGGATGCCGGACGTGGTTTGAAGTTGGACCATGGCAGCGATCGCAGCTAACGGCGGTTATTGGCACGCCACTTAGGCGACGTCCGTCGATGTCGGCGAATTTTGCGTTATCCGCATGGCAGAATAGGCACCTTGCATCCACTGGACTGTCAAAATCCAACAGCGGCTTATTTGCAAACGAGGGCGCCACATCCCAACCTTGTTGGCTGTACCCGACTGGAGATTGAATGAGATAGTCGTCCACGGGCACAAGATAAGCATGCCCGGCTTTACCGGAGCCGAGTTGATATTTAACCTGATACTCCGCCGTCGGTCCACGTTCTGAAATCCGGTGGAACATGTTGCCTCCCCGATCCATGACTTGAATGATGCTTCGCGAGCGGCCGTGGATCGCTGAGCCGTTAGGGCGCGGCTTTGGGGATTCGAGCGAGTGCCCCATCGAGGACTCCAGAAATCGTCCAGTTTCTTTGGGATGGCAGGTGGCGCATACCGGGACTTCGCAGGGACTCTCGACCGACCAGAGCAACCCGAGAATCAACAGCAGGCCGACCTGAGAGAATGCCAAGCGGCTTCCTAAGATTCGGCCCCACAGTGCCAGATGTTCCTGCACAATTCCGTTCCGCCGTTACGATCACGTCAGGCGGGTTAACAAGTTCAGCTTCAAGGTAACAGTTTTCGCAATCGCAGCTCCATCGGCCCGGTTTCCATGAACCGACAAAACGATTGACCCTGGTCCTTGCCGCGGCTTTTGCGCCATATCTGGGGAAACCAGTGAAAACCGAAAATTGCACCTCTGCGTCGAAATGATACGGCTGCTTCGCTCCGGAAATTGTGGGTCTGTTATGACAATGCGCCGACTCGATCTGGCCTACCGGAGCGCTTCCTTGAATGTTGGAATGCACCTGCACCGTGAATGGAATTGAGCCGTCCGTCGTCGACTATGTCCTCCTGAACCCGCCGCCCTTTTTTCGTCATTTGCAAACAGTGCAAACTCAGAATATGGCTACTCGCTTGCGGACTTTCTGGCGACGAATCAGCGACGGCATCGCCATCCAGCGACTCTGGTCGCAGTTCCACAGCGAAGCCCGGGCCAGCTATCGCCTCTATTCTAAGGAGATTGACTGGAGCCGTGGCCAACATGAAAGGCGCGGTCAACGGTTCAAACGCGTCGCCAGTGGGCTGTTCTGGGCAATGGTTTTGAAGCTTTCGCCCGGGCGGCGTGTCCTCTTCGTGATTGCGCTCGTATTGCTCGTGTTTCCCGGGTTCGATTTCCGATACGCCCAGGCCGAGGTGCATATGCCCAACCTCTCGTTCTTCGGGGCAATGGCGCTGCTCATCCTGCTTGCCCTGGAACTCGCCGACCGCGTCACCATGAAGCGTGACCTCGAAATCGCGAAGGAAATTCAGACTTGGTTGATGCCTACCGCGCCCCCTCAGGTGCGGGGCATTGAGATGGCGTTTGCAACTCGCCCGGCCAACACCGTGGCAGGCGATTATTACGATGCGTTCTTGCGCCCTATCAGTGCGGACTGTACTGCGCCCTCCCCGCTGCTTCTAGTGGTAGCGGATGTGGCTGGCAAAAGCGTCCCCGCAGCTCTGCTTATGGCGACCCTGCAGGCAAGCCTGCGAACTCTGGCCGGTCTCCGCACAACGCCGCTCGATTTAATCGTGCGCTTGAACCAGTACTGCTACGAACAAAACGTCGGCGTGCGACGCTTCACGACCGCATTTCTCGCGCAATTGGATCCCGTTACCCGGCAACTCACGTACGTGAACGCGGGACACAACTGGCCCGTGCTGCGGCGCGCCTCAGGTGAAATCGAGCGTCTGCAAATCGGAGGCTTGCCCCTCGGCCTCATGCTGCAGCGTCTGCTATGAATGCGGCCAAGCTACGCTTTTACCCGGTGACCTCCTGCTGATATTCACAGACGGCCTCGTAGAAGCGGAAGATGACAAAGAGGAGGAGTACGGTGAATCCCGCATGTTGGCCACGTTGAACCTCCACTCCGATAGAACAGCTGCTGACGTACTCCAGATCCTTATGGCATCTGCGGATCGGTTCGTAGGCTCGGCTCCTCAGCATGACGACATTACCTGTCTCGTTCTGCGGACCGTCCCTAGTTGCTCGGGTGCTAACCTCAAATCCAAGTGATTTGGAGGCAAGCCTCGTAAACGGGTAATGCGTTGGTCGGCCGAGGATCTACTTCAAGTCAAGCATGAGTTCGGCTTGCCGAGAGTAAATCAGAAGGCTTTCGATATTTCGGATGACCCGGAAGAATAAGGCAGGTTAGAAAATCCGGACTTTCCGCATTTCCCATTAAAAAATGAACGGCAGTTAATAGGCTCCGGATTCCGATAATCCAAAAGCATTACTGGCATTCCTAGCTAATCAGAAATTTCCGAACGCCCCGTCCTGCTTCTTCAGGACATCCAAATTGTACGCGCGTTGAGGCTGAGTTCTGGTACCCAGTACTTATACGGTAATTCATCAAGCATAACGTGAGGTGGCCAGATCGCAATTAGCGTGTTTTTAAGGCTTAAATCGTGGATACGTCTGATCCATCAAAATACACTACAACTCGAACGGCCACAACACGCAGGAATCGTATAGTACTTCAACTTCCGGCGATTGTTGACTTCATTTCTCGATGTGCTTTAAAAAGGTAAGCATCCACTGTGCGACAGCTCAGAACAAATCGCAGTTTGGCGTGTCTCTGCACGGAGGCTCCCGCCTGATTGTGGCAAGGCTAGCCACTGGTTATGCCTTAGGCGTTTTGGGTTAGATCGTAACTAGGTTGGAGAAGAAAACCTCCAATAATGGAAAGCTTTGCACGATAAGAAAAATGGGGGGGATTCGAGCATTTCTGCCTGATCTCGATTTTGGTGGAGGACAGCTACTGAGACT
Source organism: Bryobacteraceae bacterium (assembly GCA_051003475.1). Taxonomy (GTDB): domain Bacteria; phylum Acidobacteriota; class Terriglobia; order Bryobacterales; family Bryobacteraceae; genus Bog-105. Next base: position 21,430 of record JBPCLH010000050.1, read on the forward strand.
TAAGTGAGAGCAGCCTTGACTCAGCGGCCCGGATGTAAATTGTATCTTCCGGGAGTGTGTGTAGCACTTTGCAAGGCCACCGTCGTCGATTTACCTGATTTTTGAGGGTAGCATTCATCCGCGTTTCAGGCATGTTCGAAGCAGTATAAATGACATCAGATATCCTTGGCTTCAATTTGCCGCTATTGGATGCAGAAGAACGCCGAGTTGCTGAAGAGGACCTGGCCGAAGTAGACGGCGCTTGGGACGCCTCAGCTCTCGATCAGAAACCCGTTCAAACCATACTCGACTTAATCGACCGGCAGTGCGAACAAGATCCGGCAAAGATTGCGGTGGTGTTCGCAGGAGAGCACCTTACCTACGGCGAGTTGGAGCGGCGAGCGAACCGGTTGGCGGCTCACCTCCGCGAACGAGGTGTTGGCGCGGAAACTCTGGTGGGCGTTTGCGTGGACCGGTCACTCACAATGATGGTTGCACTGCTGGGAATCCTCAAGGCGGGAGGCGCGTACGTGCCTCTAGATCCGGATTTCCCCATCGAGCGGCTCCGGTTTATGCTGCAGGACTCCGGCGCGCGGCTGCTGTTAACTGAGCGCAGGTTCGTAGAAAATTTGTCGGCAGCCGATTTGGATCTGATTTGTGTCGACACCGAACTGGATGCAATTCTGCGCGACCAGGATCACGTAATCACAGGCGCTCCTGCTGGCGACGATCTGGCGTATCTCATCTACACGTCTGGATCGACTGGGCGTCCGAAAGGCGTCATGATCGAGCATGGCGCTCTTCTGAATGAGCTGCAGTCAATGGCGGAGGAACCCGGGCTTGCCAGTTCCGATGTAATGCTTGCGATCGCGACGATCTCGTTTGATATTGCTGGTCTCGAATTATTTTTGCCGCTCACCGTGGGCGCTCGCGTAGTGATAGCGAGCCGCACAGCGGCGCGTGATCCAGGACGACTGCTGGAATTATTGAGAACGTGCCAGGCGACCGCGATGCAGGCAACTCCCGCAACATGGCGGATGCTGGTGCAGTCCGGATGGACAGGGCAAAGGGACTTGAAGATCCTGTGCGGGGGCGAAAAGCTCTCACGGGATCTGGCGGATGCGCTGCTGGATCGCGTGGGCTCGGTATGGAACGTGTATGGGCCAACAGAAACGACCATTTGGTCCACAGTAGGCCACGTCGCGCGAGACGCCCAGTCGCTATCAATTGGACATCCGGTCGCCAACACGCAAGTGTACATTCTGGATGACAGCTGCAAGCCGGTTCCTACCGGGATGCCGGGCGAGCTATACATCGGCGGAGCCGGGCTCGCACGAGGATACTGGAACCAGCCCGAACTGACCAGGCAGCGGTTCAGTGAAGATCCGTTCGGCCCGCCCGGATCCCGGTTATATCGAACCGGAGACGAAGCGAAATTTCGAGACGACGGAAACATCGAGTGTTTGGGACGCAAAGATGACCAAGTCAAGATACGCGGATATCGAATTGAACTGGGAGAGATCGAAACAACCCTGCGGCAGAATCCTGCTGTGAAAGACAGCGCAGTGATCGCGCGCAACACTGAGAACGGCGAATCCCAACTGATCGCATTTGTTGTGCCGGCCGTAGCGGACGCAGCAGCGGATGGACAGACGTTGCGCGCACAGCTGCAACATATCCTGCCGGAGTACATGGTTCCGGCCTTTTTCGTAAACGTCCCGGAACTGCCGCTCACGCCTAATGGGAAGATCGACCGTCGCGCTCTCATATCTGCCCCGGCAATACCGGCGACAAGTGTTACCGAAGTTGACGAGTTTGTTTCGCCTCGAACTGATCTCGAGCGAAAACTTGTCGACATTTTTGAGCGTCTGCTGGATGTTCGGCCGATCGGTATAACAGGCAACTTTTTTTCACTTGGTGGTCATTCTTTGCTTGCCGTCAGGTTGTTTTCGGAAATAGCAAAGTTCTGTGGGAGTAAGTTGCCGCCGTCAACTGTGTTTCGCGCTCCAACGGCTGCGTTATTGGCCGAGGTTCTGGCGCAAGAAGCCGGCAAGGCGTGGTCACCCGTGGTGCCGATCAAAGCTTCAGGAACTTTGCCTCCGATATTCTGCGTACATCCGCGGGGATCGAACTTGGTCAGATATCATGCGCTTGCTAATCTGCTTGGCCCTGACCAGCCGTTCTATGGACTACAATCGACTGCATTAGAGGGGAAGCGAGCCGCTCACGTCCGTATTGAGGACATGGCGGCAGAATACATTGAGGCAATTCGCACCGTTCAGCCCGAGGGTCCATACAACCTCGCAGGGTGGAGTTTCGGGGGAGCAGTCGCGTTCGAAATGGCACAGCAATTGGTTGCCAACGGGGAGAGGGTTGGCCTGCTTAGTCTCATTGACACATTTTTCCCTGGGCGCCCAGCGCATTTCATGAGGCGAGCAGCGCCGGGTACTCGCCTGTGGAAATTCGATCTCTACTGGGGCGAGCTCCTGTTTGCTGCGCGCGGTGAACGTCTGAGACGGGTTGCCGGTGTGATTAGAAATCTAGTCTTAAAGACAAAGTCCATCATGCGCTCTGCAGGCACGAAGGTCAAACGCGAGCTGACACTCACGCAAGTGCTCGCCGAAATTGAGGAAGCGAATCTACGAGCCGAGCGCGCGTATACGCCGAAGCCTTACCCGGGACGGGTTACCCTGTTCTGGTGTAGTGATTGGAGTTTTCGCGTTTTTCACGATACTCGACTGGGGTGGAGCGACGTCGCGACAAAGGGGCTTGAAGTACACGTGGTGCCCGGCAACCACAAAACGATGTGGGAGATGCCGAATGCGGGCATTGTCGCCGACAAGATAAGACGGTGTTTGGACGATAGCGCGCGGTATTCAGGGGGCTGCGCTGCCCGTTGATAGCCTAGTCGGCATAGCATCACATCCAGGTACGTCCGATGCCACCGAAAATCACTCGGTGTACTCGGAGATCTGGTCAGCATTGGCCGCATCCAACGGTGGTGGCGAAATCTTGAATCGCGACGGAGTGCTGATGATCAGCGCCGGGGGCAAGTGGCCCGTCATGAATACGGCTTTCATGACTAGTCCCGTCACGACCGAAGCTGACCTTCAAGACCGAATCTTAACAGCGAAGCGATACTACGGGCCGAAGAAGACCCTATGGCTGTTCATCTCATTCAATGAGTGGCTCGATTCCTCTATCGCCATCGAGGAAGTATCCTGGAATCACGGACTTTATCACATGCAAAATTGCATTGGAATGCAGACGTGGAGATTGCCCGAACCGAGGTCTTCAGCTCCGGAATTAGTGTTCCGGCTCGTCGAAAACGATGTCGATAGAGTAGCGTTTTTCGACATCAACGCTGACAGCTATGGATTTTCACCGGAGTGGAGCAACGACATAGCGTGTTGGGCTTCTCGATGGCCAACCGAGAACGTTCGGCTTTATATTGCGCATTGCGGCAATGAAGCGGTCAGTTCGGCAATGGTGTATTTAAATGGAGACGTCGCATATCTAGGTTTCGTAGCCACTCGGCAAGGACACCAAAGACAAGGGTACGCAGAGGCTATCGCCAGGTATGCGATGGCTTCGGCAAGTGAGAATGGACGTTTCACCAAGAGTATTTTGCATTCAACCCCGGCCGGTTTATCGCTGTACCGCGGCCTTGGCTATTCCGAAGTGACAACCTTTGGAATTTATATGGGGGCTTGCGAGTAACTCAGTATCGGCGCAAAAGTGTCTAACGTTGGATTGCTTGAGTGTCCGTTGGAGTTTTGGGCGCGCTTACGGACATTACAAAGAGGGACCTAGACAGTTGTCGATCGAAAAATCCGGCTTAGTGATTTTCGGGAGAATGTATTCAAGGGGCTGACTCGGGGAGAGTCGGAGTTTGCGTTTACCTCGAAAGGCCAAAGCGCCGACGTAGCCGTCGCTCGGGCGCAAGTTATGTAAAGACCACGACTGCGCTTGCGAAGTGCTGCCGTTTATATGCACGAAACACGGAACCTGGCTTGGCCGCAGAGCAACCCTGAAGGTATCGAGTGACGCTGAAAGGCCCTCCCCAGTCGCCTTAATATACGCCTCTTTTCTTGTCCAACACGCAAAAAACGCGTCGAGACGCTTCGAGAGTTCGACGTTGTCGAGATCCGCGGCTTCTTCTGAACAAAAAAAATGCCGGGCGATAGCGTCGATATCCTTCATCTTTCGAATCCGCTCGACGTCAATACCGAGATCGCAGCCAAACGCAAATGCGTAAACAGTCACATTCTCGGAGTGAGCGACATTAAAACTGAAGCTGTCAAACCCGGCCACAGAAGGCTTGCCCCAGTTCCCGTAAGAGAACTCGATATCACGGGGGACCATTGCGAGATAGGCGCCTAAAAAGAAGCGGAGGAGTCCGCGAGAAGCACAGTAGCGCGCTTTCAAATGTTCGAATCGAAAACTTTCCGCACGATTCTTCTCGTCTGAAGAGAGAGTAGAAAACAGCTCTTGCAACGACCAGGGCGATGCCTCCAGGCTGACGACCCAAACATGCACATCGGAGCCGCACAGTCGCCGGGCGAAATCTAAGTCGGCCATTGTACCGGCTATGTGCTGTTCGGCACGAAAGTCACTTCCGCACTAGGCGCTACGTGTCAGACGCTGCCGGAACCAGTTCAAAGGAGATATGCGGCGCGGTTCAGTCTTGCCCAAACTACTTGAAATCTGTTCGAGAGTGCGGTTTGGATTCGTCGCCGCGGTAGAAAGCACTTCAACCCAGAGTTGGTTCAAACGTTCTATGTTCGGGGCATCGAAGATATCGCGACAGTAAGTAAATCGCCCAATCAATTCATCACAATTCTCTTGGATTTGGAGATACAGATCAGATTTTGGGTGTGCGTGATCAAGCTCGGGCTGAAGTATCTGCCACTCATCCGATTCCATAACTGTGGAGGGCTCTAAAACAAACATCACTTGAAACAGAGGAGTGATTGACGGGACATCCTCGCTTCCAAATCGCCTCACAAGGCGATCAAATGGAACGTCGTGTGTTAGTACTTCTAACGTCGTTTCACGAACACGCCGAATCAATGCCAGGAAAGAATCCTCCGGTGAGAATTTATTTCGGAGCACAACGGTGTTTATGAACAAACCCAGCAGATTTTCGGTCCCGAATTGCTTACGAGTCGAAGTGGCGCTGCCGACCACCTGATCGCGATCACCAGTGTAGATATAGAGCAGCAGATGCAATGCTGCCAAAACCGACATGAACAGTGTCGCCTGACAGGTTTCCGCCGCGTTTCTGAGTGCGAGAGTAATGTCTTTGGAGATCCGAAAACTCTCCGCTCCGCCATCGAACTTCCTGACGGCAGATCGCGGGCGATTGAGGGGCAAATTCATGATGGGCAATCCTCCCCCAAGCTGCTGTTCCCAAAAATCAAGATGTTTCTGCGGCTCACGGCGGGCGAACGTCTTGCGCTGCCATTCCGCATAATCCGGATATTGAAACGGCAGAGGAGGTAAAACAGGTTCCCTATTTTCTACAAAAGCAGCATAGTAGAACTGGAGTTCGGAAACAAAAATCTGGTAGACGGAGACACCGTCTGCAATGAGATGGTGGGCGACCAAAAGAAATCGGAAATCTCGATCCGCCATCCGTACGAGGCGCGCGCGAAATAGAGGGATCTCTCCGAGATCAAACTTCAGCATTGAATCCTCGGTGAGTAATTCAACCACTCGCTTTTCACGCAGCTTGTTGGGCAGTTTGCGCAGATCGATCAAGTCCAAGTGGACGTGCAGTTCTGGCGTTACGGTCTGGAATACTTTTTCGCCCTTCATTTCGAACTTCGTCCGCCAGGCTTCATGACGGCGCACAACTTCATTAAACGCACGCTCGAATGCCGGAACGTTCAGGTTCCCGGCGTATTTCAGCGCGAATGGCTCGTTGTAAAGCTCGGCGCAATCGGCCATGACACAGTGCAACCAAATCCTCCGCTGCTCCTCCGAAGCCTCAACGGAGGAACCGCCAGGGCGCTTTAGGATCGCGTCCTCAGCTGGGGTTGATATCGTTCGCCGGCGCTCTAAATACCTTGCGATTAGGGCAGCCCTGGGATCTGTCAAGGGTGCTGGCATACGTTCACTTGTCTCATTATCGCGCGAATACAGAACATTTGGTGAAAGAAGCGGCCGACGCAAACCCACGCTTGATCGACGAAGCCGAACGCGGTGTAGCGGCCGGTTAAAAAGCTATTCAGGCAACGCCGGTGATGATGCCTCTACGATTTGGTTCTCAATTTCGTGCGCGAGACCCTCGACCGTGGGCCTCTCAAAGACAGAGCGCATGGGGAGGTCGACCCCAAACGCATGTTGCACACTCACGACTACTTGGGCCGCCAACAACGAGTTTCCGCCGAGCCGGAAGAAATTATCTCTAAACCCGATATGCGACTGCTTCAAGACTCGCGCCAATATTGAAGAAACTTCGATTTCAATTTCTGTCGTGGGCTCCGCAGTCGAGTCTGCCACGTCCAGCAAAATGGAACGATCCGGAAATGGCAGTGCCGAATAGTCGATTTTGCCGTGATGCGTCAATGGCATCTTTTCAAGTGGCACAAAGAACTCCGGAATCATGTAAGCGGGAATGCGAAGAGCCAGGTGATTCCTAATGTCCGCACCTGAAACATCGGTCTTCAACACGATGTATCCGACAAGTTGTTTGTCAGCACCTTCGCCAACAGTAGTGATCGCTGCGGCGGATACTGCAGGATGACTTCGCAGGGCAACCACGATCTCGGCTGGTTCGATACGATAGCCTCTCAGCTTGATCTGTTCGTCAGACCGACCAACGAATTCAAACTCCCTGTTTGATAGCCGCCTCCCGATGTCGCCAGTTCTATAGACACGCGATCCGCCTGCGATACCAGGAACGGTAAGAAAGCGTTCGTCTGTCAGGTCGGGGCGGCCAACGTAGCCGGCCGCGACACCGGCTCCAGCTATAAACATTTCGCCTTGTTGTCCGTCCGGAACCGGGCGCAAGCTTGAATCAAGGATGAACACCTCAGCGCCCGAAATCGGCCGCCCAATAGAGGGAAGCGCGTTTTCCTTATTGGGTGTCATTACACTGGGCGCGACGACGGCTCCAGAAGTACTGATGACAGTGCATTCCGTCGGTCCGTAGTTGTTTACAATTTGAAACGGAAGTCCCGGGGGAGGAAAACTGCGTAAGCTTTCGCCACCCGTCTGCAGATACCGTAATTTCGTCTGAGGCGGCCACTCGATCGTAAGTAACTGCTCGACCATTAGCGTCGGAGCTTCGCAAATTGTAATCTCGTGCGCAACAAGGTAATCGCGCAAGAGCTCTGGAAGGAGATACGCCGAGCGATCCAGGGAGTGGACGGTTGCACCCGCTGATAGAGCCGGCCATAACTCCGCGACAGACACATCAAATGTAAGCGCCCGCATTTGCGTCGCTCGATCGTTTTCAGTAATCGCGAACGTATTGTTATACCAAGCGATCAGATTACTCAAATTTCCGTGCGTCACGGCAACGCCCTTAGGGGTGCCCGTCGAGCCGGAGGTGTATATAACATACGCAACATCACACGGCTCGATTCGAACCTCGCCTGCAGCAGTGAGGCGGGGGCCGTCGCGAGTTGCTTTCGATGCGTTCGCGAATTCCTCGACAGGAAGCAGCTTCCAGGTGCCGGAAGGAATCCGGGAATTATCTGCCGCGGTGACTACTACGACCGGTGTTTCAGACTCGACCAGCATGTGACGCAACCGCTCGGGGGGAGAGGATGGCGAAACGGGCAAGTATGAACAGCCTGTCTTCCATGCCGCCAACGCAGCAATCGCGAGATGACGCGAGTCATCACTACACACCGCGATAGGACAATGCTGCCTCCCGGAAAGCACGGCCTTAAGGGCCAATGCCATGGCCGAAGCAGATGTGACGATCTCACCGTAAGTGATCTTTTCGCCGTTTGCCGAGACAATCGCAACGGCGTGAGGTCGATGCGACGCCTCAAGATTGATACGCTCCAGAGCACATTGGAAGGGTAGAGGCGTCGAATGACTCTCACCTCCGCGGGAAGGAATAGATTGAATTCCTACGCCTTTTGCCATTGCTAATTCACTTCCCATTCCGAGAATGCACTGCTTTCACACAGCCGGTGCGGATGAAATCTCTCGAATGTGCTAACCATGCTTGAAGACGATCCGGGTACGCCAAGCGTGACGTTATTGGTGACTCAGTCCGCTTGAAACGGAAATTTTTACGAGTCGGAACCTGGATACAGTATGGTGATTAGCTTAACACAGGCAGCGGCAGAATCAAAAGAACGGGTGCCTGCTGTGTAACTCGGAAAATTCTGGGAATAAGTACCCACAGAACTTAGCCTACTAGCTTACAAGCCTTGTATATTGATAAAGTTACATAGATGCTACACGAAAAGCCGGGAAGCTCTCACCGGCGCAAATTTCTTAAGGGAATTGCTGTCGGGGGCGCGGCTTTCGTATCCAAAGGCCTTTGGGGGCCGCCTCTCGCCGTCGGGCAAACCCCGCCAAACTGTCCGCCAGCGCCCGTGAACGGCACTCCTTTCCGCCGTGGTCAAGATACCCGGCCAATAGTTCAGCGTAAGTCGGTCAGCGCGTTGACGGCCTCGCAGATCAGTCAACTCAGGCTCGCGTTCGCGAAACTGCGCGCGCTGCCCTCGACTGATAACCGGGCGTGGGTAATTCAGGTCGATATGCACGCGCTTTACTGCCAGGCATGCAATCACGATCTAATTCAATCAGTTCACGGCTCCTGGAACTTTTTTCCTTGGCACCGCGCTTTTATCTACTACTTTGAACGAATCCTTGGCTCCCTGGTCGGAGACATCAACAATTTCCGTCTCCCGTACTGGGATTGGGAAAACTATCGGTCAATGCCGTCAGCCTACTTGTCGCCTGCGAACTCGACAAATTCTCTTTACGACGTAAACAGGTATTCAGTGATCGCAAAAGGCGGAGTACTGCCCGCCAACGACGGCACGACGGCGCGAATAGCTCTGCTCGATGGAATCACTGACTTTGCGACTTTCGGCGGAACGGCAAAAGCGGGAGGCACCTGCGAAAGCAATCCGCATGATCCCATTCACGACGACATTGGCTTGCATACATCTCCATGGCATGATATGGGCCACCTTGGTTTCGCGGCCCGCGATCCCATCTTTTTTGCTCATCATGGAAATCTAGATAAGGTATGGAGTTATTGGAATGCGTTTGCGGGTGGCAGTAACTTGCCGTCCGAAGCATATCAGAATCCAACTGATCCGGCATTTCTTTCCGAGCGTTGGAACTTCTATGATGAAAACCAGCGAGCCGTGTCCATCAGCGCTGCTGACGTGCTAGTTCATCCGACCAATCTTAGATACACTTATCCGTCGCCGCCTGCGACCGCAAAATCATCTGCTTTCAAAGAACCATTAACTGCTGCAGTTTCTAGCTCCGCCGCGGCGCGAAGAGCGCCGGTCGTAAGCACGCACGCGGCTAGACTGGTCTATTCTCGAAACGGCCTGCGTCCCGGCCCGTCACTAGATGTTACACACTCTGTCAAAACGAGCGTGCTCCAGGGAGTCGGCCAGCAGAGTTCAGTAATAATCGTACTTCGCGGCGTTACTGTACCTGAGAACGCGACGGGCGTTTTTGACATCATGTCGGCCCAGGGCAGCCGTATGAAGCACCTCGGAACCTTGGCGGTGGTAGGCGATGCGATGCGGATGAGTCCGTTGCCGCGCACCGTCGTACTGGATGCGACCGATGCGGCCGATGATTTGCTCGATACGTCAAACCCGGCAAGGATTACGCTTGTCCCGCGCCAGGGAAATGGCAGTTTTGAACTGAAACCCCAGGACATCGAACTGCGTGTAGTTTCGAGACGCTAATCATCGGGCCTAGAGTTTATCGGGAACCCGCGTAGGATATTTGGAATCACAAGCAATTTAGCAATCTTCAGCTTTGGTAAGCGAATTACAAAGCAAAAAAACCCGCTCGATCTGACCGCCTGAGTTAAGCGGGAACGGGCGGGCTTTCGATTGCTGGCACAAGCGAACTACTCAATATCGCGGGGGCGTTTCTTTCGATTGCGCTTGCGGGCCAGAGCTTCCTTGGTGCGACGCTTTTCGCCCGGCTTCAGGTAGAACGAGTGCCGCTTGATCTCTTTGACTATGTCTTCTTGCTGAACCTTGCGCTTGAAACGGCGCAACGCACTCTCAAGCGTCTCATTATCTTGCAGATGGACTTCTGCCAAACTAGATTCACCACCTTCTGCCAAACCCCGGCAGCTCAATACTGCCGTCGGACTAAACACGTTTATTGTAGCGTGAATGCTAGAGTGAAATTCCCAATCGTAACGTGTTCCGCGCAATTTGCTAGGACTTGAATACATTGCGAAACTCCACAGGGATAACTGTACATAGATGGAAATCGTCAAAATAGTGGGCAGAGAAATCCTCGATTCGCGCGGCAATCCGACGATCGAAGCGGACGTGCATCTCGCCGATGGCTCGATCGGGCGCGCAGCGGTGCCTTCGGGCGCATCGACCGGCGAACATGAGGCAGTCGAACTTCGCGATAACGATAAGTCGCGCTACTTCGGAAAGGGGACCAAGAGGGCGGCTGAACATATCACCAAAATGATGTCCCCTGCCCTCGCAGGTCTCGATGCAAGCGATCAAACCCTCATCGACCGCACGATGCTTTCGCTCGACGGGACACCCAACAAGGCGAAACTTGGCGCTAACGCAATTCTCGCGGTCTCGATGGCGACTGCCCGGGCGTCCGCCGAATCAGAGATGATATCGCTATACCGTTACATCGGCGGAGTAAATGCGCGCGTGCTGCCCGTCCCCATGATGAACGTGATCAATGGTGGCGCGCATGCGGACAACTCGGTCGATCTTCAGGAGTTCATGATCGCACCTGTGGGCGCTAGCAGTTTTTCCGAAGCTCTACGCATGGGTGCCGAGACGTTCCATGCCCTAAAGAGCGTTCTCAAAAAACGAGGTTACTCGACCGCCGTAGGTGATGAAGGCGGGTTCGCTCCCAACCTCAACTCAAACGAGGAGGCGCTCGAAGTTCTGATGCAAGCCATCGAAACAGCGGGCTACCGGCCGGGCGAGCAGATTGCACTCGCGCTCGACCCCGCGACGAGTGAATTTTACGATAAAGATAAAAAAAAATACGTCTTCAAAAAATCGGATAAGAGCGAAAAGACTTCCGAGCAAATGGTCGAGTTCTGGTCGCACTGGGCGAAACAGTTTCCTATCATTTCCATAGAAGACGGGATGGCGGAGGATGATTGGGATGGATGGAAACAACTTACCGATGCACTTGGCAGCAGGCTCCAGCTCGTTGGAGACGACCTTTTCGTCACGAATTCTGAGCGTCTTCAGCAAGGGATAGAACGAGGTGTTGCCAATTCGATCCTCGTTAAGGTGAATCAGATCGGCTCGTTGACTGAAACGCTGGAAGCAATGCGCCTTGCGAGGAGTTCGAACTATTCCGCCATTGTTTCGCATCGCTCCGGTGAAACAGAAGATGCCTTTATAGCAGATCTTGCAGTGGCAACGAATGCAGGTCAAATAAAGACCGGGTCGGCCAGCCGAACGGATCGCATTGCCAAATACAATCAACTACTGCGGATCGAAGAAGAACTTGCAGACGGAGCGGTGTACCTGGGAAAAAAGGCGTTTCGGCAGTAGGCGAGATGCAGGACAAGATCAAGCCGCTGGTTCTTACGATTCTCGATGGATGGGGCTTTTCTCCGGCAGCTGAAGGGAATGCGATCGCCGCCGCACGCAAGCCAACTTATGATCATTTGCTGCACACGTATCCAAACACGCTGATTCATACCTCTGGTCCGTTTGTAGGGCTTCCCGAAGGACAGATGGGCAACAGCGAAGTCGGTCATATGAATATGGGGGCGGGACGTGTCATCTATATGGACGTTACGCGCATCGACTTACTGACCAACTCGGGCGAATTTTTCAGTAATCCAGCGCTACTGAATGCTATGCAGAAGGCGCAGGGTCATCGGCTGCATCTGCTTGGCCTATGCAGTGATGGCGGGGTTCATGCCCAGCTCACACATCTATTCGCCTTGCTCGAGATGGCTAAGAAGCACGGTCTCGAAGAAGTGTTTGTTCATTGTTTTACAGATGGCCGCGACACCCCTCCAGAAAGCGGCGTCGGATACATCGCGCAGTTAGAGCAGAAGATGCGGGAGCTAGGTATTGGAAAAATTGCCTCAGTATCCGGCCGGTATTACGCGATGGACCGGGATAAGCGATGGGATCGAATCGAACGTGCGTTTGGCGCAATCGTTCTCGGCAATGGCACAAAATCCGAATCAGCCATTGAGGCGGTTCGGAGATCGTACGAAAGAGGCACCACGGACGAGTTCCTAGAGCCCATCACGATCGTTGACTGGCAGAATGAACCAGTCGGACTGATTCGTGACGACGACAGCGTTCTGATGTATAACTATCGGGCAGACCGCGCTCGTGAAATGACGCTGGCTCTTACCGGCATCTCACTCGAGACACCATCCCGGTCGTTAGTGCCGAAGAATCTTACTTACACAACGATGACGCAATACGACAAAACTTTCGAGCTTCCTTTTGTTTTGCCGCCTGAGCATCCGGACAACATTCTCGCTGAAGTGATGGAGAAGGCTGCTTTGAAGAATTTGCGCGTCGCCGAAACCGAAAAGTATGCGCATGTGACGTATTTCTTCAATGGAGGAAATGAAAAGCCGTATGGCGGCGAGGAGCGCGAATTGGTTCCGTCGCCCAAAGTTGCCACATATGACTTACAGCCTGAAATGAGCGCCGCTGGCGTTACGCAGAAAGTATTGAGGGCCGTCGAGCAAGGCAGTTTCGATGTGATCATCATGAACTACGCCAACGCGGACATGGTGGGTCACTCCGGCAAAATCGAGCCGACTGTTCGCGGCTGCGAAGCAGTGGACGCGGGACTGGGCGAAATCTACAAAGCCCTAAAACGTACTGGGGGTTCTTGGATCATCACGGCAGATCACGGTAACGCCGAAGCGATGGTCGATCCCGTGACAAAGGGACCGCACACATATCACACGACAAATCCGGTGCCGCTGATCTGCATGACGGATGGTGTAGTGAAGCTTCGAAAAGGTGGCGCTTTGAAGGACATTGCCCCTACACTGCTTGGCATCCTGCGCCTGGAAAAACCAAGACAGATGCAAGGCGAGGATCTTCGCCTTGCGTAGAAAGAGGCGAGGCGGTTGTCCGGTACGACTAGCGCAGTGTAGGTGAGCCGTTCTTCAGCGCCCCGTCAGCTTCGGCCGCTGTGCCTCTCAATCATCGTCTCTGCAGCACTCCGTGCCATCGTGATCCCGGTCACATGGGGTGGCCAGGTAGGCGTGAGTGTCGCCGGTGCTTTTCTCCATGGCGAAGCCGACGATCTCCCCGCGGGAATTGATAGACTCTGCAAGCTGCAGAAACCACCCCGAGTCGTTGTCGATAACCAGGGTGTTGAGGTCGACCGGTACGCGGTTCTTCCATACGACTGCGCCTAAATTGAAGTTCGCGTCTAGCGACGTTCCAACCACCTCGCCTCGGTCGTTAATGCCGAGCGCGCCGCTAATGACGTCCCCGTGAAACGGCCGGAGCTCCTGCATACCTGTCTCTTTGGTCCAAAGGAAGGCGTGGGAAATCGTATCGCCGGGCAGGTCCGAACTACCTACCAGCTGACCTTGGTTATTGATTCCAAAAGCGAGATTTCCGAACTTCCCGCCGAGGTTCTTGAGGTCAATCACCCTACCGTTTTCCCAGAGCAAGGCGTGAGAAGGCTGGAGATAGATCTGGAAGGCCTGGTTGAAGGCTGTGCAACTGCCTGACCCGCCGACGACCTGATCATGCTCGTTAATCCCTAAGGCGACTCCGTCCCGGTCGCCGGAGGTCGTAGGGAGTTCCTCGACCTGACCATTTCTCCATACAACAGGCTTAAACTCGAGCTTTTGGGAACCGCTCGACTGGCAGTTCGGGTCCCGTGTCGTATTCTCCGCAAACCCGGCTATTTGGCCTCGATTGTTGATCTGGTTGCCCACTGCGTTGGGACCTCCCAGCGTCGGGAGCGGAGTCATCACGCCGTGTTGCCATACGAAAGCTAGACATATGTTACCGAAGGAGGGAAGCCCAAGCGCCTTGAAGCCGCAAAAGTCCTTCACTATTCGGATCTGGCTCGGAAGTTTCAGATTCGCCCGACGCTCGGCCCCATTCGTTGACGCCAAACGCTACACTATTCTGTCCTCCGAGTGTGCCGAGATCCCTTATCCGTTGCTTGTACCAGAGGACGGCATGCCATGTGCCGTCAGGGGGCTCGCATGGCCACTTATCAAGCCATTATTGGTTATGACAGTCGCATAGCTGGACGTACCATCTGGCAACGAGCCGAGGTCCGTAACTCTGTAGTGTGTGAGGTGTTCTCGTTTGTGTTCTGGTTTCCTGCGCGATAATCTGGGCCGGGATTGCCAGCACAGCGAATAAGGCGGTCGCGGCAATCCGCGTGAATACCTTGGATTTCATATGGTCTCCTTCTTTTATGACTATCTGGAAAGGCGCAAACGACGCGACAAAACTATCACGCACGAACACTTCGCGCTGAATTTCCGATAATCAGGAAGATATGGCAGTCGCAACGAACCTGCTCACGCTCGAACAATTCAACCTGCAGTATGCCCACGAACACGGCTACGAATATTGGTTCGGAGAGGTGGTCCAAAAAGGAATGCCTACCTGGTTACACGGCCTGCTTCAACTGATTTTGGGCGACCTTTTTTATAAGCTCGGCTACGCCAGCGGGTCTGAAATTGACCTGCGCATCGACCCGAACTGGCAACCGCGACCCGATGTGACGGCTGCACTCGAAATCGAACAACCCTATCCAACGAAACCGGTCGACATTGTCGCGGAAGTCCTGTCGGACGACCCGATGACCAAAGTCTTTGAAAAATGCCGCAACTATGCGCGGATCGGCATTCCTCAAATCTTTGTGTTCGATCCGGAATCAAGAACAGCCTGGGAATGGAGTCGAGAAACCGATAATCTGGAACGCATTCAGGTTCTCCGGCTACGAAACGGCTCGACGCTCGAGGTCAATGATATCTGGGCCGAGTTGGAAGCCAGAATGCGAAGTAAGAGACACCCCTAATGCCGCCATGCTGAGGGCAGCCCAACAGGATGCGATGGAAACCTCATCCGCAGACGTGAGCCAGCTTCTCCTGGCGTGGAGTGACGGAGATCGATACGCACTCGACAGGCTGACGCCTATTGTTTACGGGGAACTACGCCGTCTCGCGCGGCGTTATCTGAGGGGCGAAGGCGCCGGCCACAGTCTCGAGACCACCGCTCTGGTGAATGAAGCCTACATGCGATTAGTCGACTATGAGCGCATGCAGTGGTAGAACCGCGCGCATTTCTTTGCCGTCTCAGCCAGTTGATGCGGCGAATTCTCGTTGAGCATGCGCGTCGACACAACCTGAAGCGTGGAGGCAGCGTGCAGCGTGTTCCCTTAGAGCAAGCGGCCGTGATTGGCAGCGAACGGGCTGAGGATCTGGTGGCGCTGGACGACGCGATGAACGAGCTGTCACGGATCGACCCGCGTAAGGCGCAGGTGGTGGAAATGCGTTTCTTCGGTTGACTGAGCGTCCCAGAGACCGCAGAGGTGCTCAAAGTATCGCCCGTTACCGTGATGCGCGACTGGAGCACCGCCAAAGCCTGGCTTTATCGCGAAATGAGCGGTGGGGCGGGCAGTGGAGCGTGAGCGATGGCAACAGGTTGATGAACTGCTGCAGTCGGCATTGCAGCAGCCGCCCAGCGAACGTGAGTCTTTTGTGCGGCAGGCGTGCGATGGTGACGAGGTGCTGGAGCGCGAGGTCCGGTCACGGCTGTCTTCATACCAGGAGGCCGGAAGCTTTCTGGAAGATCCGGCTATAGAAATAGCTGCACGGGCACTTGCTGAGACACAAGCGGACACACGAGAGAAAACCGATTCGCTTATCGGGAGCACCCTGTTGCATTACCGCATTGTCGAAAAGCTCGGCGGCGGCGGGATGGGCGTCGTTTACAAGGCTGAGGATATCCGGCTGCACCGTTCGGTTGCCGTCAAGTTTCTGCCGGATGAAGTTGCGCGAGACCCGCGAACTCTCATTCGTTTTCAGCGCGAGGCGCGAGCCGCTTCCTCCCTGAATCACCCGAACATCTGCACGGTTCACGACATCGGCGAGCAGGACGGTTGCGTTTTCATCGTGATGGAGTATATGGAGGGCGCGACCCTAAAGCACCGCATCGCCGGGCAACCGCTGGAGACGGAAACACTACTTGCGCTTGGGATCGAGATCGCCGACGCCCTCGATGCCGCACATGCCGAAGGCATCGTGCATCGTGATATTAAGCCGGCAAATATCTTCGTAACCAATCGGGGGCACGCCAGGATACTCGATTTCGGGTTGGCCAAGCTTTCAGCTGCTGAGCTTGTGCAGCCGCGAATGGGCACGTCGCTTGCGACCCCCAGGGACGGAGAGCAACTCACCGATGTCGGCGTGGCGTTGGGGACGGCAGACTATATGTCTCCGGAGCAAGTGCTAGGCAAGGCTTTGGATGCGCGGAGCGATCAGTTCTCTTTCGGAGCAGTGCTGTATGAGATGGCCACGGGAGTTCCTCCGTTCACCGGTAACTCATCGGGGGAAATCTTTGACGCCATCCTACATCAGACACCCGCCTCTCTCGGACAACTGAATGCCAACGTATCCGAGGAACTGGAACGCGTAATCTCCAAGTGTTTGCAGAAGGACCGCGACCTGCGTTATCAGCATGCTTCTGAGATTCGCTCCGATCTCGAGCGGCTGAAGCGTGACACCGGTTCGGATCGGTCCGGCGCAAACGCGCCCCGCAGCCGCAATCGTTTGGTTCTGGCAGGCGCTGGGGTCATCTGCCTGGCGATCCTGATGTATCTGCTCCTGCGTCCGCTGCCGCCACCGCGCGTATCGGGTTATGTCCAGATCAGTAGCGATGGCCAGGGGAAAGGGGGGCCTCTGGGCGCGATGGTAACCGATGGATCGCGGCTTTATCTGGCGGAAGGGTCGGGCATGACGAGCGTGATTGCCCAAGTTTCCACAGCAGGCGAGACAGCTTTGCTGTCGACGCCATTGGGAATCCCCGAGGTCCTGGATATCTCGCCAAGCCGGTCAGAACTCTTGGTCGCTAACTTCACCAGCGGACTTGGCCTGTGGCCGCTTTGGGCCTTGCCGGTGCCTGTGGGGACGCCTCGACGGAAACCTGTTGGCAACAGGTGCCGCCTGGTCTCCCGACGGTCGGGATATTGCTTATGTCAGGGGTCGCGATTTGTATCGAGCGAACAGCAGTGGAACGGCGTCCAGGAAACTTACGACCCTCCCCGATACAGCATTTTGGCTGCGTTGGTCGTCCGACGAAAAGCGCTTGCGGCTGACCCTAGGTAACGTGGTCGACAGAAATGGCGCGCTTGCGATCTGGGAAGGTTCAGCAGATGTAATGGGGCTCCATCCCTTGCTTCCTGGTTGGAACCAGCCGCCTGCGGAGTGTTGCGGTAACTGGACCCCTTATGGCAAGTACTTCGTGTTTCAGGCTACTCGCAAGGGTAGGACCGAGATCTGGGCGATTCGAGAGCAATATTGCCTACTGGGCTCATTCCGGAAGGCTGGCCGCGAACCAGTACAGCTCACCGCCGGACAGTTGAACTCACTGGCGCCGGCGCCTAGCTCCGATGGCAAGAAACTATACGTCATCGGTCAACAATTGCGAGGCGAGCTGGCGCGCTACGATTCGAAGTCACGGGAGTGGGTACCCTACCTCGCGGGAATTTCGGCGGAGTTTGTCGATTTCTCGCGGGACGGACGATGGGTCACCTATGTTTCGTTTCCCGACAGTGCTTTGTGGCGGAGCAGAATCGACGGCAGCGACCGTCTCCAACTCACTTTTGGTCCCATGCAGGCTTCGACCCCCTTGCTGGTCTCCGGACGGTAAACGAATTGTGTTTCAGGGCGGGACAGCAGGCAAGTTCGATGGGACCTACCTGGTATCCCCGGACGTCGGCACGCCTGAGCCGCTGTTCGAGGAAAGGCGCAATCGACTTCGCCCCACTTGGTCTCCGGACGGAAACTCTATCGCCTTCAGCTATGCTCCCTGGCTCGAAACCGCACCAAGGGGAATCGATGTTTTGAACTTGGGAACACACAGAGTAGTGCAGTTGCCCGGATCGGAGGGACTGCTCCTGGCCGACTGGTCGCCCGATGGTCGATACATTATTGCCCGGCGCGGGGATCATCAGGCTCTCATGCTCTTCGATTTCAGAACACAAACGTGGACGAAACTGGCGAAGGGCGAACTTAACTGGGCGAATTGGTCAAGAGACGGGCGCTACGTCTATTTCGAGCGGCACGGGAGCGAACATGGCGTAATGCGTGTCCGCGTAGACGATCACGCAGTGGAGGAGGTAGCCAGCCTGGAGGATATTAAGCGTGCCGGGCTTAATGGAGGCTTCTGGTTCGGTCTTACGCCGGACGATTCCCCTCTCGTGCTGCGCGACACTGGCACGCAAGAGATTTACGCGCTCGACTGGCAGGGGCCATAAGGGTCGGACAAGCAGCACGCGCGGCGATGCGTTTGCCGACGCACTCTTCACCCGGCCCTTGGTCGGGAACTCGGAAATGAAAAAGGAGAGTAGCACCCGAATCACGACAGATCTCTATCGGAAGCGGCCCGGCAGAAATCGCCGAACGAAGGTGTAATGGTCGGGGCCGGGGCGCTTCGGACCGAGTCGTAAGAAGGAATCGGCTGCGCGGCGATTTGGCAACTACGAGT
>JBPCLH010000051.1:0-8563 GCA_051003475.1 Bryobacteraceae bacterium
TCAGCCAGACGGTTCCAAAGAGCACAGATGACAGTACGAGCAGCAGGTAATAGGGAGCGAGTATCCGGCGCGCGCGGCGGGTATAAAAGCCCCTGAAATAGCCCGGCTTCAACTTCCGTTCCAGCAGAATGCCTGTTATCAGAAATCCGCTGAGTACGAAGAAGATGTCAACACCCATCCAGAACAACGGAACGGCCCAGACATGATAAACAAACACGCTCAAAATCGCAAAGGCACGCAACCCGTCAAGCTCCAAAATGCGCTTGGAGCCCTTAACTTCGACTGGATTTAGGCTCATCAGCTTTGCTCTTCTAAACTCTCGCGAATCCGTTTGACTTGCCCCAAGGGCAACACTACCGTCTCAGATCCCCGCGCTGACAAGTGTGCGTGAGGCATCAATAGACTCTCCGCGAAAGCAGCTCTAAGCGAGTACTTGTTCAATACATCCCAAAACTCGCAGTCCGTGGACATCCTCCGTCTGACAGATCGGCGTCGGAGGGCGTCGGCTTTATAGTTTCGGAATACCCTGGGGTAGTTGACGCCTTCGGAGTCGAGATCATTGATGTACTGAACGATCAAATGCCTTTATGCCAACGTGCAATAGCAGGAGATTGCAAGCTGTGCCTCACAGCAGAATGATCGGAATCTGCCAGCGTTGCATCGATGGCGAGCTGGTCGGATGCTGCTCAGGCTATGGTTTGGAAAAGCACGTTTTGTGTGAAACTCTGCATTAATTGCGGTAAAACTGAAGCTTGTAGCGTGTACTCTTTGGGTCGGCTACTCTAAAAGAGGATGCTTGGCCTTCGTCGGATCGTCGTAGCAGCGGCAGTGTTTCTATCCCTGCTCGTACCGACCATGGCCTGTGCATTCCCTAATGCTCGGATGACAGTGGAGGAGCATAGCTGCTGCCGTCAGATGAAGGACCGATGCGGAAACATGAACATGCCGGCCTCGCACAGTTGCTGTCATAAGGGGATCCAGTCAGGACACTTCGACGCCGTGCAGCCTGAGCGCGCCTCTTTTCATCCCGGCACGGCGCTCGTCTTTGCGCTGCCTCCTACTGCTCTGTCTATGGGTACGCCTGTAATGGACCAGTCGGTAGACTCTCCGCAGCATTCCCCACCGACCTCGCCACCTTCTCTTACTTCCGTCTTGAGAATCTAGCCGCCTTCTCCGTCGCCTGATCTTGCGCGCGCACATGGCTTCGTGTGTTCGTGCGAATAAGTACATTTAGCAAGCTTTTGAGATTGGAGATTTCTAATGGACGTGGCTACGTTCTCTGCCGCTGCGCTCATGCTGACGGCGAGTTACTCGATGTATGCGCAGGATATTTCAACGCCCACACCCCTGAGTGAACTGATCGCGGAAG
Source organism: Bryobacteraceae bacterium (assembly GCA_051003475.1). GTDB lineage: Bacteria > Acidobacteriota > Terriglobia > Bryobacterales > Bryobacteraceae > Bog-105. The sequence goes on from JBPCLH010000051.1 coordinate 1,370, forward strand.
CGGAGAAGAACAATGCACAGATTCTCGCTGCCGAGCATACCTGGCGAGCCGCGACCCATATGGCTCAACAGGTAACTACGCTTCCGGACCCACAACTTACGGTGCAGCAGTTCAGTGTAGGCAGCCCCAGACCATTTGCCGGATTCACGAATAGTGATTTCGCGTATATCGGCTTTGGCGCTTCGCAAACGCTACCCTATCCCGGCAAGTTGCGCCTGAAGGGGCGGGTAGCAGAGAGGGAAGCCGACACAGAGCATGCCCAAGCCGACGCATTGCGTGCCTCGGTCGCAGAGCAGGTCAAGACCACCTATTTCCATTTGGCGTATCTTCAACAGACACTCACCTTTCTGGAACACAGCGGTACCACATTGAAGCAGCTTGCGGACAGCGAGCTATCGCGCTATCGAGTCGGTCAGGGCAGCCAGGCTGATGTCCTCAAGGCGCAGCTTGAACACACCAAGCTCGTGCGGGAGATCACGATGCATCACGAGGAGATGGCACAAGTGGAGGCCGACCTGAAGCTACTGCTGCATCGGTCACAGGAATCTCCGAATATCGTTGCCGATAACCTGAAGGCAACGAGGTTAGACTACGGCGCGCCGGAGCTACTGTCGCTCGTGCGCGATGACAATCCCGCAGTACATGTCCAAACTGTTGCGCTGAAGAAGCAGGACGCTCAATTGCAATCGGCGGAGCGCGGAAGCAAACCCGATTTCAGTGTTGGCTACATGTTTGAAGAGACCGGCGAGCACTACCGCGATTACTACATGCTCACTTTAAATGTGAGCCTGCCGCGCCGACGCCGCGTTTACGCAGAGGTGGCGGAAGCTGTGGAACTACGCAGCCGCGCAAAGCAAGATCTAGACGCGCAGCTCCAGAAACAGCTTTCGGAAGTTCAGAAGCAATACATTGCCGCCAGCACCGCGGCCGAGTTGCTGACAGAGTACCGGGAGGGCCTTATTCCGCAGGCTGAGGCTGCTTTTCGTGCGGGCTTAACAGCATACCAATCGAACGCTCAGGAGCTCAATTCGGTATTGCTCTCCTTCAACGACCTGCTCAGCCTGAAGCGCGATAGCGAACAAGCGCTTCTTGATCATGAGATGGCGATAGCGCACCTTGAAACCTTAACAGGAGCGGCACTGCAATGAACAAGTACGTCGTGAGTACTTCACTGGTCTGGCTCTGTGTTGTCGCCGGGATAGTGAGCATCTTTATCTATCGCCCGCATTACCTCAAGAAGCAAGTTCCGGCCAATATCGACACCCAACCAGTTGCGGCCGGTCCTGCACCTGCGAAGGAGAACATGCCTGCGAAACCGGTACAGAGGGTGGAGGCTCCGCTGGCTCCCGTGCAGCTCACCCCGGAAGGCATGCAAAGCATTGGGGTAAAAAGCGCCGCTGTCGAGAAAAAATCCATCAGCGATGACATTCGGGCAACTGGCACGGTTGACATCAATGAGCGTCTGGTCTCCTACGTTCAGGTCCGCTATCGAGGCTACATTCGAAAGGTCTTTGCCAACGCGATGTACCAATATGTCCGGAAAGGTGACCGGCTCTTCACCATTTACAGCCCGGACCTGGTGCAGACGGAGCGAGACTATCTGGACGCACAGGCGTATGAAAACCGCATGAGCGCGAGCCGGGTCGAGGGAGTCGCAGCGGGCGCAGAAGCGATCTACGCCGGGGCAGAAGAGCGCTTGCGGCAATGGGACGTGCCGCCTGGCGATATCACCAAGCTGAAGGAAACGGGCAAGCCGAATCCTGATCTCGTCATCGCTTCGCCGGTTTCCGGATATATCACGGAGCGCAACGCATTGCCGAACTTGTATGTCGAGCCCTCGACGCGCCTCTATACGGTCGCAGACCTCTCGCGAGTGTGGGTTTACGCGCAGGTCTTTCAGGACGACCTCGCCCGCCTGAAACCAGGGGACACCGCGCAAATCACGGTTGATGCTTATCCGGGCCGCATCTTTTCGGGTCGCATTGAAAGCATCCTGCCGCAAGTCGATGCCACAACGCGCACCGCACGCGTGCGACTGGAGATTGCGAATCCTGGCGTCAAACTCAAACCCGGCATGTTTGTGAATGTCGATCTCAAAACCAACTTAGGAAAGCAAGTTGTCATCCCTGCCACGGCGGTTCTCCAGTCAGGTACCCGGCAACTCGTCTTTGTCGATCACGGCAACGGAAGCATGGAGCCGAAAGAGGTGGTGCTTGGGCCCCGCGTCGGAGACGAGTTTGTCGTCTTCCAGGGCCTGAAAGCCGGTGAGCAGATTGTCACGTCCGCCAATTTCCTGATCGATTCCGAAAGCCAGTTGCAGGCGGCATCGGGTTCGTATACACCGCCTCCGCCCGGTGCAGGCGGTACCGCGGCAACGGCTAAGCCGGCTCTGAGCACACAGGCGACCGTCGACTTCACTACCATTCCCAGCCCGCCGCATAAGGGAAGCAATACGTTTCACGTCAAGCTCTCTGGCCCTGGAGGCGCTCCTCTGGACGGCGCCGATGTCACCGTCAATTTTTATATGTCCGCGATGCCCGCCATGGGAATGGCCGCTATGAAGACCACAGCGAAGCTCACAGGCAAAGGCCATGGCGTGTACGAGGGAGGTGGCGTTCTGCCTTCCGGCGGTTCATGGCAGGTCACGATCACCGCCCAAAAAAGTGGACAAACCCTCGCCACCAAGCAACTGCGTGTGAACGCGGAAGGCGGAATGTGACATGCTTTCGCAACTCATAGAAGTCTGCGCGCGTAACCGCTTTCTCGTATTTACTGGCGTCCTGATTCTAACCCTGGCTGGCATCTGGTCGCTTGAACACGTGCCCCTCGACGCCTTGCCGGACATTTCCGACGTGCAGGTCATCGTGCATACGAGCTGGGCAGGCGAGCCCCCCGACGTCATCGAAGATCAGGTCACCTATCCCATCGTCACGAGCCTTCTGGCGGTACCGCACGTGAAGGCCGTGCGCGCCCAAACCATGTTTGGCGATTCCTATGTGTACGTGGTCTTCGCGGATGGGACTGATCTTTATTGGGCGCGGTCGCGCGTCATTGAGTATCTGCAGCAAATCAGCGGCCGCCTCCCCGAGAACGTACACCCGCTCATCGGCCCCGATGCCACCGGCGCAGGCTGGATCTATGAGTACGCCATTGTAGATACCAGCCATCAGCACAGCCTGGCCGACCTGCGCAGCCTTCAGGACTGGCATTTGCGCTATGCGCTCGAAACCGTTCCCGGTGTGGCAGAAGTTGCCAGCATCGGCGGATTCGTGCGCCAGTACCAGGTTCAGCTTGATCCGAACAAGCTGCGGGCCTACAACATTCCGCTCTCGATGGTCATTGATCGCGTAAAGGCGAGCACCAACGAAGTGGGCGGTCGTGTTCTCGATTTGAGCGGTGCGCAATACATGATCCGCGGTCTTGGCTATCTTCATTCGCTCAACGATCTGGCGATGGTTGCCGTAGGAAGCAGCAACGGCACCCCGATTCTGCTCCGTGATCTCGGCACGGTCAGCTTTGGACCGGACATTCGTGAGGGTGTTGCGGAGTGGAACGGAGAAGGCGAAACCGTAGGCGGTATCGTTGTGATGCGCCAGGGCCAGAATGCGTTGAACGTTATCGAGCGAGTTAAGCGTAAGCTGCGCGAGCTTGGACCTTCGCTCCCCTCCGGCGTCGAGATCATGTCGGGCTATGACCGATCTGGCCTCATCAACGATTCGATTGCGACGCTGAAACGAGATCTGCTCGAAGAAGCGATTATCGTCAGTCTCGTGATCATTGTTTTTCTCTTTCACTTCCGCTCGGCACTCATTGCAATTCTGGCGCTCCCCATTGCGGTTCTGATTTCGTTTATTCCGATGTACGTCTTTGGTGTCAGCTCGAATATCATGTCGCTGGGCGGACTGGCATTAGCGATCGGCGTGTTGGTCGATGCCTCCATTGTCATGGTCGAAAACGGCTACCGGCATCTTTCCGAACGTCAAGAAACAGATGCGAGCCCGGTCCCCGAAAGAGAGCGCAGGCGGGTGCTTCTCAATGCCGCCAAACAGGTCGGCCCTGCCCTGTTCTTTTCCCTTCTCATCATCGTGGTTTCGTTTCTGCCTGTGTTTTTGCTTGAGGCTCAGGAAGGGCGCATGTTTCGGCCGCTTGCATGGACGAAGACCCTCGCGGTCGGCTCTTCTTCTATTCTCGCGATCACATTGGTGCCGGTCCTCATGATCCTGCTGATCCGCGGACGTCTTCGGCCTGAACGAGTGAACCCAATCTCACGAATAACGCAAGCCATATATCTGCCGATCCTGCGTTTTTGCCTGCATCACCGGAAGCTCATCGTCGCTGCAAATCTTCTCTTTCTGATCGTGACGCTCCCGCTCGCACTTCGCCTGGGTAGTCAGTTCATGCCCGCACTCTTTGAGGGTTCTTCGCTCTACATGCCCACCGCTTTGCCGGGCATTGCGATTGAGCAGGCAAAAACTTTGCTTGAGGAACAGGACCGTGTCTTGCGCACTTTCTCTGAAGTTCAGAGTGTTTTTGGAACAGTCGGACGTTCGGACAGCGCGACGGATAATGCCCCACTGGACATGTATGACACTACCGTCATGCTAAAGCCGCGCGAGCAGTGGCCCGCGGGAATGACCTACGAAAAGCTGATTCAAGAGATGGATCAAAAGCTTCAGTTTCCGGGTCTTTCGAACACCTGGACGATGCCTGTGGAGAATCGCTTGGACATGGAGTTGACTGGCATTAAGACTCCGTTGGGATTGAAGGTGCAGGGGCCGAATGTAGATGGCATCGAACAGCTCGCCTCGAAGATTCAAAATGTGCTTTCGACAATGCCGCAGGTGCGATCGGTGTTTTCGGAGCGGGTTTCGCAAGGCTTCTACGTCAATGTCGAGCCTGACCGGGCTGAGGCGGCACGATACGGCCTGACTGTGGCTGACATTCAGGCAGCCGTTGCGTCGGGGATTGGCGGACAGAATATCGCTGAGAACATCGAGGGCCGCGAGCGATACCCGATCAACGTGCGTTATCTGCGGGATTTCCGCGGCAACGTAGAAGTGATGCGCGACGTGCTGGTTGCTACACCATCGGGCGCCCAAATCCCACTGGGACAAGTCGCGCACGTCTCCTTCTCACGCGGTCCGGCCATGATTCGCGATGAGGATGGTGCACTCACAGGCTACGTCTATATCGATCTTAAGGACACCAATTACGGCGGCTTCGTAACGGAGGCAACAAAACGCGTTCAAGAAAAGCTCCAGGTCCCGGCCAACTACTCCTTTCAATGGTCTGGCGAATACGAATTTGAGTTGCGGGCAAAGGAGCGTTTGAAGCTGATCCTGCCAGTCGTGTTTTTCGTGATCTTCGTGTTGCTCTATCTAGTCTTTCATTCGGTTGCGGAGGCGCTAATTCTCATCTTTCCTACGATCTATGCCCTGACAGGTGGCCTGCTCTTACAGTGGTTTCTCGGATACAACTTCAGCGTGGCCGTCTGGGTCGGATACATCGCTCTCTTTGGAATTGCCGTCGAAACCGGCGTTGTGATGGTCGTTTATCTGCATGAAGCCCTAGACCAGCGTCTGCATGCCGGCGGCCCGTTAACGAATGCGGATATTGAGGCGGCGGTCACCGACGGCGCCGTTCGACGACTCCGCCCCAAGCTCATGACCGTCACAGCCGTTTTGGCCAGCCTTATACCGATCCTGTGGGAGTCCGGCATCGGTTCGGATGTGATGAAGCCGATTGCGGCTCCAATTGTTGGAGGCATGATTACCTCCACCATTCATGTACTGATTTTGGTGCCTGTATTTTTCCTGGCGATGAAGGAGCGTGCTCTGCGCCACGGGCAACTCTCCCCGGAGATTCCGACTGTTGATGATCAATCTGTTGTTCAAAACATCTAAGGAGAATACTTAATGCGTCTGAGAATCGTTATTATATTCGGGCTGCTCATGCTCAATGGCGGCAACCTCTTTTCACAATCGAGCCAAATGTTGACCGGGACCGTGAGCGACACCATGTGCGGTGCGCAGCACATGATGAGGGATGCCAACGCGGCAAAGTGCACTCGTGAGTGCGTAAAACAAGGTTCTGATTACGCCCTCGTCAGTAATGGGAAAGTCTATACGCTCAGGGGTAAAAGCACCGAGCTCGACAAATACGCCGGGCAGAGCGTAACGATTACGGGTAAGGTGTCCGGAAACACCGTAATACTGGATTCGATCTCTCCGGCCAAGTCCTAATCCTGACGATCGCATAATCCGTCCACGTTCGACGATACGGGTGTGTGTTCCGCAAAAGTGGCGCTCCTCTTTCTCGCGCCACTGGATCACGATTTTCCGGCTGCCAGGTGGACAAGGCACGCCTCGTACTCGGTCTCGACGTGGTGGGCGTGCAGGCATTCAAAAAGCGAGAAAAAGTGCCTATTCAGGTCTGCTGCTTTCAGGAACTCCTCGGCAGATTGTGCGGCAGTACGTATTAGAAGAGCCCAGCAAAAGTACGTTGCTCCCTTCTAGATGTATGGATATTCAAAGAACGATTTAGCAAACGCTAGAGGCACGCAGAAAATTTGTCTCGACAAATGCCGCCGTAATCAGCCATGCAGCTGTCAATGGCGAAGTGACAGTTTAGCGCCGCCGTAGAACACTTGATGAAAACAGGCTAGTAGCGCCCGGACGCGAAATTCAAGAGCCATGGCAATCGGGATCTAGGCGGCCTTGTAACTTCTACGGCTCTCAATTTCCGGCTTTTGCCCACGCTGGCTCTAGCTTACGGGCGCTTCAAAGGTGCGAAATACGAATGACTTGGGTCTGAACGCAACTGTGGTCCGAAGAATAGCGGTTGACACTTTTCCGGCGCGTGCATGGCGAGCTATGAACGTATATCGGCAAATTTCGCAAGGAACGTCCAGCACTAGCCATAATTAGCACTAGTCTGGAGCATTCCCCCTGCTTCTTGGCATTCCAGTAGTGCATTGAGGTCGCCAGCGCGTACTCGCGGATTGTGAAGTAGATTTTGTGGCGGCGGTTCCGCCTTCTGTAAAGAAGAAGCCGGACCTCCGATTGCAGCTCTTCCAACTCGTCCGCCTTTGAACATCGGCTCGGTAACTCGAACGCGCGAGTTGTGCTTGTCAAGTTCTGCAAAGTGGATGTGAATCATTTCGGCCTTTTTGTGAGCCGGGATGGGGTCCAGGGC
>JBPCLH010000052.1:0-1325 GCA_051003475.1 Bryobacteraceae bacterium
CGATCGAAAAATTTCTCAAAGTCAACATCGACGCACCAGCCGTAACCTTCGGCGATATACTTCTGCACCTGTGTTACTGCTTGATGAGCGGAGCGCCCGGGTCGAAAACCGTAGCTGCTGTCAGAGAGGAAGTGTTGCAAATATCAGCGAGAGAACGAAGGGCTTGCGAGTTGTGCGTGTAGCTAAGCAGCACCGAGGCCGAAGATGACGTTGATGAACCGGACTTGAGCGGCGATATTGCCCTTTGACAACCACCGAATCTGACCTTTGCGAATCATGTGCATTGCTTCGTAGCCTTGAATCGTGCGTTGTGCTCCATCAAAGGAACGGAATCCCAGACTAGCGTTGACCCGTCGCTTAATCGAGCGGTGATCCTGCTCGACGATGTTATTGAGATAAGGAACGACTCGACAGCGGCACCTTCTGCCAAGCGCACGCTCTTGTTTAAGCTCCTCGATAACGGTCGGGTAGGAAGGATTTCCATCCACATTGATTACACGCGGCCGAGGATGCCCGGGAGCGGCAAGCGCCTTCTGGAAGAAGCGCCGAGCGCTACTCAGATCGCGAGTCTCGGAAAGCAAGAAGTCAATGGTTGCGCCGATCGAATCAACGGCTCTATATAAATAGGTCCAGCGCCCGGCCACTCGTACATACGTCTCATCCGTTCGCCACGAACCGTTGGTCGGCTTCAGCTCTCGGCGAATTCGCTCATTCAATTCCGGCGCGTAACGCTGTACCCATCTCCAGATCGTAGATGGATCTATTGAGAGGTTCCGCTCCCACATTATCTCCGTCAGATCGCGATAGCTGAGGGAGTAACGCAAGTACCAGCGAACACAGAGCACGATGATCTCATCCGCAAAATGTCGCCCACGGAACAGTGATGCTCGCCCGCTAACCATCGAGATTCACCCTAACAGATCATCCGCGCCTATTTGCAACACAACCGTTCTCACTGCAGCCACACCAAACGACAGTTCCTGGGGAAGAGGCAACCTCGTACAGAGCTCTTCACATTATGGTGAGCAAGTAGTCTGGAATGGGCCGAGTCCCCCACGTGACACTACGGAGTCGAAATCTTTTCTTCAGATGTAAACGGCGAGGCTGGCAAGCCCGCTCCGTTGAACAGGCTCACCACGGGCGCGTTTGCCCACCCGTAACGCACGTACTTCGGCGCACTTACCTGGCCGCTTGAGACCAGCACACTATGGCCGTCAATCCGTGCGTTCGCCGGAGTGAAATGGTGATCGTCCCCGGCAATCTCAAAACCCTGCAGCGGTCCGCCTTTCCCAACCAGCCCGCTGCTTGCATGGTCGAACCAGACG
>JBPCLH010000053.1:0-78186 GCA_051003475.1 Bryobacteraceae bacterium
CTCAATGGCGTGCACAATATCGGGAGAGTCTGCCTGGCGCAAGGCCTCGCAAAGTACAAAGGTCTTAATGGCACTAGCAACGAACAGCACCTTACTCGACTCCGATTGAATCAGGAAGCGGCGCTCGCCTTCCGCTGCCGGCGCGTATATCTTCAATGCTTTATCGCCAGGCAAAGAGTCAAAGTGACAAATTAGGTGGTCCGGGTACACCACACCGTCCCGCGATTCGGCCGCTTTCGCGGCAGCCGGGACAGAAGCAAACGTCGCGGTAGCTGCCGCGTTCTTCAGGAATTTTCGCCTTGAAGGAGTCATTATTACCTTTCAGCTAATCCCCTCGTCTAAGTTCCGAGCGCCTCCGGGCACTGTGCACTCAAGCTGGGCACAACACTACACTTCCTCAGGACGATTCGTGATTCATGATTGTACACCGGCAAGCCGCAAACCGCTTTGCCCTTCAGGATTGATGTGATTCGCCTGAAAATAAGCTTGCGCTTCGACGGTTTACTGCCCAATCACATGCATCCACCCAGCACGGTCGGTATTTTGCGCGGATGATAAGATCGCTGTTCAAGCGTTGGGCCGGCTCGATCCGGTGTTGCCCGACCGGCTTCTGTTGCGCCCGATGACGGGATGGGCGCTGGTCAGCGTCACTTCTTGTAGAGCTTCGATTCCGCAATCAGTTCGGTCACATCGACGAGCATGTTCGTTGCTGTATGGCCGCGGAGGGCGGCGGCGCGTACCTCGATCGATCGAGCTTCGCCTTTTCGATGATTCTTCCGAAGCGTGGCTGCATAGTTGGACAGAAGCGTTGCAACCGCCACTGGATCCACATGCGCCTCGCGATCGACCATCAAGATGCAAACACGCAGGTCTTCTCCTGCTTCCCGCCATTGACCCTGCCTCGCGTGAAGCGTAGCTCGATTGTTAAGGAGCTTGATCCTGTCCATCGCTACTGTATCCTCAGCTGAAGTGAAAAGTGCCCAAGCACGGTCTAGTAATCGCTGGGCTTCCTCAAATCGGTGCTCCTCGATGTAGAGGGACCCGAGTTGACTGACTACCGTTCCCGCACTCGCCGTATTGCCACGCCCGGCCCCCTCCCAAGCGCTAATCGTCACGAGATACTCTGATTCGGCTTCCTTCAGCCTACCTTCGGCCTGCAATAGAGCCGCTGCAATGCCGTGAACCAGCGCTTGATCTTCCAGTCGCGCTGAGGGGATTTCCCGCATCTTCTGGAAGGCTTCTCGAGCTTTCCCGATCTTTCCCTGTTCGAATCGCGCGGCCGAAAGGATCTGGAGCGGGCGCAAGAGAACTGGATCTTTTCGGGAGTAACTCTTCTCTAAAATATCTACGGACCGTTCAGCAAGGATTTCGGCTTTAGCGAGCTTTCCTGAAGACAGCATAATCGCGGCAAGGTTGTTCAGAACGAGCCCCACACACTCAGCTCCGGACCGCTTTCTTTCCAGCTCCTGGAGATCTCGAAATAGCAGCGATTCAGCCTCTTGAGAGCGGCCTTGCTCGGCGTAGCGAACTGCAAACTGGTTCGAAGTTTCGCAAACCAGGCTGCTGTTAGCTTTAGGCGTTTGCCCCGAGATCGCACCTTGGATCACTATGTTGGCCGCGCAAAGTAACAAGATAAATGGTCGTCGCACCTCGAATCCTCCACTTTTTGCCGTCCCGATACTGAATCGGCGAGAGAGTAAGCCTACCCGAATGCACGCTTCCGGACAGGACACTTGAGGTTGGGGTGACCCGAACCACGGCGCTATCGCAAGCAGCCGCAGCCAAACCAAAAAATGTGAAGGCTCACAGCTTCGCCGCCGAAGGGGAGCTACTGTCCGATTGCGATTCTCATTCTGCGCTAATTCGGCACATGGCTCTATTGCCCGCAGCGGAGTAGCAGTACTGGGCAATTGAACAACACAAGGCAGGGGCATTGCTTGGGTGGCGATTTGGGTTCTTCGGTTTGATCAGGGTAGGAGGTTCAAAACACCACGGGCGAAGACGCGCAGCGCACTTCCGGCCGAGGCAGTTGGTAGAGCGGATTGTCGGTCTCTTTGATGCCGAGGGGCTTCCCATGTGCTGTGGACTTGCGAAGAGTTCAAGGAGTGCGCTCCACGCGCACTCACACTACAGGAGATTACAAATTGGATGTGAGTGCGGCTGATGCGTTCGCGATGCCTTTTCCTTCCACGATGTGGATATAGCGATTTACTTCTAAGTTCGTGAATCTGTCCACTTGCTTACTCGGTGCGGCCCACTGGATTTCTAACTCGTCTAAGTTGGCGCTGGAACCTAAGCCCAAAATCTCACGGGGATCGTGCGAAGAAAGATAGCTCCCGCCGTTATTCTTCAAACGGCGGCTTGTCTTGCCGTTTGCCGTCCAGATAATCTTCGTCCCGATCGAATCACGATTGCACGTGATGCCCTCGAGTTTCAGGCCCAACCAGTTATTGCCTTTCACCGCGTTGTTCCGAAGTAACACGGGTAGGCCACCGTTATTCGCGATTAGTACGTCGACCGCGCCGTCGTTATTGTAGTCTCCGACTGCGAGTCCACGCGCAGCAAACAGCTTCTGAAAAACCGGCCCCGCCTGCTCACTCACATTACTCAGCTTGCCGTCCGGCCCCTGATGGAACAGCAGCAGCGGCTCCTTGTAATGGACCTGCTGCGAATAGCTCTCGATCATGTCGTCGGGGTGTCCGTTAGCAAGAATCAAATCAATGTAGCCGTCATTGTCGTAATCGAAATATTTCAAACCCCAGCCACTCATCAGCCGTGTCGCCTGCGCGATGCCATTGATGTGCGCCACGTCGCGAAAACTTTCGTTCTTGGTGTTCTGATAGACGGAGTACATTTCCTGGTCAACATTCGCAACGAACAAATCCTGCCAGCCATCATTGTTCAAGTCCGCTGCATCCACACCCATCCCTGAGCGAGCCTGACCATTGTCACTGAACCCAACCTCGGCCTGTAGTGCAGCCTCTTCGAATTGCCATTTGCCGTTCTTATCGGGTCCGCGGTTGACGAATAAGAAATTCTGCACCGTATCATTCGCGACGAAGAGATCCATACGGCCGTCATTATTGATATCGGTAGCTACGACGCCTAGGCCCTTTCCCAATGATTTCGCAATGTCTGTTCCCTTGCTCACTTCCGTGAACGTCCCATCGCCATTGTTGTGATACAAAAAGCTTGCTGTTCCCTTGAAGATGCGTGGGATGCAATAGTAATGCCTGCCGAGCTTGTTGTCGCCGCACTCAAGTTTGTGCGTTGCCCCGTAATCGACGAAGCTGCAAATGAAGAGGTCGAGCCGTCCGTCGTTGTCGTAATCGAACCACACCGCACTGGTCGTCCAACCTGGCGTTGCCAGCCCGGCCTTATCTGTTACATCAGTAAACGTACCGTCGTGATTGTTTTTGTAAAGAATGCAGCGGCCGTACGAGCTAACAAATATGTCCGGCCAGCCGTCATTATCGAAATCGCCCACCGCCACGCCCATGCCGAACGTGTCGCCCGTAACGCCCGCTTTCTCAGTAACATCCGTGAACGTGCCGTTGCGATTGTTCTTGTAAAGCGCATTCCGGATAGGTTTCGATGGCTTCCAAAAATCGCACGGCCCACTATTTACCAAGTAAATATCCATCCAGCCGTCATTGTCGAAATCCAGAAACGCACAGCCGGGGCCGAGCGTCTCGGGCAGGTAGCGATTGTCGGACATCGCGTTGTCATGCCTCCACTCGATTCCGCTTGCAGAAGGCGGAATTTCTTGAAACCACGGAAGCACTTCGGGGGTCGAGCCGAGATTCAGTGGCGCCGCTATGCCCAAAGCCATTCCTCCCCAGAGGAATTGCCGCCTTGTCACTGGCGTACCTCTGAGCGCGGTAATTCTGAACTTGCGACGGCTTGCTTGCGCCTTTTGTACTCGGCGAACATAGCACGAGCTTCCGCGTCCCGATGTAATTTGCGGTACAGCATACCCAATGAGTAGCAGGCGTCGGAGCCTTCCGCATTGCCCGAAACCGCACTTAGATATTCGGCAACGGCTTCCGTTTCTTTCCCTTCCTTTTCGAGTGTTCGGCCTAGATGATAGTGCGCTTGCGCCAACTTCGGATCGTACCGAAGCGACTCACGCAATGCCGACTCTGCGGCTTTTCGCTGGTCCATTCTTAGCAGCAGATAACCGAGGTCATGGGGTGGCCAGGACGAAGGATGCGTTTGGCCGCGGTTCAAGCTCACCGCCTTCTCAAACGCGCCGAGCGCTTGGTCCAGTTGGCCCTGCATATCAAAAGCCAAACCGAGACTGTCCCAGACGCGTGCAGACTCCGGATCGAGTTCCGACGCTTGTTCCAGTTTTGCAACGGCTTCTTTATACCGTCGCTGATGATAATCGAGCCGGCCAAGCCAATAGACATAAATCGCGCGCTCTGGATGCTTTCGAGCGAGATCATCAAGCAGGACGCGCGCATGCGTGTCGTCTCCTAAGTTGACGAACGCCATCGAAAGTGTGAAGATGTCATTTTCGTTCAGAGGAGCGATTTTGGCAGCCTCAGAAAACGCCTCCGCCGCTGCACTCATTTTCCCGTCCAAGAATCTGACCACACCCTGTAACGATAAAAGTTCGGCTCGCCCCGCCTCAGTGGAGGCTTTCGATCGGGCAAGCATCTCCTCCACTTGCGCGAAGTTTTTCTTGGCCAGCGCCGCTGAGGCCAGTTCCCCCTCGCCCGATGCTGCCAGAGCGCGCCGGACCCGCTCGAAAATGTCATCGTTTTGGGCCAGCGCGGTACTCACCGCCAGCAAGCAGGAGGCAATCTGCACGACGAGACGAAAGACAAATCGCACGTCGCACATCGGTTATGGCCTGACCTCAATGGTGCGGAGCATGAGTTCAGCGCGCTTCGATCGGTCCTCGTCAAGCTGCTTTAAAAATTCGGCTTGCTTCTCCGCTCGAGGATCATGCGTCCGCCTGTATAGCACCAGCAATTCGTTGTTTCCCTGAAAGCTGCGAGGGTCCAGTTGCAGCGCGCGATCCAGTTCAGACCGAGCTTTGCCGAGATTGCCTTCCAGCATGCAAATCCGCGCCAGCTCAGTATGCGATTCAGAAAAAGTTGGCACCAGCTCGATCGACTTGTGCAGGTGCTGGGCGGCTTTATCCACTTCACCATCCAATCGTGCCATGCGGCCCAGAAAATATTCCGCTCCCCCGCCGACTTTTGGATCGTTTGCCACCCGTTTCATCTCCTCCTTCGCCTTGGCGTAATCTCCCGAAGCGAAGTAGGAAATTCCCAGCGCGTAGTGACCTCTCGAGTCCGCCGGATTAGCCTTGACGAACTTTCGAAAATAACTTAACGCGGTAGCTGCATCGTGGGTATTCAAAATGACAGCGCCCATGGCGTAGTTGTAGCCCGGATTCTCGGGATCGAGAGCCAGCGCTCGTTCTAGCGATCTGCGGGCCTCGATCGGCAGATTCATCTCGACAGCGATCATCGCGAACAAGAAATGTATGCGGGGATTGTCTGGCGCCAGATCGCGCGCATGCGCCAGGTAGCCTAGGGCTCCCTCGTAATCCTTGCTTGCATCTGCCAAGCGGGCGAGCTCCAAAAGGTGAGCCGTATTCTTTGGGTCGAGTATAGCGACGCGCTCGAGCGTTTTCCGAGCTTCGGAGGGGTGCTTCAACTGCTCATACGCCACGGCAAGCCTCCGAAGGCTCGTGACGGATGCGGCGTGACGGGTGTCCAACGCTTCAACAAGAATCACCACCACGGGTGCCGACTGTGGCGAGGCCAAGCCAACTTCCAGGCCATCTAGATCCGATTCCGAGAAGTCTGCACGCGATGCCAAACGAGACGCTGCCTTCTTTGCGTCCACGATTTCGCCGAGCGCGGCAAGATCGACGCACCGCAACGCCAAACTCGCTGTACGCGAGCCCTCCTCCGGCGGGAGTTTTTCGATCTCACTCATCGACTCGGCAAAATCCCCTCGCCGCTCGTAGAGCAGGGCAAGTGAGTGATGAGCCTCCACGTCGCCCGGTTTTGAGCGCAGAACGTGTTGCCATGAGTCTACGGCGCAGGAGACGGCTGAAGTGTCCTGGTCTGATTCGAGCTGGCACGCTCGTGCCAGGTTCTGCCACGCTGGCAATAAGCTCGGTGCTAAGCGAACCGCCTCCGCAAAGTCGTTGCGGGCCTGCGACATCTCGTTACGGCGGGCATGCAAAATGCCCCTCAGATTCAAGAGGCCTCCCTCGTTCGGGTACCGCTGGAGTGAGTTATCGATTAAGCGCGATGCTTTCGTCAGATCGCCGGCCTGAATCGCCTCCTGAATCGGGAGCAATGCTTGTGTGAGGTCGGAGCCCTTGGCTCCTAAGTAAATGACGGCGCAAAGAAAGGCGACTAAAAGCTTCACAACCCTACGAGTTCTATGTTAGACCCAGCCCGGAAGTGGCTTGTTTTTTGATGATCTGCTTGACAGTTGTGATATGTTGGTCCCCCAACGGGGGTCCTTATGTTCCGTCGAGGATTCCGGAATGCGAGGAGGGGACATGCGCAGTTCTGCGGGGAAGTATTTTGGAGCAGTGATGATGGGGATACTGCTCGCGGCATCCGCCTTTGGCCAAAGTCAAAACGCGAGTTTGGGAGGCCAAGTTACCGATACTTCGGGTGCTGTTATTCCACAAGCTTCGGTGACTATTTCTGCCGCCGAGAGGCAACTTAACCAAACTGTACAAACAGACGGTGAAGGCCGCTACGCGTTTCCAAATCTCGCGCCCGGGTCTTATGACCTGAGCATCTCAGCGAGCGGTTTTCGCACGTACGTTCAGCACCAGATTCAGCTCCTCGCGAATCAGGCTGCCCGCATCGATGCCGGTCTGGAAGTCGGCGATGCGGCGACGAAAATAGAAGTCAGGGCTGACGCCGCCCAGCTTAACTATGACAACGGTGCTCAGCAAGAAGGCGTCCCGCCTCAGATTGTCAATCAGTTGCCGCTGCTTGTCTCGGGCGGAACACCGCGTAACGCCGTCCAATTCATTTCGTTTCTTCCCGGCGTCAATACTGGTACCAGTCCCCAGGCTTTCAACGCCCGCATCAACGGCGGCCTAAAAATGGGCGACGAAGCCGTGATGGATGGAGTCAGCATGCAGGAAGGCACCATGTCGCAAAGCGGCATGGTCTCATTCTTCGACTTTCCCACCACGCCCGATATGGTGAGCGAGGTGCGGGTACTCACCTCGAGCTATGAGCCCGAGTACGGCACGACCACGGGCGGCGAGATCATCGTAACCACGAGAAGCGGAACCGACCAATTCCACGGCGGTGGCTTTGAGTACTTCCGTAATAAAAATCTGAATGCGCTGCAGTTCACGAACCAGCGGCCGGCCGGCGATGCGCGCCCCAAGGATAGCGACAATGAGTTCGGCGGTTTTATCGGCGGTCCCGTCAAGCTTCCGTTTCTGCCGTTTATTTGGGGAGCTAAACACAAGACCTACTTCTTCCACGATCAAGAGTACTTACGCAGCCTGGGAGGAAATACCCGCCCGGTTGTGTCGATTCCTTCCCTGCAGGAGCGTACTGGTGACTTCTCCGATCTGGGTGTTCCGATCTACGATCCAAAGACGGAGACAATTTCCAACGGCGTTATCACCCGCATGCAATATCCAGGGAATCGCATCCCCCTGTCCGAACAGAGCCCACTGGCCCTGCAGTGGATGCAATATCTTCCTACGCCTACTAGCCCGGGCCCATACAGTAATTACCTGTCAAACCCTGTTCCCGACAGTATTCTGGCCAATACAGATCTCTTCCTCTACAAGATTGATCATTACTGGGGCGAAAAGGACCACTTCTTTCTGACAATCTGGCGGGAAAAGATCCCACCCAACGACCAATGCGCGCTCCCTGTACAGCTCTGTACGACAAACCCAACAGATCCACAGGATGCCTGGGTGAACCGCTTCAACTGGGACCATATCTTCACGCCGACGCTGTTGAGCCACTTCGCGGTCGGCTACCTGAACCGCAACGAGGGCTACGGGTCGGTGCCGGGCCAAAACCCTGACGACCTTCCAAAGATCCCGAACGCCGTCGCCTATAACGCTTCTCCCAGAGCTAACTTTAGCGGCAACGGGATTCAAAATTTTGCGGCTTGGGGCAACACCGATGGTCCCCCTCACCTGAACAAGACTACGCGGCCATCGTACATCGCCAATGAGCTGTTTACCTGGGTGCATGGCGCACATACTCTGAAATTTGGCGGCGAATTCCGCCATCTGCAGCAAGTCTTCCGGCAAAACGGCAATCAGTCCGGTACGCTGAACTTCACGGCCGCGAATACAGGGTTGCCTGGCGTTTCCAGCGGTGACGCATTCGCCAGTCTGCTGGTAGGTGCCGTTGACTACGGCAATCTTCAGGTTTGGAACGTTTCTAAATACGGCCCGGAACAGCGCGCCTATTCGCTACATATTGGCGATACATGGAAAATCTCATCTAAGCTGACCGTCAATTACGGGCTTCGCTGGGACAGATATTCGCCTGCTTTTGAGACCGGCGACCATCTATCTTTCTTCGATTTCGGTCCGAACCCCGGCGCGGGCAATCGGCCCGGCCGCCTTGCGTTCGCCGGCAACAAATGGGGGCCGGCCAGCGCTGGCGTCCGCTACCCCGAAGATCCTTGGAACGGCGCCTTCGCGCCGCGCTTAGGCGTGGCCTATAAGGTGAACGACAACACTGTCGTCCGGGCCGGCTATGGCGTGTTTTATACCCAGGCTTTTTACCCTAGTTGGAATGGTGGCATGTCGCTCGACGGCTTCAATCCGCAAATCTCCTTTAGCGATTCCTTCAGCGGCTACCAACCGGCTTTTTATATGGATAATGGTTTCCCGGCCTACTCAACGGCGCCGGACATCAGCGCAACCGCCGACAATGGCACCAATGGACCGACTTACCGTCCTAAGTACGCCAACCACCTCTCGAACACCCAGCAGTGGAATTTTACGATTGAACGCAAGTTCGGCAACAGCAGTGTTGGCAGCGTCGCCTATGTTGGCAGTAAGGGCACTCACCTGCCCTCCCAGTTGCAACCGCTCAATTACATCAATCCCTCGCTCTTATCCTCCCTGGGATCGACCCAACTGAACACCGTTTTCCAACCTGGACAGACATCGCTGTACGGCGTAAACGTACCCTACGCCGGTTGGGTGGAGACTCTGAACAGTGTCGGCACCTGTGAACCGACTGTGGCCCAAGCCCTTGTGGCGTACCCGCAATTTTGCGGCGGGCTCACCGGTCTGAACGAAAATGAAGGCACCTCCGAATACAATTCTTTCCAGGCGAAGATCGAAAAGTCGTTTTCGAACGGGTTATACTTGGGCGCGAATTACACCTTTGCGAAGCTCCTTACCGACGCTTCTTCCACCACTCAGGCCACGGCAAATTACGGCGCTATCGGCGGGGTGATCAACCCCTTCCAGGGCGGTCGCAATAAGTCCCTCTCGCCTGATGACGTGACTCACACTTTCTCACTACTGGGCGTTTACGACCTTCCTTTCGGCAAAGGAAAACGCTGGGTAAACAATTCCTCGTTCCTTGACTATCTCGTTGGAGGGTGGACGCTTTCCACAAGCATCAAGCTGGTTTCGGGTATGCCGTTATACTTCCGCAACTCAAACGTTTGCGGCGTTCCCTCGCAATTGCAAGCGCAGTGCATTCCCGGAATTCTGCCGGGAGCTGACGTGTTAGCCCAATCCTGGGGTAGTTTGGATGTAAATAAACCGGCCTACAATGCAGCCGCTTTCGAGCCGGCGTCACTTTTCGCGAACGGGAATTATCTCGGTGTCGGTCCCCGGGTGAGCGGCGTCAGAGGAACTCCCTATAGGGATACCAACTTGTCGCTTTCGAAGAAGATCAGCATTACAGAGCGTGTCGCTCTTGAGATACGCGGGGAAGCTTTCAACGTCTTCAATAATCACTACTTTACCTGCGATGGTACGGCATTCGGCGATTGTATTCCGTTCAATAACGACCCCTCCGATTCCAGTTTTGGAGCCTGGCAGGGTACCGTTACTCAGCCCAGAAACCTTCAATTGGTGGGCCGAATTACCTTCTGATCCGTAAACACCTACTGCGGCTGTGAACCAGCGACTACACAACGCGGATGTCCATTACAGTGATGTCGTCAGCTTGCTCACGAGTTGAACTGGCGGCTGCGGCAAGCACACCGGCCAGATCCTTAGAGTGCTTCCGGTCGAGGCTACGAATGCTGTCAAGAACCCAATCTTCGTCTGGCTGATCGAGCCTAGCCTCCGTCAAGCCGTCGGAAAACAGCACGAGTCGATCGCCTTGCTTTAGGGAAACGGCACGCTCTGCAAAGACGGAGCCGTTGAATGCACCCAGCACAGTTGCCGTCGCATCTAGAAGTTCGAATTCGCCATCAGCACGCAGCAGCACCGGGGAAGGATGTCCGCAGTTCACATACCGAATGGTTCGGATGTCGGCTTCATACACCCCGAAGAACAATGTTGCATAGTGTTCAGGACGAGTGGACTGAAAGAACAATCGGTTCACGCGCTCGAGTAGCTTGACTGGGGAACGCGCGAGCTCTTGTTGGCTCCGAATGGAGGCTTGCAAGTTCGCCACCAGCAGGGCTGCTCCGATTCCCTTGCCAGAAACATCTCCGAGCAAAAAAGCAACGCCGCAGGAATCGACTTCGAAGAAATCATAGAGATCTCCGCCGATGTCTCCGGCGGGCAGTGAGACACACTCGCACTCAAGCCCGCAGGCACTGAGATGGGGCTGCGGCAGGAGTCGCCGCTGCACGTTACGGGCAATCGTAAGTTCCGCATCCTTTGATGAACCGGAGCGGCGGTCACCGCGACCATTCAGGTGCTTCTCGAGCACGGCAAGCATTTGATGACTATCCCACGGTTTCGGAATGAAATCGCAAGCTCCGCGTTGCATGGCTTCAACAGCGAGTTCGATTGTGCTCCATCCTGTCATCGCGATGATCGGCACATCACGCCGTTGCGCATGGAGACGTTCAAGCAGATCGAGTCCCTCACGGCCGGACGTGGTGTCGGACGTATAATTCATGTCCATGACGATCAGGTCATGGTCGCAGAAAGCCGCTGCCGCGAGGGCGTCGTTAGGCGATTCCGCCATTTGAATCACGTAGCCCGCGCGCTTCAGGAGCAGTCGTAGCGCTTCCCGAATGTCGGCCTGATCATCTATTACGAGCACCTTATGCACATCGGTCCCCGAACGTTCGGCAGCATCAACAATCATAACTGTGGATCTAATTACCGTTATAGGCATGCAACTGCGTTGCCACCGTTCCCGTGCTCTTCTGTTACAGCACTTTCAATCACTTGAGGTTTCGTGCTTTCTCAGATGGTGTTCGTTTGCGAACATTCTAGGCTCGCTATCACTCACCCGACGGAT
This sequence comes from Bryobacteraceae bacterium, assembly GCA_051003475.1. GTDB lineage: Bacteria > Acidobacteriota > Terriglobia > Bryobacterales > Bryobacteraceae > Bog-105. Next base: position 11,427 of record JBPCLH010000053.1, read on the forward strand.
GCACTCATTGCTATCAGGGCTTCAGAATTTCGATCGCACCGTTGGTGTCGGTGAGCCTCAGCTCGCAATGGCCGCCGCCAATGGTCCCATTCAACTCGTCACTCGATATCGATCTAGAGACGTTTAACGGGAAATCAGTGCGGATCTTGCCAAACGATGTCCTGGCTGCCACACGGTAACTGGCACCGGCATTTAGGCGAACACGCAAGGTAGAAAATGAGGTGTGGATGATAATCGGTTGGCAGCCACCGTGTGCTGAACTGGTCGCTTCGACTGCTCCATTCTGATTCTCAACCTGTATGGGACCCGAGATACGGTCTAGAATTACAGGGCCGAAACTAGTAATGACGTGGGCTCCTTGCGTGTTCGACGCTTTCACAGCACCATTCGAATTTTCCACTACTAAGTGCCCTCCGATGTCGGTCGCTTGTACCGTGCCGAAGCTGGTTTTGGCGTTACATTCCCCACGGGTCTTTGCAATCGAGATATTGCCGTTATTCGACTGAATGCGAACCCCGCGCTGAATGTCGCTGGCCGTCACTGAGCCGAACGACGTTTGAATGGTGACAGGTCCGCCCACTTTTTCACCGTTTACGCTCGAGTTGCTGGTTCTGATGGATAATTGGCCGCCAATATCAGAGAATCCCACTCCGCCGAAGCTTGTGTTCAGCTCGGCTGGCCCTTGCACATTTGTCGCCTCCACTTTGCCGTTCGCGTTATTCACAATGAGATCTCCATGAAAGCTGCGCACCGTCACACCTCCAAATGAATTCCTGATTTTGCCGGTCCCACCTGAATCTGTGACTTGAACCGCCCCATTGCTATTTGTAACCGTCAACCCTTTTGAGACTCGGGCCGCTGTGACGCTCGCGAACCGGTCTCGTACGCTCACTGCGCCCGCTATATCGGAAACGTCCACGCTCCCGTTACTAGCTTGCACGGTTACATCACCCACGTTATTAGCAACCTTGATACTGGCAAATGAGTCTTCCAGCCGCTGCGCGCCGCGACCATCGTGAAATTCAAGCGCCCCGTGAGATGTCGTGATATCACTGTTAGCTTTTACGCCAGTTATCGATACCGCGCCGAATGAATTGCGAACTTGGAGAGGTGCGGTTTCGGGGATTGTGATCTCATACCGAACGCTATACGAAACGTTGCGGCCGAAGAACGAACTCGGCGTCGCCGGGTACCGCGTGCGAATCGAAAGCTCCGATGCCGAGGGTTCGATTAAAATCTCCAGGCGATCCGCAAACTGCTTTGCCTGGTTCGTACCGGATGCCGAGACGCGAATATCCGCGTGAATGACTACCTCCTGCTGAGGATGCGTACGAATGACTATATCCCCCAACTTGTGTTCAAGCGAAATCCGTTGCCCACTTCGCAATGCAAGCGTTTTATCGAACGCACGGGTATATTCTTCGCGAGCAAAGGCATGCGAAACGAAGGCCAGTCCAATGAATAAGAAACTAATTCTTCTGATCACGAGTAAGTAACTCCTCGAGTGTCTGCTTCTTCTCGCGGTACAAGTCAGCTAACGCCCTCTGGAGATGGACATTGAACCGGTTTTGCGCAAGATTCGTGCGGGTTTCGGCGATGGCTGAATCAAGAGTTAACAGTTTTTCTCTGCAGTTCACTGCCACAGCTGAAGCCGAATGTTTCAGCCTTGGCTCTGCGATTTGAGAGAGTTTCTCAATCGATTGGCGGTAAGCTGTCTCACTTCTTTCCACTTCACTCAAGGCTTGCTCAGTCAGGAAATCACTGCTCGAAGAAAGCGGAGCTGCCAGCTGCGTGTCTGTGTGCGGCGATGGTGAAGACATCCATTGCCAGGGCCGGCTCAACAACACTACTCCCATCAACACCGTTGCCGCCACTGCCAATGTCTTCCATTCCCTCCACCAGACGGGCTTCGGCTTCGGTTTGGGCTCGGCTTCAATAGCCTTTTTTATGTTCGGCCATAGCGCCGGTGTGTCCCAATCTTCATGCAGTTCTTTTGCGGCGGCCGATAAGTCGTTCCATACCCGGTACTCGCGGCGGCACGCTGGGCAAAGCTTCAGATGTTCTCGAGCTTCCGGCATCAGCTCGGAAATCGCCAGAGCTCGCTCCAGATCGCCACACTCGAACTTCATGCGCTTGACTCCATCAACGTGCGTTTCAACTCGCGTTTGGCCTCGAACAGCCAGCTTCGCGAGGTGCCTTCGGGAACTTCGAGAATTCCCGCTATTTCCGAGTGCTTCAAGCCTTCCACTTCGAACATCAGAAAGACAATGCGCTGTCTTTCATTCAGCAAACTCAGCGCCCGCTCGAGGGCAATTCTCAGCGGTAGCTTACTGTCGGCTCCAAATTCGACCCATGCTGGCTTTTCAGCCAATCGCTGCTGCTTGCGCATGGAGTCATAGCAGCAGTTGATCAGAATCCTGTAAATCCAGGTGGAAAGCCTGGACTGTCCTTCGAACCCCCGTACTGCTCGATATACCTTGAGAAACGCCTCCTGCACGGAATCTTCTGCATCGGCGCGGCTTCCCAGCAGGTGGAAAGCAAGACTCTTCATCCGCCCCGCATGCAGTTCGTACAGCCGCTCAAACGCGCGCACGTTGCCTCGCTTGCAACTCTCCACAAGCTCGGCGTCGGTCGGATTGTCTGGCAAACTATGGGCGAATTGGAGCGGCAACCCGATCTCCCACACCATATCCCTCGTTTTCGCGCTTTAGACGAAGACGAAGTGGGAAACGTTGGGAGGCGTAGAAAAGTTCCGGGTCGCTGTGTAGGATTTCCAACACATCTTCGCTGGGCAGTCCGCGAAAATCTTTCTATTCAGGTTCAATCAATCCGGCAAGGCAAACGCTACGTAGCTGCCGCCGGAAGGATCTTTCGACTTACCGCCGCCACAAGCTATGGCGAGGTATTCTTTGCCGTTTACTTCGTACAGCGCGGGAGTGGCGTTGCCAGCGGAAGGCAGCGGCGCTTCCCATAGAAGCTTACCTGTCGCCTTGTCAAATGCATGAATCTTCTTGTCGTATACCGTTGCTGCGATGAACAGCAGGCCGTTTTTGGTGACGATCGGCCCACCGTAATTCTCACTGCCCGTAGTGCGCAAACCCTTTTGTGCTAGTTCCGGATATTCACCGAAAGGAACCTTCCACGCGATCTGCCCCGTGTTGAGGTTGATGGCGTTCAGCGTCCCCCAAGGTGCCTGAATGGCCGGATAGCCCTCCGGATCGAGAAATTTGTTATACCCATCGATTCCGAATTTCAGATCGATCGGGGATGGGGCGCCCGGCTTTGATTGAACAGCCGCATTCTCGCCGTATAGCACGTATCTCTGGATGGCGCGCATGTCGTCGTATGGCAGCTGTGGGAAGCCCGGCATGCGATTGCTGCCTTGACGGATCATCGCTTCTACTTCCATCTCACTCAGCCTCTCCGAAAGGTTTAACAGAGACGGAAACTCCGGCGGTGTTCCCTTCAGGTCCGCGCGATGGCAACCCGAGCAGTTAGCCAAGTAAAGCTCTTTTCCAGTGCGGGCGTTTGCGCTGAGCTGGTGAGGCCCAAGGCGCAGCAGCCATGCCATCTCGTTGGAATTCACGTAGAGTAAGCCAGTCTCCGGGTCAAACGCCGGGCCGCCCCACTCGCCGCCACCATCGAGACCCGGGAAAATGACCGTACCCTGCCGGCTCAGCGGAACAAACTGTCCCGCGCTCTTCACGGTCTTGAAGCGTTTCAGTACCGCTTCGTGCGCCTGAGGCGTGCGAGTGGTCAGCATGTCTTCGGTAAGAATCTGCCGCGCAAACGGCGGAGGTTTTGTTGGCAATGGCTGCGTATCCGCAGCTACTTCGCCTTCGATATCGCTGGCCGGGTATTTGCGGTACTCAACTGGAAACAATGGCTTCCCGTTATCGCGATCAAAGACGTACACATAACCGGATTTCGTGATCTGCGCGAGCGCATCTACGCGACGTCCGTTATGCTTGAGCGTTACGAGCACGGGGGGAGTCGGTAAGTCGCGATCCCAGATATCGTGACGGACCGTTTGGAAGTGCCAGATGCGCTCGCCCGTTTCTGCATTCAGAGCGATCTCGCAGTTGGCGAATAGGTCGTCTCCCAGACGATTGGCCCCATAGAAATCGAATGACGCCGAACCCGTCGGTGCGTACACGACGCCGCGTTCGGCATCGAGGCTCATTCCCATCCAATTATTCGCGCCACCGATGTACTGCCAAGCGTTCTTCGGCCAAGTGTCGTAACCAAATTCTCCAGGATGCGGAATCGTGTGAAACGACCAACGCAGTTTTCCGGTGCGGAGCTCGTAAGCGCGAATATCTCCTGGTGAAGCGGGCAGGCTCTCGCTGACAATGCTGCCGACGATCAAAAGATCCTTGTAGACTACGGGCGGAGTGCTGACTGAAATGGACTGGAGATTCGGGTCACGGCCGAGATCCCGACGAACATCAATGTGGCCGTTGTCTCCGAACTCGGGTACCGGTTGACCCGTGCTTGCATCCAGAGCATAGAGATTCTGCCGCGCCGCGACGAAGATACGCCCCCGGTGTTCCGCGCCACCATCCCAATACGTGACGCCCCGGTTTCTCATCTTGCCGATCACCCGGTGCCCCTGGTTCGGATCGAAAGCCCATTTCAGTTTGCCGGTCGCGGCATCGAGCGCAATGACGCGCAGCTTAGGCGTTGTAGCAAACAGCACGCCGTCCACTACAATCGGGTTGCACTCCATCTCCGATTGCGTAAATGCATCGCCGCTATCGAAAGTCCAGGCAACTTTTAGCTGTGAAACATTCTTGCGATCGATCTGCTTCAGCGTTGAGTAGTGGATGTTGTCCGTTCCACCTCCGTAAGCTCTCCACTCCCGCCGATCTCTACCAGATTTGCCAGAATGCCTGGACGCACCCAGGCCGAACAGTAAAGCCGCTGTTACTATTACGAAAACGCGCTGTTTCATTTGCTCGTGAAACGGCATTATCTCATCTATTCAAATACATCATGCGAATTCCATTTCATTTGTTATGTCTGGTGGCCTGCATATCCACGCTTTTGTTTGCGGAGGACCGTTCCAATCCAAAACCGGATGAACGTTTCAAGGCCGATCTTCTGGTGGTTGTTGCTCATCCTGATGACGAGACCGAAATCGGCGCCTATATGGCTCGGGCCATATTCGATGAAAAAAAGCGCGTGGCTGTCGTTTTCGGAACGCGGGGCAATGAGGGCGGCAATGCGGAAGGCCAGGAGCAGGCAACAGCGCTCGGCACCATTCGCGAGATCGAAGGACGGCGGGCACTCGAACATTTCGGAGTGATGAATGTTTGGTTTCTCAACGGTCCGGACACGCCGGGGCAAGACGTATTGCGATCGCTCGAAACGTGGAATCATGGCGATTCTTTAGGCCGCTTGGTGCGGCTGATTCGCTTAACGCGGCCCTCCGTCATTGCCACGTGGTTGCCGGATTATGTCGCGGGCGAGAACCATGGTGATCATCAAGCCGCGGGCGTCCTCGCGAATGAAGCTTTTGATCTAGCTGCCAATCCTGCAGTATTTCCGGAACAAATCGCGCCGCCACGCAATCGCGAAGACATTAACAATCTGACCGAGGGTCTCCGTCCTTGGCAAGCGCAAAAGATCTACTACTTCAGCGACGCTGCACACACCGATTTTCTATCAGGTAAGGGTCCTAGCTATTCGGCCAAAGATATTTCTCCATCCCGTCACGTTCCTTATGCGCGTCTCGCGGCGGAAGAATGCGCCTTCCATCTGACGCAGGGCGATACCGGGCAAATGGCCACGACAGCGCTGGCGAAGAATGATCTGCACTATTTTGAAGAGCCGGTTCAATTAGTCTTCGGCAAGTCGCACGTGAAGTCCAGCATCACTGGCGACATGTTTGAAGGCGTGGTGCCCGATGGCATTTCGTACGAGGGACCGCCTGGATTCGTTGCGCAGAAACTTTCGGAACCCGTCGTTGAACTTGGCGGGCCCTGGCGCTTTTACCATAGCTTCTGGCAGTCTCACGGCATTGAGCACTTGGCCAATCTCGTGCCGCCCGAAGTGGAGGTGGGCTATTCAAGTACCTTGACCATTCCGGTTGTGGTCGAGAATCCAACAGATCACAGGCTCGACGTCAATCTCTCGGTGGATTTGCCCAGCAGCGAGTGGAAGCTGCTGATGACGACCGCCTCATTTTCTGTCGACCCGCGGGGCGAGTATTCACTTCAGCTACAGGCGAAAACGCCCGCAACGAAAGCGACCAGTTGGCAGATGATTACGATTAAGGCCCAAGCAAACGGCCAGGCAATCGGCGCAATACCGTTGCGTGTCCGGCTCGACAATGGAGCGCTGCCGCAATAATAGCGCCGCGGCGATAATGAACGTCTGCATGCGCCTGTGCAAATTTTCACTGCTGCCAGTGTTTTTCGGATGTGTTTTGATTGCGCAGAGCGATGCAGTAGCCGATGCCGTGGCGGCGCTCCAGCGCGGTGATCTCTCGTCAGCCGAACAAACCTTGAGGACGGGCTTGCGTGCCCGCCCAAATGATGTAGAGGCTCTCGATGTTCTCGGCGTCGTGCTCGACAACCAGAAAAAATATGCGAAGGCGGACCAAATATATCGACGCGCCATCAACCTGCCTCACCCCTCGCCCGGCCTGCTAAATAACTACGGTAATCATTTGCTGGCCAGCGGCAAACCCGCGGAAGCACGAGGGGTGTTTCTGAAGGTGCTCGCGCTCAACCCGGCGCATGTCAACGCGCATGTTCAGTTGGCGCGCATTTCGTTAGAGAGAAAATCTGGTTCGGAGGCCTTGCATTACCTCGATCAGCTTCCACCAACCGACCGGCAGAGTACGGACGTAAGCATCCTGCGCATGCAGGCTCTCTACGCAATGCACCGGGACAAAGAAGCGGATGCTCTCCTCGCGCAGATTTCTCCTGCGGCACAGAGTGATCCCCGCTTAAGTTTCTTGCTAGGAGTTGCACTCGCATCGGCGAAGCAATACGGCCAAGCAGAGACGTTCTTCTCCCGCACGCTCGAAACCGCTCCGTCTGATTTCGACGCGCTCTATAATCTGGGCCTCGCCGCCTCTCACGCCGGCCACAATGAGCGCGCCCGCAAGGTTCTCGAGACTGCGCTCGAGCAGCGGCCCAGAAACGTGGATGTTTTGTATGATCTGTCCGCGGTTAATATCGCCCTGAACCACAAAGAGACTGCACTTCAGCTGTTGGCACAGGCGGCTCAGCTGGCTCCCGAGCGCGCCGATGTTCAACTCCTGCTAGCGCACACCACCGCCGAAATGGGCTATTTTGGCGACTCGATCGAGGCGTGGAACCGGTACATGAAACTCGTACCTATTGACGATGTCGGCAGGCGCGAACGCGGCTTCGCCGAAACTGCTCTTGGAGTGAATGCAAGAAGCGGCACCGCCGATATCGAGTGGTTTGTCCGGAGGCACCCTAACGATCCTGTCGGGCACTACGAGTTGGGCGTCGTGAGTAGCGCGACGGATGCCAACCAGGCTCTCGCCCACTTCAATCGCGCGATCGAATTGAAAGCTGATTTTGTCGCGGCGCACGTGGGCCGTGCGCTTCTGAATTATCGCCAGGGCAATGCCGCAGCAGCGCTGCCCGACCTCAAATTTGCTGCGGCGCGTGAACCGCAAAATGCCACTATTTTGGATCGCTTGGGCGAAACCTACCTGGCGCTGGACAGGCCCGCTGACGCATTGCTAATCCTGCGTAAGGCCGCCGAACTCGCGCCGCACGACTTCACGACGTTGATGCATTTCAGCCGTGCTCTGTCGAGAGCCGGCGACCAAAAGCAGGCAAGCGCCGTGATGGCGCGCGTCCGCGAGTTGGGTCCGAACAAATCGAACTTTGCGCATTCTGCCGGGCTGGTCGAATTTTTAAGCCTCTCTCCCGAGGAGCAGCATGCGGCCTACCGCGCCGGCGTGGAAAGGACCGTACGCAGCAATCCGGACAATGCGGAAGCGCAGGTGCAGTACCTAAAGTTGTCCCTTGAGGACGGCAAAATGGATCAGGCCGCGGCTGTATCCCGCCAGATCATCGCTTTGAAGCCAAGTGCCGCCGTTCTCGCCGACGCAGCCGCTGACTTGCTAGCCGCCGGACAGTACCCGGTCGCAAAGGAATTCCTGGAACAGGCTGTTGCACTGACAAATCCATCGCCGGATTTGACCCTCGATCTTGCACTCGCTACATTCCACGTGGCGAATGCGCAGGCGGCTCTAGAACGCATGGACCGGATACCCGAAGCACAGAGGACCGGCGATTATTATCTTGCGCGAGCCCAAATGCTTGACGCGGCAGGTAGGACCGCCGACGCACTGATGGCGGTGAACCAGGCACTAGGCAAAGCTCCCACGCGTCCGGAGCTATACCGTCAGGCAACTTTGTTGCTCGTCCGGAATCATCGGCTTCCCGAAGCTTTGCAGTTGTTGGATCAAGCGGCCCGCATTCTGCCCGATAACCCCGAAATCTTCATGATGAGAGCGAACACGCTCGAACTCGCGGGCGGAACAGAAAAAGCCAAACATCCTTGAGCGGGTCTGATCAACCCTTTCCTCATTTCAACTCTCGTTTGAACCGTGATGTATGATACGGAAAAGGCGTTCCGCGCTCTCGCGCGAATGCGATTAGGGGAATTTTGAGGAGGAAGTCTGTGCGTTTACTCCACACAGGATTTAGCGTATTGAAGCGGTGTGCCAGCACTCTGCCAATTACGGCTTCGATTTTGACGCTCGCGTTCGCTCAATTTTGCGTAGCGCAGTCGTTTACGTCATCCATTGCAGGCACGGTTACTGATCCGACTGCGGCGGCGGTTCAGGGTGTCAGTATCGAGCTACGGGACATGGCAACTGATGACGTTCGCCAGGTGACGTCCGATGCGAATGGCTCTTACCAGTTCTCAAACCTTTCACCCGGAACTTACCAAATCACCGCGACAGCGGCTGGCTTCAAGAGTTTCGTGCAGCAGAACCTTATCCTTCAGGCCAACACCGGGACTCACGTCAACATCTCGCTTGAGCTCGGAAACACGCAGCAAAGAGTTGAAGTAACGGGCTCGGCAGTCCTCTTGGATACCGAAACCGCAAATACCTCCGCCACATTGGACAGTCAACTTATCAACGCGCTGCCCAATGCCACGCGAACTCCGTTGAATTTCGTTTTTGCCGTTGCGGGCACGACACAAGGGCCCGCCGGCATGACTCAAACCAACGGAACGCTCGATCAGAATGCCAGTATGTTTGGGTTGAATGGCGGCCGCACGGGTGAGGCATCGATCCTAATCGACGGCGCGCCTTCGACGGCGGTGGATTGGGGAGGTCTCATGGTATCGCCCCTGCAAGATTCCGTCCAAGAGCAGCAGATTATCGAGAACACGTATGACGCGCAGTACGAGCGAGCCGGAGCGGGTATCGTCACGCTTATCACGAAAGGGGGCTCGAACACATTCCACGGAGAGGTCTACGATTATCTGCAGAATTCCGCACTGAACGCCAATTCCTGGGCCAATAACAAGTACGACCAGCCGAGAGGGCAATTCAAGCGGAATCAGTTCGGTGGGAACATCGGCGGCCCTATTCTGAAGCGCGCCAATTTGTTTTTCTTCGGCGGATATGAGGGCTTGCGCCAGCCGACTACCGAGAGCAGTGGGCTGCAAACGGTCCCCACTGAGGCGGAGCGTGCCGGAAATTTTGCTGGAGCTTTGAATTCGGACGGCACCCCGAACCTGATCTATAACCCGTTCGCGACAACGCCGCTTCCCGATGGAACCTATACACGTCAGCAGTTTCCGGGTAATGTCATCCCCCCGAATCTAATTGATCCCGTCGGCGCCAAGATGGTGAGCCTCTATCCTCTGCCGAACCGCCCTGGGGAAGGGCCCAACCAGATCAACAACTTCATCGCGCAGGGAGCAGGCAACACCACGAACGACAAGATCGACGCCCGCCTGGATTGGGAACAGAGTTCGAACCACAGATTGTTCGTGCGTTGGTCGGACCGCTTCCGTCAAAACACAGACTCCCCCTGTTTCTTTTGTACCGGCGGAGATAGCGGAACTAGCTTTTCAAGTAACGGGTTCCAGGTGGTCCTGAATGATACGATCACCCCGAGTCCTACCTGGGTAATCAACTCGTTTGCGAGTTATAGCCGCTGGCGAGAGGCGCAGACATCGATAACCCTGGGCGTCTCGGATGCGTCGACCATTGGACTATCGCCCTCTCTGTTTCAGGCGCCGATCCTGCCAGGCATCAACGTTGAGAATTACTCACCGCTGGGCGTCACATTCGGTGGCGGCTTCAATAGGTACATTCGGTACTCGAATACAGTACAGATGAACCTCACCAAGCAGTTTTCGAAGCACACGGTCAAATTCGGCGGCAACTTCGACGACATGAGAATTAACAATACTCAGGAAGCCAACGGAGTTAACACGGGCTCCGCCGCTTTCAACTTCGGAACTGATCTAACGTCATGTGACGCCAATCCGAGCGGCGGTCCGTGTATAGCCTCTAACACGGGATCCTTTGTGTCGGGCAACGCGATCGCTTCCATGTTGCTCGGGACAGGGAGCGGCGGCGGTACGTCCACGAATATCGACCCAGCTATGGGCCTGCACACATTCGGTGCATATATCCAGGACCAGTGGCGGGTGACTCCGCGATTGACCGTAAATGTTGGGGTGCGATACGAGAACCAGCGCCCCGCGACCGAACGGATTAACCGACTCGTTTACTTCAATACTACGGTCGTTAACCCTGTTAGCTCTCTAGTCGGGTTACCGGTTCGCGGCGGTTTCGAGTACGCGGGTGTTAACGGCAACGACCGCTACGCCTGGCCACCGAATGACCTCGATTTTGCGCCTCGTGCCGGAATTGCTTTCAAGATCACTGACAGACTGGTTGCTCGCATCGGCGCGGGTATCTTCTTCCTCCCGCCCTCAGCGATGATCACCTTCGACCAACCGGGCCAGTTCCTCGGATTTAGCTCCTCCACGCAGTACAACGCAACATCCCAGAACGGCTACGTTCCGTTGAATCTGGTCAGCAATCCGTTCCCTAACGGAATTAATGAGCCCACAGGTAGCTCACAAGGCCCCCTTACGTTGGTTGGCGACGGCCAGGGTCAGATCTGGCCGAAAGCGAAGCACCCGACACCTTACAGCGAGCAGTGGAGCTTCGATCTTCAATACCAGCTCAGCCCCCATTCGGTGTTTCAGGTCGGCTATGCCGGCAACCGCGGGCGCAAGCTGCTGTACGGCAATCCGAATATCAACGCCAACCAATTGCCCGGCCAGTTCCTGGGTCTACAGTCGCAGCTCGACCAGGAAGTGCCGAATCCGTTCTTTGGCGTTCTGGACCCGAGCACGCCGCTGGGGTCGCAAGAAACAATAGCGTATAATCAGCTGCTACGTCCATATCCTGAATTTACCTATTTGGGCTGGAATCGATCTTTGCCGGGCGCAAGGTCTTCATACAATGCCCTGAATGTCAAGTACAACCACAGCTTCAGCGCCGGGTTGAGCGTTCTCATGACGTATCGGTGGTCGAAAGCGTTGGATAACGGTCCGGAAGACTTCATCGGCTGGGGTACTGGAAATCAATGGCGCGATTCCTACAACACCATGCTCGATTACAACGTCAGCACGCATGACGTCCCGCATAGCTTTGCTACAGCGCTGGTGTACGACCTGCCGTACGGCCGGGGCAAGCGCTGGGGAACTAATGCTCCTGGAATAGTGAAGGAAGTGCTCGGAAACTGGCAGCTTTCGACCATCGTTCGGCTGGACAGCGGCTTACCACTTCAGGAGGGCGTGTTCTGGAGCTACGACAACCCACTCGGTGCTTACGGTTTTCCGGGATACCAGCTGCCGAACTTGGTGGGGAACCCGGTGCCGTCGCACCGAACTCCCGACCACTGGATCAATGAGGCCGCCTACACAGCACCGCCGACGCCCTGGACTCTCGGGAACGCGCCGCAGCGCATGACGCAGCTTCGCGAGCGTGCTGGGCGCAATGTGGATCTCTCAATCGCCAAAAACTTCGGTAGCGAGCGGTTCCAGGCTTGGTTGCGCGGCGAGTTCCTGAACGCTTTCAACTACGCTCAGTACAACTACGACACTCTGAATTTCAATGACTTCCCGTTATGCGTCACTTGCGGTGACTTCGGGGATCTCAACGCTACTCAAAACAGCCCGCGCACCATACAGCTCAGTCTCAAGCTGATGTTTTAAATCGCGGCTCAAGGACCTTAGAAGGAAAATCAGATGCTCAGAAAGATTTCTTCAGCGCTAGCTGTCGCCACGCTTGCATTCATCGCGACATCGGCTGTTTTCGCCCAAGCTGTTTCGGGTAACATCACCGGAACCATTCAGGATGCGTCGGGCGCCGTGCTTCCGAACGCCAATGTGACGATCACGGATCTCGATCGCGGAACCGTCAACCACACGCAGAGCAACGGGGATGGTAACTACCAGCAGACCCACCTGCTCGCGGGCCATTATCAGGTGAAAGTGGAGAGCCCCGGGCTGGGCGTCTTTACTGGAAATGCAACCGTCGAGGTGAACGCAACGACGCGCTTGGATGCCACGTTGGCGCCGGCCAACGTAGCGACTACGGTTAACGTCACCGACGCGAGTCCGCTCCTGACCACTGATCGCGCTGAAATCGCCACCACGTTCACCGGTAAGGAGGTTCAGCAACTGCCAGTGTTCGATCGCAACGTCACCAATCTGCTTCTTGTCGTTCCAGGGGCTCAGCCCAATTCCTGGTCCCATGCCGCGAGTGAGAATCCCCAGCAAGGCATTCAGGTAAATGTCAATGGACTGTTTTTCTCGGCGAACGGCTTTCTGCTGGATGGCACGGAGAATGAGAGCGCAATCTTGGGGATAGCAGTAGTGAATCCAAATATCGATTCGCTGCAGGAGTTCAAAGTCAGTACGAGCAACTACGACGCGGAGTTCGGCTCGGCAGCAGGCGCCCTGATCCAAGCGACAACCCAATCTGGCACGAATCAGTTGCATGGATCACTTTTCGAATTCTTGCGGAACAACCTAACGAATGCCGCCAATCCCTTCACTTCTCTGAACCCGCCGCTGCGTTGGAATCAGTTCGGCGGCTCAATAGGCGCGCCCGTCATAAAGGACATGCTTTTCGGCTTCTTCGACTATCAGGGAACCCGGCGTCGAAATGGAGGTTCTCTCATCACGACCGTGCCCACGGCAGCCGAACGAAGTGGCGATTTAACGGCACTGCTCGGCAACTATATTTGTGCCGATGGCTCTGTCTCTGCGGGTCCATGCGCTAACCCTGTCGCCGTCACAACGACTGAAGGCGCGATTGTCCAGGCGCGCGCAGGCATGGTTTTCGATCCCAGCACGGGAGACCCCGCCACCGGGGCAGGCCGACAGGTGTTCTCGCGTAACGGTCAGGTCAACATCGTTCCGGTTGCGGCGCCTATGGGTAAGCTCTTGTCGCTGCTTCCGCTTCCTAATTTCGGCAGCGATATCTTCAATAACTACATCGCTTCCGGCGTCCAGCAGTTCGACACGAACCAGTACGATGGACGTGTCGACTACAACTGGAGCGGCACCACGCACGCGTTTGCTCGTTACACCCTGGCCGATTTCAATAACTTGGCGCCACCCGCCTTCGGAAATCAAGCCGGCGGCCCGGCGTTTTTTAATTTTGCTGGTGACTCCATCGACCGCAATCAAAGTCTTGCTGTCGGGCTTGACCATACGTTCAGCCCAACCCTTATCACCGATGCGCGTTTTGGCTTCTATCGCTATCGCATTCGCGTGCAGCCAAATGATGTTGGCACTACCCCGGCAACAGATGCTGGTTTACCGGGTCTGAACACAGGTTCAGTTGAGACAAGCGGTATGCCCGCTTTCAACATTACCGGCAACGGCGAGTTTCATTTTGGATATTCACTCGGCGTAAATCAGTGCAATTGTCCTCTGAAAGAAACCGAGAATCACTTCCAATGGGTGAATAACTGGACGAAGATCCTGAGCAATCACACCCTTAAATTCGGCATCGATGTTCGCCGCGCCCAGCAGCAGCGGATTCCCAGCGATTCTCATCGCTCGGGCGATATTTCCTTCAACGAGTCAACCACTGGGGACGCTTTCCTCGACACGCTCGCAGGGGGACAGGTTTCAACTGGGTCGGGGCTGGGCTCGTATCTGCTAGGTCTGCCTAGTAACTTCGGCCGCTACTACACCGGTTCGAACTTCTATCCCGGCATCCGTCAGACTAGAATATTCGCTTTTGCACAAGACTCCTGGCGCGTGACGCCCAAGCTGACGGTGAACTATGGCCTTCGGTGGGAAGATTACCTGCCCCAAGTAGCGGCGAAGCCGGGTGGTATTGGAAGCTTTGACCCAACCACGGGCGAAGTGCTCGCGGCGGGAATCGGAAATGTTCCGCGGAACTTAGGTGTTAAAGCATACAATCTCGGTTTCGCGCCTCGCATCGGGATTGCTTATCAGGCGGCTCCACGAACAGTGGTTCGTGCGGGTTTCGGAATTAGCTCTACGCCCATGGCTATGGGATCGGTTTTCGGGCAGGGTGCCGATTACAACCCGCCGATAGTGAACCCACAAAGCGTGCCCCAGCCAAACCCCTACACTCCCGCTTTCAACCTGCTTGCGGGTCCACCGGCTCCGGTACAGCCGCCTGTGAGCGATACGGGCCGCTATCCCCTGCCGGACGGTATAGGGATTAATTACTACACGTCGCCTCTAAACTCTTATCGAATTCCGCAGGTCTACTTTTGGAATTTTACGGCTCAGCACCGGATCACTTCCAGCACCGCGCTCGAAGTTGCGTATGTCGGAAACGTGGGCCGGCACTTGTTTCTTTTTCTCAATGAGAACCAGGCCATCCCGGGTCCCGGCGACTTCAATCCGCGTCGGCCATTCAATCGGTTTGGGTTAACGCAGACTATCGGTCAAGTTTGCAATTGCGATAACTCCAATTACAACGCGCTTCAAACCAAAATACAGAAGCAGTTTTCGCGCGGGCTTGACTTCCTCATTACCTATACGTGGTCCAAGGTACTGGGCAGCTCCGAAAATGCCGGTGGATTTTCAGACAACTACAATGTCCGGGCCAGCTACGGACCGATGTCTTGGGATCGTACCCACATGCTGACGTTTGAACATGATTGGGATCTTCCGTTCGGTCGCAACCGTCATTGGAATCTCGGCGATAATGTTGTTGCGGACGCAGTCTTCGGCGGCTGGCGCCTGAGCGGGGCGCATACGTTCGGGTCCGGTCTCCCGTTCACGCCAACGGTCTCTAATTATCCGCTTCTCAATGCAGACTTCAACAACGTACGCGCCGACACTGTCGGTGATCCAAGCGTGCGCAACCCGAATGCCGGTTTATGGTTCAACCCAGCCGCATTCACGGAACCGCAACAGCCATTTCGAAACGGCACAGCGGGCCGAGGTACGTTGCGAGGTCCCCGGTTGGCAGTAACCGATCTGTCGCTCTCAAAGGACCTGATACCAAGCGAGCGTTGGAGGCTTGAGCTGCGTGCGGACGCGTTCAATGCTTTCAATCACGTAAATTTTGGGTTGCCGAACTCAACTATCGATGAAGGCGGTGCGGGACAGATCACCTATACTCAGGTCCCGATGCGCCAGATGCAGTTTGGTCTGCACTTGCAGTTTTAGTCTGAATCAGTAAACGGCACGGTTCTGTTCCGTGCCTTTCGAGGCGAGCGAAAATCGGGGTTCAACGGCGGGAGCCGCAACTCCAGTCACGCGCGCCGCTGCATATTCGCCAACAGCCGGTCCGTGCTTGAAACCGTGCCCCGATCCTCCGCCCGCGATCCACACGTTCTCAAACGCGGGATGCCGGTCGATAACGAAATCCCCGTTTGAGGTGTTTTCGTATTGGCACACGCGCGAATCGACAACCGGCGCGTTTGAGAGAGCAGGAAAGCGCTCCCCTACATAGGCGCGAGCCGCAGCGATTTTCTCCGGGCTGACGAACCGGTTAGCAGTGTCGGGATCGATTTCGGGGCCGTGCCGGTCGAAAGCAACTTTGAAACCACGATCCTCGAGATCCGGGAACCCATACATTCCGCGATCATCGATGAAATCGATCCACACAGGCATCTGCGGCGGCTCGAAGCGGCGATCTCCGGCCGGAATTCCGAAGAAGAGCACTTCCTGCCGCGTTGGGAAAATGCGTTGTCGCAAAATATCCGGGAAAACTTTCGCAAGCCAAGCCCCACAAGCGAAAACATACGCGTCGGCGGCAATGGATTTATTGTCGGTTGTTGCAATTTGCGCAATCTTCCCGTGTCCTTCCGGCGTTCGCACAGCGGCGTGCTGATACACACCGCCATCGCGCGCAAACTGCGCGACCACAGCCTCGACGGCCCGCCGTGCCATCAGGGCTCCGCTGTCTGGCTCAAATATCGCGTTTACATTTTCATCGACGCTAATTTGCGGATACCGCTTGTGCAGTTCTGCGTGAGACAAATCCTCGTACTCTACGCCGAGTTTGCGGAGTGTGTTGCGGCTTTCATTCGCATACGCATTATCCTGCTTGGCCATCCACAACACGCCCGTCCGATGGAGCAGGTTGCGCCCGCTTCGCGCAAAAAAGGCATCCCAAAGGGCAAGCGAGCGGATCGCCATTCGAGTGTAAACTTCGTCTTTGCCATATGAGGCGCGTATGATTCGCGATTCGCCGCCGGAGCTGGCGCGGCTATTCGCCGGTCCGTATTCGTCGATTAGAGTGACGTTGTGCCCAGCGCGCCTGAGATGATAAGCGGTCCACGCGCCGAACGTTCCGGCGCCAATAACTGCGTACGTCTGCGCTCCCGAACCCATACGGGCCATTGTGGCAGTTGCGGCGAGCGACTCCACCCACTCACGACGATTGGTGAGAATTCCCACTCTTTTAGTTAGCACGACTCGCGAAAGCTTAGCGCAAAAAAAGTTGGGCTGAGAGAAACGACCTCTCAGCCCGTGAAGTACTGCAAATTTGGATGGATTCGGCTAGCGCCGGCTTCCGCCACCGCCGTGGGTGCCACCCCCGGCAGATCCGCGAGCCCCGCCGCCAGAGAATCCACGAGCACTACCGCCTGAGAAGCCGCGACCGCCCCCGCGAGAAAATCCATGATCGCCGCCCCTGCCTTCAAACCCGCGATTACCGTAGAAACCACGGCCACCGTCGTAGCCGCGATCGCCGTAAAATCCGCCACCACCGTAGAAGTCTCGACCGCCATAGTATCCGCGGCCGTAGAAACCTCGACCATAATATCCGTGTCCACCCCATCCGTAGCCAGGTCCGAAATAGAACGAGAGTCCCGGTCCCCAGTAGTACGGATAGCCGTAATAGTAGGGATACGGAGAACCGTAGTAATAGGGATATCCGTAGTAAGAACCGTAATAGGGCGGCGGGGGCGGAGCTACCTCGCGGCCTTCTTGCCTGGGTTGGGACTGTTGGTTGTAGGATTGATCGTACTCGTTTGGTTGCACGAAATGGAAAGCTTGCGGCGATTGCTCAGTTGAAATCGTCACTGGCGCTTCAATGCGGAATGTCAGAACTTGCTCGGGATAAATCACGCTCGGGTGACCGCGCGTTACCAGGACTCCGATGGTCGCCAGAGCAGCACCAGCGCCAGCCCCTATAGCGGCTCCGCGTCCCCAATCTGCGCCGGCTCCGATTGCTGCGCCCAAGGCCGTAGTTCCGGCGATCGCGCCAGCATCCCTGCCAACCGAGGTCGGCCCACTACGGCTGATTAGTTGCGATTGAATTGGGACCTGCTGGCCATCAACTAGCGTCAAATCCGTCAACTGCAGGCCGAGTCTCGCCACTCCTTCTACCCGTCCTGCCTTTTTCGCCTCGGTCACACGACCGGCAACCGTCTGTCCGGGTTCTGCAACGACAACGCCATCTACGACTAGTGGCCCGACCAGTGTCGCGGAAAATGCGTCACCGGTTTGATTGCTCTCGGATGAAAGCGGCTGATTGATACGAACCGTGATGAAAGTGCCTTGCTGAATTGTTAGCTGCGGCGGTATTTGACTGCTCGACTCGTTCTGGTCCGGCGGATTTTGGGTTGGCTGATTGTTGTCCGGCTGCTGCTGACTATAATTTGGCTGCTGCTGGTCGTAATTCGGCTGATTGTCCGGCGGGGCGGCTGGCGGTGGCTGGTTGGGATCCGCTGTGCCATCGTTTTGGTTCGAAGCGGCGTTTGGATCCGATGCAGCGGGCGCGGACTGATCCTGAGGAGGAGGGGGATCGTCCACTCGTCGCCAGCCGCCAGTAGACGCTGAACTCTGCTGTTGATTGTCGGGGGGCGGAGGGGCCGATGAATCTTGCGCGTAAACCAGACTTGATGCGGCGAATATACCGGTTGTGATGTAGCAGGCCGCAGTCCGAAATAATTTTCTGTTTGTAAGCATTTTCATGACCGCCCTCGTTAGTGTCGACGGTAAATGTAATGCACGCGTTTCGCCATCGGCTATGTCCCGTAATCGGTAGAAAACACGAATGTAATTCGCCTGCATTGCGGTTGCAATACACCGCCGCTGGTGCATTTGAGCCAGGTCTTTCCTGTGCATCCCGCGCTTACTCTATTCGGTCGCGCAAGTGGTGTAGATACGTTTTGGCGGCTATTCCGAGCACGATGACCAGTGCGACATAGAGGGCGGTTCCTTTCAGGGTTGCTAACGCGGCTACCAGAAGCAACGCGTATAACAACATTGCGGTGCGAATGCCAATGATGGTTCGAGGTGGTTCCGGCGGATTCATTGAGCCGGCATGTTGTAGCTGAACGAAAACGCCAAACGAACCTGCAGACCCTTGTAATCGCTCGGCAAAGGTGGGAGCGGGTTTGACATACTCAGGCCCGCGACAGCTGCGCGATCGAGAGGTTCAGAGCCGGAAGGGTCCGCAATGACCAGCTTTGGGATACTTCCATCGCGGTTGATTGCGAACTCCAAAACCGTGCGGCCGCGCCGGGTTCCCATACGCACGCTTTCAGGAATCACAGTACGCCAATTTGACCGCACAATCGCCAGTATACGCGCCAAATAGGGCTTGAAATCGGCACCTTGAGGATCGCTCCGCAGCTCAACCGCGGCATGTTGGGCCGGCATGCGTCCGAGGGCTCCTGGAGTTCCGGGCGCCGGCTCAGATGAATTGTCGTCGGTAATTACCAAGTCTCGGTTCTGAGCGTTGCGAGTTGCCTCTTGAATAGCGGCTTGGACGGTCGACTTGGGCGTGGCGAGCTTAGGTTGAGCGTTCGGCTGCGGCGCGGGGCCAACATCCTGAAACGGCTTTTCGGGCGAAGGGGCGGCCGACGGCGCAGGGGGAGGCGCTTCGCTTACGCCGACATTAGGTGGCTCGGCCACGATTGCGGGCGGAACATCTTTCGCGACAGCCTGCGGGGCTACCTGCTTCGGCAACTCGAACCGTTTGCGGCTGGGTGCCGGGGCAGGTGTACGGGCTTTTGAAGCGCGCGACGCAAGCAGGTCCGCTAAATCGACTCGCTGGGCGGGTTTCCTGCGATTTGGCGCCTTCTGGGTAAGCAGAGCGGGAGGCAGATACAGCAGCGTGCGTTTGACGATGACGGTGCGCTCGCTCGCGGTACGCCGAACGAAGCTCGGGAGTTTAACAGCGGCAAAGAAAAGAAGAAGGTGCGCGGCCAGCGACGACGCCAAAATGGCCCTCCGGCGAAAGCCGGAGCGCTCGTTCGGCCACTCGAGCTGAAGATTTAGCTCGGGCTCGGTAGCCTGAGGATCGACCGTGTGGGTCTCCATACTACTGAAAGGAACGCTTAGCGGGAAGGATGAAGCGTCTCGGCCACTAAGTGTGCGTGCTCCTTGATCTTAGCAAGAATTGCCTCGGCCACACGGAGGGTGTTGGCGGCCTGAAAGCCGTCGATTCTGGGGCGCGAACGATCCCGGACCGCGGCAAAGAACGATGCAAGCTCCAATTGCAGCGGTTCGCCGTGCTCGACGGGGAGATGGTCGAAGTCAAATTGCGGAACGAAGCCAATACTGGGGGCGTTTTGCCAAACGAACTCCCCCTGGGCCGGATTGGGTTCGTTTTTGCAAACTGCCACTCGGATGGCATCCTGGCGTTGATAATCAAGCGAGATGTACTCGCCGGGCTGAAACAGCCGGAGCTTGCGAATCTTCTCGGTGGAGATGCGGCTGGCGGTCAAATTGGCAACGCAACCGGAGGCAAACGAAAGGCGAACGTTCGCGATATCGACGCGCGATGAAAGAACCGAGATTCCGGCGGCGCGGATTTCCTGGGGCATCTGTCGAGCGAAGTGTAAGACGATGTCTAGGTCGTGAATCATAAGATCAAGCACAACGTCGATGTCGAGGCTACGGGTATTAAATGTACTCAGCCGATGGACTTCGAAAAAAAGCGGTGTGGTGAGGGCGCGCTCCAAAGCGATGACGGCAGGATTGAATCGCTCGAGATGGCCGACCTGCAGAATACGGCCATGCTGCTCGGCAAGGCGGGCCAGGCGTTCGCCTGCAGAGGACGAATCGGCAATCGGCTTTTCGACCAGGACGTCCACTCCAGCTTGCAGCAACTCCGTGGCGATTTGCTCGTGCGTCACAGTCGGTGTCGCGAGAATCGCGGCGTCAATTTCAGACAATACTTTTTTGGCTGCGCCGAATGCCCGTGATCCATATTCGGCTGCAAGCTGATGTGCTCTGTTGAGGTTGAGATCGACGATGGCGACGAGATCCGCCTGTCGAAGCTGCCTGATGGCGCGAACATGGTGCCGGCCGAAGCTCCCTGCGCCAATTACCGCAACTCGAATCGCGCTCATTGAGGCGGGTAGCCGATGATTGTGATGCGCGCATCGTTTGCCCGGTTGAGCATCTCTTCCCGGTCGAGCAACAGTGTGCATCCTGCATCAACAGCCAAAGCCGAGGTTTGCGTTTCGATCATTGTTTCGATTGTCGTCAGGCCCGCAACGGGCACGTCGAATAGCAGGTGAGCGCGTCCCCGCGAAGCCTTGACGAGGCGCAAGGGCTTGCCGTTCGTGAGTGAGGCAGCACGGCGAAGCATGGAATCAGTGCCTTCCATCGCTTCTACCGCCACGCAAGCCTTTTCGCTGATTGCAACGCTCTGGCCGATGTCCACAGACGCAAGTGCCGACGCTATGCGGCGACCATAACGGATATCGGCTTCCTCCGCTTTGTCCGGTTTTCGTCTTGTGAGGATGCCCTCGGTAGCGAGGAAGGGTTTGAGCAATCGTGTGGAATCGACAAGCTCGATTCCTTCATCGTGTAGAACTTTTTGTATCCCACCGATCAAGGAGGCGGTGTTTTTTTCTTTAAGCGACATCAGCAACTTGAAGAGACGCCAGTCGGGCGTAACGGAAGAGAAGATGCTGACGTGTTTCACTTGCCCTGCCATCATGACTTCTGAGATTTCTTCGCGCTTCAGGATTTCGATGAGCTTGCCAAGTTGGCCGATGTTGATCCAATGCAGGGATGAAGCATCTTGCGCGAGGTCAGGCGATGCTTCGTTTTCAATCGCTATGACCACAATTTCATGCCCTTCCCGCTGTGCAGTCTGAAGCGCCAGAAGCGGAAACCGCCCGTTTCCAGCGATCATTGCATAACGTTGGGGCATAGCGCTGAGTTTGAATTGTTCCGCAATCCGGCAATCCTATTTGACGAATCCGCGTTGTGAGCCACGGATGAATTCCAGCAACTCTCGAACTTCCTGGGTTTGCGGGATCTCCTCTTCTATGCGAATAAGAGCTTGCGAGGTGTTCAGACCGGCCCGCGTCAGGATACGGAACGCGTTTTGGAGAGCTTCGATGGCTTCTGATGAAAAGCCGCGCCGCTCAAGACCTATGCGATTGGCACCATAGACCTCTACGGGGTGATCCGAAGCGGTTATTGAGTACGGGAGAACGTTCTGCTTGATGACGCTGTAGCTTCCGATCATGGCGTGGCGGCCGATGCGGCAGAATTGATGGATAGCACTCAGACCGCCGATATTAGCGTAATCGTCGACCACGACGTGACCGGCGAAGGTCACGCCATTAGCGAGAATGACATTGTTTTGAATCGAGACGTCATGCGCAACGTGGACATACGCCATGAGGAGATTGCTGTCCCCGATGCAAGTAACCATGCCACCGCCTTCAGTGCCACGGTGAATGGTGACGAATTCCCGGATGGAATTTCCATTGCCGATTCGAGTTTCGGACGGCTCACCTTTATATTTTTTGTCTTGAGGCGCGACGCCGCAAGAAGAATACGGGTAGAAGATGTTATCTTCTCCGATCGCGAGCTTGCCTTCGAGGTAGACGTGCGCCATCAACCGTGTGCGCGGGCCTATAGCGACGTCGCTGCCGACGATACAATAAGGTCCGATCTCTGCGTCAGGAGAAATGTACGCGCGTGGATCGATGATTGCGGTCGGGTGAATTGCCATCCCTGAGGCGGTGGAGAAGCTCGGAAGCTCAGGCCATCTGATGCTCAGGCATCTCGACAGCTGGCGCGGATTCGGAGGCGCGATCCGTGAGCTTGCACATCAGGCCGGCTTCAGCAACCACCTGTCCATCGACCGTCGCTTCACCCCTTATTTTCGCGACTGTGGTTTTGAGGCGGATCAATTTCATTTCGATGCGTAACTGGTCGCCAGGCACGACTGGCTTACGGAATTTCGCATCCTCAATGGATGCAAGAAACATGATTTTGCCACGGGTGTGAGGGGCTAGTTTGACGACGAGTATGCCTGAGACCTGAGCCATGGCTTCGATAATCAAAACCCCGGGCATGACGGGGAAATTTGGAAAGTGGCCCACGAAAAAAGGTTCATTCGCGGTTACGTTTTTGATGCCTACAATGGAGTCGCTCGTGATGTCCAGTATCCGGTCCACGAGCAGCATCGGGTAGCGGTGCGGCAGGATCTCCCGGATTTCTTGAACGTCCATCAATGCATGGCATTATAACAACCGATGCATGCTTTTACCCGCTATGCCACTGAGAAACAAGCAGAAATCATTGCGTTAATTAAGGAGATGGTGGAGTGCGAATCGCCCAGCAATTCGCCAGCGGATGTGAACCGGTTCGTCGATCTGATGGTGGAGAAGACGAAGGACATTGCCGTCGCTCAGACGATCCGGTCCGAGCGGTATGGCAAGCATCTACGGCTGGAATTTAACCTGCCGGGCCGCAAAAAGAAGGGACAGATTCTAGGGTTGGGGCATTCTGATACGGTCTGGCCCCTGGGAACTCTGAACACCATGCCAGCGCGTGTGCATGACGGCCGGTTGTGGGGACCCGGCGTGCTCGATATGAAGGCTGGACTTGCATTCTTTATATACGCGATTCGGGCTTTGCGAGAGATCGATGTCGCGGTCGCACGCAGGGTTGCGCTGTTGATTGTTTCAGACGAAGAAGTAGGCAGCGAGACGTCGCGTCACGTTACGGAAGCTGAAGCGAAACAAAGCGATTACGTGCTGGTGGTCGAGCCGGGAACGGGCTTGGCCGGCCAACTCAAGACGGCCCGCAAAGGAGTCGGCAATTACACCGTGTCGATCGAAGGCAGGGCGTCGCATGCGGGTGTTGATTTCAGCAACGGTGCGAGCGCGATTTTGGAAGCGGCACGGCAGATTGAAAGGATCGCCGGGTTCACGGATCTGAAGCGCGGCATCACTGTGAATCCCGGTGTGATCAGCGGCGGGACACGTACCAACGTTGTTGCTGCACAGGCTCGCGTCGAGGTGGATATTCGAGTCGTGCGTTTGAAAGATGCTGAAGTGCTAGATAAAAAATTCCGGGCGCTGCGGCCGGTGGACAAGCGATGCAAAATTCGCATTGAGGGGAGCCTAAACCGGCCTCCTATGGAGCGCGCGAGAGCGATAGCAAAGCTGTTCGCAAAAGCGAAGAAGATGGGAAGCAAGTTGGGAATTGATGTAGAGGAGTCTTCGACGGGCGGAGGGTCGGACGGAAACTTCACCGCTGCGCTGGGTGTGCCGACGCTCGATGGGCTGGGCGCGGTTGGTGAGGGTGCTCATGCGGTGAATGAGAGCATCCTGGTCGACCGGATTGCGGATAGAGTGGCGTTGCTGGCGATGCTGATAGCGGAGCTGTGAGGATGGCCAATCATCGTGAGTTTAGCCTGGCTAGAGTGTCCGCGGTGAGCTGCTTTGTAAGCTCACCAGCCGGGAGCTCTCGAGCGAGATGAGCAGCCTGGCCCGACCAAAGCGCCATGAAGTCGTTCGACCCGGTGCCCTCGGACGTAGATCGCAGAGGTGCAACTGCACGCGCCGCCAGGGGAAATTCAGGCGCGAGATCTGACATAGGACCAACCTCACGAACAATTCGGTTGATGATCCCGCGGGCGGGGCGGCCTGTGAATACATTCGTGAGCACGGTCTGATTGTCTTTTGCCTGTCTGAGCGCGCGCCGGTGAGCCGGGCTAATTTTTGCCTCCGGGCAGAACAGATACGCCGTTCCGATCTGCACGGCTGATGCCCCGAGCGCGAACGCCGCTACAATGCCGCGGGAATCCGCAATTCCCCCGGCGGCGATGACCGGGACTCTTACTGCGTCGACGATCTGCGGTACGAGCGCAATGGTGCCTACCTGAGTGGAAATGTCGGTATCGAGGAACATGCCCCGATGGCCGCCCGCTTCATAGCCCTGCGCAATGATCGCATCACAGCCCTCACTTTCGAGCCAGCACGCTTCGTCCACCGTTGTCGCGGAAGATAGGATTTTCGCACCGGTTGATCTGACATGCGCTAGAAGATCCTCTGCAGGAAGGCCGAAGTGGAAGCTGACGACCTCGGGCTTGAATTCGAGTACGAGATCACAGGCGGCGCTGTCGAACGGCGTGCGGCTGGAAGTTGGGAGCGGTGCTTCCGGATCGAGCCCAAGCTCCGTGTAATAGCTGGCTAGGCGCTGTCTCCAGACAGTCTCGCGACGTGAATCGAGCTGCGGGGCGTGATGGCAGAAGAAGTTGACGTTTATTGGCCGCGATGTTCGCTGCCGGATTATCGTGAGCTCGGCTCGCATTTGGTCGGGGCTTAGCATTGCGCAGGGGAGCGAGCCAAGACCTCCTGCGTCCGATACGGCGATCACGATTTCCGAGAGGACTGCTCCCGCCATGGGCGCCTGAATAATTGGTAGCTGTATTCCGAGAAGCTCTAAGATACGACTGTCGGGCCACGAGTTCATTGAATTTTCCGAATCGGATTGAGAGAAACGATCGCTTCCCCAAAGTATATGGCCTGATTTGTGTGCTAGCGGATAGATAATTAGCTGTGATGCGAGTGCACAGTTCGCTGTTGGCCATTGCCTTCATTTTCGGGTTATCTGCAGCTTGGGCCGATCAGGTTGAGCCGCATCATCACACCGAACCGGTTGAAAAGCTGGGAACGATCTCCTTTCCTACGTCGTGCGCTGCGAGCGTTCAAACGAGCTTTGAGCGAGGCGTGGCGCTGCTGCATTCCTTCTGGTACGACGAAGCTGAACGACAGTTCAAAAAAGTCGCTGCGAAAGATCCGGGGTGCGCGATGGCGTACTGGGGCGAGGCGATGAGTTCCTATCACCAGTTATGGGATCGTCCAGACGAAGCCCATTTAAAGCACGGATGGGATCTGGTGCAGAAGGCGGAGATGACCGGGGAAAAAAGCGAGCGGGAGCGGGATTACATTGAAGCGCTCGCGACTTTTTATCGTGACTACGACAAGGTGGACCACGACAAACGCGCGGCTGCTTACTCGGAGAGGATGGAGAAAGTCTATCAGCATTATCCCGATGACAACGAGGCGGCAGTGTTCTACGCACTGTCGTTGCTGGCGTCCGAGCCCGAGAACGATACTCAATTGGCTTACCCGAAGAAGGCAGTGTCCATCCTCAATGAGGTGCTGAAAAAGGAGCCTGATCATCCCGGTGTGGCACATTATCTGATTCACGCTTGCGACAACCCGAGAATGGCGTCGCTAGGCTTGCCGGCCGCGCGGCGATACGCGGAGATCGCTCCGGGTTCGTCGCACGCTCTTCACATGCCTTCGCATATTTTTACGCGGCTCGGGCTGTGGCAGGAAGACATTCAATCGAATCTTGCGTCGAAGGCGGCTGCGGAGAAGCTTGGCCTGCAAGGTGGTGCGGGTCGACTTCATGCAATGGATTTTCTGGAGTACGCTTATTTGCAAGCCGGGGAAGCCGGGAAGGCGAAAGCGCTTATCGCCGAAACGGAGATGGTGCGCACCGCTGATTTGCATCAAGGCTTCAGTGGCTATCTCAATTACGCGCGGGCACAGTTCCCGGCGACGTATGCTCTCGAGACGCGGCAGTGGAAGGTTGCGGAAGCGCTTCAGCCGCCTGCTGGCGCTGAGCCGATGCATCAGGCAATCACATATTGGGCGCGGGCGGTCGGAGCGGGATATTTACGCGATGTAGCCGAGGGACGAGCTGCGGTGAAGCAGTTTGACGCGATGCTAGAGGCCGTGAAGAAGGGTCCTCACGCCTACGTTGCTAAAGGAATGCAGACGAAGCGCGATGAGGCGCGAGCTTGGCTGGCTTTTGCAGAAGGAAAAAATGAGCAGGCACTTGGACTATTGCGGCCCCTTGCCGAGAGGCAGGACGAGGTGGGAAAGGGCGAAGTGGACTTGCCTGCCCGTGAGATGCTGGCCGACATGCTCTTGGAGATGAATCGATCGGAAGATGCGCTTGTTGAGTATGAAAAGTCTTTGAAATCCGACCCGAATCGCTTCAATGGGCTGTACGGCGCGGCGCGCGCGGCCGAGTTGGGGCATCACAGCGAGAGGGCTTCGGAGTACTCGGCGCAATTGCTGAAGAACTGCGAGAAGGCGGCGCATTCGGATCGTCCGGAGCTTGCTCATGCAAAGGAGTTGGTCACGCAGGCACGGGCAGCGGAGTGAGCGGCTTGCCGGTTGGGCCTGAAGTGGATGCGTCACCGGCGAAACGGCCGGAGCGCACGACAATCAAGGGGCAGTATGTTACCGTCGCGCCGCTCGATCCGGCAAGTCACGCACAAGCGCTTTGGCAAGGCACTCAGGGAACGGAAAACGCGGGCTTGTGGGCCTATCTCTTTGCCGGCCCCTTTTTCAATCGCGACGACTTCGATGCCTACCTGATTACGAGGGCGGGTTCAGAAGATCCGCTATCCTTTGCGATTCTCGATAATGCGTCGGGCCGTGCGGTCGGGCAGGTTGCATTGATGCGAATCGAGCCTGAGCACCGGTCGATTGAGGTCGGTAACGTTCTATACACGCGGGCGTTGCAGCGGACGCGCGGAGCAACCGAAACCATGTACCTGATGGCGCGATATGTCTTCGAAGACCTTGGGTACCGGCGTTACGAATGGAAGTGTAACGCGCTGAATGAGGCGTCGCGGCGGGCGGCTATGCGGCTCGGATTTACGTTCGAAGGCATCTTTCGCCAGCACATGATCGCGAAGGGACGAAATCGCGATACGGCGTGGTTCTCAATGCTCGACTGCGAATGGCCGGTGCGCAGAGCGGGGTTCGAGCGCTGGCTCGATCCATCGAATTTCGCTGGAAACGGACAGCAGAGGTCGTCGTTGTCGATGTTGTAACCACTTTTGAGAACATAGTATTTTGCGGATCGTTCCCGACGGCATCCACTACGCCTGCGGTCTCACGCTGGTGGGGCTTGCTCTCTCCTACTTTCTGAACCCTTGGGTGGGCGTGCCTTTTTATGTTTTGGCTGCGTTTTGCCTTTATTTTTTTCGCGATCCGGAGCGGGTGCCTCCACCTGGCGATGTGATGGTATCACCAGCGGACGGAAAAGTCGTTTCCATCCGGAAGATGAGTGATGTGGAGACTCGGGTGAGCATTTTCCTGAATATCTTCGACGTGCATGTCAACCGAACGCCGATTTCCGGAAAGATCACCGATATCCAGTATCAGGAGGGCAAATTCCTGGTAGCGAGTCACGAGGCAGCTTCTTCGGAAAACGAGCAGAATACGTTAGTGGTTGAGGGCGAAGGCACGCGAGTCGTCTGCCGGCAAATTGCGGGGCTCATTGCCCGGCGCATTGTCTGTTACAAACGTACCGGGGATTCTGTAGCCAAAGGTGAACGGATAGGCTATATCAAATTTGGTTCTCGCGTGGATGTTTTGTTCGGGCCAGAGTGGGAGGCCACGGTCAGGGTGGGCGACAAGGTTGCTGGAGGAACGACAGTTCTGGCGAATCGCGCGGCACAGCGGGAAACGGTATGAGCGGCGCGCTGGAGAAACGGCCGCGAAGGGCCGCTTACGTTGTACCCACTCTGTTTACGAGCGCGAACATGTTGCTGGGCTTTGTCGCTATTCTGCAAGCCTTCGAGGGAGCGTTCGAGGCGGAAGGCGGCGATTTCAGTGTCAACCCACACTTCACGATTGCGGCACGGGCGATTGGATTTGCCGTTTTTTTTGACGGCATAGACGGGTGGGTCGCTCGCATGACGCACACGACGAGCGATTTTGGGCGCGAGCTTGATTCGCTTGCCGATGTGATCACCTTCGGCATCGCTCCGGCGGTGCTGGCGTTTGTCTGGGGAGTGCTGTTCGTGATCTCTCCCATCCAAGGTTTTGGCAGCCATGTGACTCGAATTGGCTACGTGGCGGCATTCTTTTATCTGCTATGCGGGGCAGTCCGGCTTGCCCGGTTTAACGTGCAGACGAACCCGGCACCCAAGAATCCGGGCCGTCCCGACCGGAAGTACTTCGTCGGAATGCCAATACCCGCGGGCGCGGCGTTTATTGCAGCCTCAGTGTACATGGATGCCTCACCGGTACGTTCGTTCGCATTCTCAGTGGCGTGGCTGATCGCAGTGAGTCTCGTCGCGCTGATGATGGTGAGCACGTGGCGGTACCCAAGTTTCAAACAGATCAGCTCCTCGAAGCCACGTTCACCGCTGATAGTTCTAATTGTGGGTGCCGTTGCGATTATCTGGGCTTGGTCTCAGCCCGTCTTGCTGATACTTGCGGTTGCGTATGTGCTGAGTGGTATTTTGCTCCGAATTGGAGGGCTGATTCGAAGACACAAGAAATTGCGTCCGAGAGCGCCGCTACGGGAGCATCAAGTTGGCTAAGACGTATTCCAAAACGGGCACGCCAAGAATAGCTCTGGTAGGAGGCGAAACCTTGCTCGGCCGTGAATTGCGCGAGGTGTTAGAGACCAGAGGAACGGGCGCAGTGATTACGACGTATGCTGCGAGCAGCGAAGGGAATTTTGACGAAGAACATGGCGAAGCGATATACCGCGACCCATTAGAAGCACAATCGCTGGCAAACGAGCACGCAGTTCTGATTGCCGGTTCATCCGAAGGCGCTTTGAAGGCGTACGGATTTGCGAAGGCCGCCGGCGGCCGTCCAGTTTTGATCGACTGCGTTGGGCATCTAGATCATGAACCGGACGCCCGCATCATTGCACCTCTATTAGAGGAGCCGAATCTCAAAACAAGCTGGCTGCTTGTGATAGCGCATCCTGCAGCAAGCACATTAGCGCTTGTGTTGACGCGTCTTGCGAATCACAAACAGATCCGGCGGGCCGTAGCGCAGATTTTTGAACCAGCGAGCGAGCGCGGCAAACGAGGCATTTCTGAACTTCATCAACAAACCAACAGTTTGTTAGCTTTCAAGGCGCCGGATAAGGAAGTTTTTGACGCTCAGCTGAGCTTCAATTTGTTGGCGCAGTACGGAGAACATGCCCCGTTCAAACTGGCGGAGGCTGAACAGCGCATGGAGACGCATTTGGCTACCCTGCTAGGCGGTCAGCGCAAAGTATCTGTTCCAATGCCTTCTCTCCGCCTGATACAAGCGCCGGTGTTTCACGGTTATAGCATTTCGTTGTGGGTGGAGTTCGA
The DNA here is from genome assembly GCA_051003475.1 of Bryobacteraceae bacterium. Classification (GTDB taxonomy): domain Bacteria; phylum Acidobacteriota; class Terriglobia; order Bryobacterales; family Bryobacteraceae; genus Bog-105. Next base: position 41,314 of record JBPCLH010000053.1, read on the forward strand.
TTCTGATATTCAAGCGAGTGCGCTTGGCGAAGCGCTAGGTTCGGCCCAGATCGAAGTTCGGGGTCAGGATGAGGAAGCGCCGAATAATGTTGGAGCAGCCAGCCAGAGCGGTTTAATGGCAGGCGACATCCGTGTAGACCGGAACGACGCGCGAGCTGCCTGGCTCTGGATTGTGGGCGATAATTTACGATTGACTGCGGACGCCGCGGCGGATCTTGTTACTGGGCTCGGGACCGAGCTGCAGTGAAAAGGCGCACTCTCTTATTCTCATTGGCTGGAATGGCGGCATCACTTATCTCATGCGGGTACCATGTGGGCGGAAAAGCCGATCTGGTGCCGAAGAGCATCGAGACAATCTCGATACCAACATTTGGAAATCTAACGACCCGTTATAGGCTGGGCGACATGCTTGCGCGGTATATCGGGCGAGAGTTCATTGCCCGCTCGCGGTTCCGCATCGAAGATAACCCGAGCGTGGCCGATGCCGTCTTGAACGGCACCGTTGCGAACGTCGTAGCGCTGCCAGCGGTGTTTGATCCCACTTCCGGCAAAGCGACCAGCGTCCGGGTAATCGTGTCTCTCACAATTACTCTGCTGGAACGTAAAACAGGCCGCGTGCTTTATTCCCAACCTGCCCTGTCCTTCGCGCAGAATTATGATATAGCGGTTGATCCACACCAATTTTTCGACGAGAGCGACCCGGCATTCGAGCGCTTGAGTCGCGACGTCGCTCATACGATCGTGAGCGGCATTCTAGAGAATTTCTGAAATTTTCATGACTCCGGAACAGTTTCTGGCGCGCATTGCGAAGCAGGCTCCGAGTCCCGCTTATTTATTTTTGGGGCAGGAAAGTTATGGACGTCGGGCTTGCAAAGACGCGCTGCTGAATCGTGTGCTGCCCGGCGATTTGCGTGCCGAAGGGCTGACACAAATCGATCTTGAAAATACAGCGCTGTCAGAAGCGCTGGATGATGCGCGATCGCTCTCGCTCTTCTCTAGCGACCGGGTGGTTTGGATTTGTAGTGCGGAGTTAGCCTTGCCGCGCAGGCTTACGACGAGCGGCGACGACGCGGATGAAGCAGAGAGATCGGGAGGGTCGGCCCTCGCCGCGTACCTCAAGGCCCCTACGCCCGGGACGGTGCTCGTTTTTGAATGCAGCCGCTATGATTTCGCGGGCGATGACCGGGCCAAGCTTGAGCGCGTGCAGAAATTCTATTCGTCTGTTCCCGCGGTGATCGAGTTTCACCAGTTCACTCCGGAATCGATCCGTTTTCTAGCACAGCAGCTGGCAAAGGAACGTCAGCTGAAAATCGGGGGGGCGGAACTCGCGGGACTGCTTGATGCCGTTGGGGGCGATGCAGCTCGACTTTCCGCGGAAGTGGAAAAGCTAGCACTCTTCGTAGGGCTGGAGCGTGCGGTCACGATGGACGACTTGCGCGCGCTTGTCCCCAATGCTGCTCAGAGCACGATTTTTGCGTTGGTCCATGCGCTTGGCAAACGCGACAGGACGGCAGCATTGAAGTCGCTGGATATCCTCATTCGCGAAGGCGAGTATCTGCCCCTGGCGCTTACGTTCCTGAGCACTCAGTTCCGGCTGGCGCTTGCGGCCAAGGAGGCGCACGTTGGTTCAGTGCCTCAGGCCCTGAGTTTTTTCGCGAAGATCGGCGTGCGCATGTGGCGCGACCGGGCGGAGCAGGTGGTGGGAACCGCGAATACATTCACGAAAGAGCGTCTGGCGCAAGGAATCGCGCTGATTTATGAGACGGACAAGAAGTTTCGAGAAGGATATAAGGACGACCGGATTGTGATGGAGTGTTTGGTGCTGGGGTTGACGCAGTAGGAGCGCTAAGCCGGTTGCCTGCGTCGCCACTCGAACAGAACGACACCTGCCGCGACGGAAACGTTTAGCGACGAGACTGCGCCTGCCATAGGGATGCGGACGAGAACGTCGCAGTGCTTCTGAACCCCCGCATGCAAGCCTTTCCCTTCGCCGCCTAACACGATTGCAGTGGGCGTGGCGTACTCGATCTGATCGTACATCTCGGCGCCACGCTCGTCGAGGCCGTAGATCCAGAAGCTGTTTTCTTTCAGCTGTTCGAGCGTCTGGCTGACATTTGTGACGCGGACGACTGGCACATATTCAAGCGCGCCCGCAGCCACTCGCGAGACCGTCTCGGTCAGAGGAGCAGCCCGGCGCTCGGGCACAACCACAGCGTTGGCACCGGCGGCATGCGCGGTCCGGATGATGGCTCCCAAATTGTGAGGGTCCTCCACGCCATCAAGAACTACGATCAGCTTTGCGCTATCGACAACGTCCTTCAACGCGACATAGCTATGGGCGGCGCCAAAAGCGACGACACCCTGGTGCGAAACGCCTTTGCTGGCGCGGTCGAGCAGTTCGCGAGTCTCGAAACGCACTGGTACGGAGTTTGTACGGCAAAGTTCGATGATCTCCTGGATGCGTGGACTCGCTACTCCTTTGGCGATCAGGACCCTGTCGAGCGGACGGCGGGCGCGGAGCGCCTCGGTAACAGGGTGGATGCCGAGAGTCAAGCGCATGGGGGTTGAACAGTACGAAAATTACTACGGGCGGCGTTTACTCCGCTACAATTAAGATCGGTCATTGATGGAAGATTTGGCTGCAAAGCGCAGTGCGAATCCGGAAATTCCGAACAAGCTGTATTTTCGGATCGGCGAAGTCGCCAAGCTGGCGGGTATAAAGCCGTACGTGCTGCGATTCTGGGAGTCCGAGTTCGGCACGTTGGGGCCGAAGAAATCTGGCACCGGGCATCGCCTGTACCGGCGCAAGGACGTCGAGTTGGTCCTCGAGATCAAGCGATTACTCTATGAGAAGCGCTTCACAATCGAGGGTGCCCGTAAAGTTCTTGAGACGAAGCCAAAGCGAGAGAGCCCCAAAGCTGCCGCCGCACGGGGGCAAGCCGAACTCTTCTCCGGTACATCAGCACTGTACTCGGAATTGAGACGGGAACTCAGAGAGATCCTGGAGATCCTCAATCAGCCGCGCAGCAGCCGGCCGAAGTAGTGGATTCTTCTTTCTTCTCGCAGTTCATCTGTTGCAGCAGAAGCTGAGCAGCGTGTTGGCTCGCGGCCTTTTTTGACGATCCGATCCCGCGGCTACTGAACTTCTCTCCGACCCTCGCTTCGATGGTGAATACTTTGGCATGCTCGGGCCCGCTTGTCTCGACGATGTCGTAGCGCGGGGGAGGCAACCCGAGCGCTTGCGCCCTTTCATGGAGCACACTCTTGTGATTGAGGAGGCCGATGGAATTGACGTCCTCCGGATTTTCCAGCGCACCAAGCACGTGCTGCTCGATAAACTCGCGGGCTGCATCGATTCCACCGTCCATGTGCACCGCGGCGATTACCGCCTCAAGCGCATTCGCGAGGAGAGTTTTTCGCTGACGTCCGCCATTCCGTTCCTCTCCCTTGCCAAGCAGCAAGTGATCACCCAATTCCAGGTCGGCTGCGCAATCGTGTAAATGGGTTGCGCTCACGAGATGTGCCTTCCACTGCGAGAGTTCGCCTTCCCGGAGCGACGGATGCCGCATGAAAAGGGACTCACTGGCTATAAAACCTAAAATCGAATCGCCAAGAAATTCCAGTTGCTCGTTGTCGCTGCTTTCAGGCAGGGGAGACCCGCGCTCTGATAACCAGGAGCGGTGCGTGAGAGCGCGCACCAGCAATTCCTGATTCCGAAAGCGGTATCCAAGCTTTTCTTCCAGCGCTGGGAGAGGAGGCTTCATCGGACCACCCGCTTCATTAGGCCAACCTTCGGACCTACTTGGCCGATTTCAGCTTTGTCGCCTGGTCTTTCAGTTGCTGTGCGAATTGCTTCACAACCTGCTGTGCATCGCTCATTGCCAGCACTTTGTCCGCAGTCGCGATCGCGTCGTCATATTGCTTGCTGTCGAGATATGCTTTTGCGAGACGGTCCATTGTGGCAGGATCGGGATGGGCAGCTTCACTAAGCGCCGTCTTGTAGTGCTCGATGGCCTGCGGGTAGTTCTTGCGCAGCATGGCCGTTTGACCCAAAGCGTCATGCGCTTGGGACGACAAGTCTTTCTTATACTGCGGCCATTGATCGGCGGTGACTGAGACACCGGCCGGCGGAGCAGTAGAGTTTTTGATGAGATCTAGACCTTTGTTCGCATAATCATCGGCCTTCTTCAGGCTCTGTTCCTTATCAAGGTCGTTTTCGCGCGTATGCTGTGCGATAACCTCAGCCAGCATCACGGTGCCGAGAATGTTGTTGGGATCGGCCTGGATTGCCCGCTCACCGTAAATGACGGTTTGCGGATAATCGTTTTTCTGCTCCGCTGCAGTCATGGCCATGCTAAGCAGTAGAGGCTTATATTCGGTATCGGCGAAGTTTTCCAATACGTTGTTGATGGCCAGGATCTCACCGTCCCAGTCCTTTGCCTGTTGGGCGGTTAGGACCTTTTTTAGTGCGTCCGATTCTTTCTGCGATTTGGGCTTGGGTCCGGCCTGCTGTTGTGCCGGCTGCTGAGCCTGTTGTTGAGCGAGAAGTGGAATGGCCAGTGCGAAAAGGGCCGTGGCGTAGGCCATGCGTCGAAATGTCATTGCTTTTGTTCTCCTGAATTGGTCTGCAACGCTCTTTCCGCAGCTGCGCGCGCCTTGGGCGAAACGCCTTCGGTTGCGAGGGCCAGCTTAAACTGGGCCGTGGCCTTATCCGAATCTCCGGATTTCAGCGCGAGCTGGCCGAGATAGTAATGGGACCACGCGGCGGGTGCGGAATTAGGGTTAGTGTCGACCGTACGTTGAAAGAGATCGAGTGCCTCGTCCCAATGTTTCTCTTGAAGATCGATTAGCGCTAAACCGTAGTAAGCACGGACTTGTTTAGCCTTGTCGGTAGTTTGCTCGAAGACCTTTTTAAAGACTTTGCGGGCATTCTCGAAATCGCGTTGATCGTAAAGGCCTTCGGCTGATTGGAGTGATTCCTCGGCCGGATCGAGTTGCATCCGGGCGGGTGGCGCGATCACGCGGGGCGGCACGCTTTCAACGAACTGTACGCGCTTCAGGCGTTTTTGCTCTTTACCGAGATCGATCGCCGAGAGCAGGTCCGGATAGTAGAGGCGGAGGGCCTCGTCCTGCTTTTCGTACGCCGGAAGCAGGTCGGCAAAGGCGGCCGTCAGAATGAATCCCTGGCGCATGGCCCCATTGACAAATGTCTGCCGTTTCTCCGGGCCTCCGTGAATGAGACGACTGTCAATGGCCTTGATGAGGCATTTCATCACGAGCAACGAAAAATCGTCCTTGTACGCGAGATCGAGAGCGGGGGCATCCTGAGCGAATTTTTCGAGCGGCTTCTTTTCCTTGATAATTTCGCTGTATTTGAAGGTCAGAGGATCGAGCAGGTAGGCGAGATAGGCGTCTCGAATCTGGCCAACCGCAGGCGTGCTGCTAGGAGTGATGACGACGTAGTAATCGTCACGATAGCTACGCACCTGAACCTGGTCAGGCTCGGCGAGCAGATCGAGGTAGATCTGAAAGCGTCTTCCCAGATAGCCGGAGGGATTGCGCACATAGCCGTTGGCCTCAAACAGTGCGGCGATTACCGCGTCCTGATACTGCGAAATAGCCGCAACATAGGCCTTCTGTGAGCGATTCCAAAGACTTTCAAGATCGGCTTCCTTGTAGAAGCGCGCCAATAGCGGACTCAATTCCTTCAGAGGCTCCACGTCCGGCGGCACAGTAGCGGGCAACGCGAAGTTAGGCGGGCCGGCGGCAACCAGCGAAAACGACATGTATTGGCTGAGGTCGGCTGTGTCGGAAGCTGGCTTGTGCGCCTTATAAAAGGCCTTCAATTCCGGAAGGCATGGGATGTTACGTTTCGCAAGCTCTTCGCGAACTTGGGTGCGAAGCTTAAAACGGTCGTTCAGGGAAGAGTCGATCCCGGCGTCGTAGCCAGCGGCGTTGATGGCTGCCAGGGTGGAGAACAGGCTGATACTGACGCCAAACTCGTTTTCTCCTGAATCCTTTTGAGGAGCTTGGACCTCGGCGCTAGCGCCCGCGAATGTGGGCGAATGGACAGCACTGAGGCTGGCGAGCGGCAGGAGAACAGAAAAAAGGATGAGGGTGGAGCGGCGACTCAAAAAGGACCTTGAATGCAGCAGTATTTTCAGTCCAGTGTAGCCTAGTCACACGAAAAGCTCAGGCGGAAGAGGCTCGTTCAGCACTCAAGGGCGGTGAGGAGATTGACCTGAGTACAATCGATGCGTGGCGAGTATTCTCATGGTCTCCTCCGAGGCGGCGCCCTTTGCCAAAACGGGCGGTCTCGCGGATGTTCTTGGGGCGCTTCCCAGAGCGCTGGTCGAGGAGGGCGAGAAAGTCGCCGTGGTACTGCCGCTCTACAAGCGGGTGGTGCTCCCGAACCCCCGAACTGTATATGAGCGGATGCAGTTCGGCATGGGAACTCACGGCTCCTCCGCAACCATTCTGGAGCAAGTAGAAAACGGGGTCGCGTACTATTTTGTGCGGATACCGGAACTGTACGACCGGGAGGAATTTTACGACGTAGGCGGGCGCGAGTATCCGGATAACCATCTGCGCTTCGCCGCGCTATGTCATGCGGCTCTGGGAGTGGCGAGGCATCTGTTCAACCCGGATATCATTCACTGCCATGACTGGCAGTCCGGATTGCTTCCGCTGCTATTGCGAGACACGTATCGCAATCACCCCGCGTATCTGGGAATCAAGACCGTTTTCACAATCCACAACCTGGGCTATCAGGGGCTATTTCTGCCGACGGCGTTGGCGGATCTAGGACTGCCCAATCGCCTGTTCCGGCCTGACGGGCTCGAGTTCTTCGGCCAGATCAGCTTTCTCAAGGGAGGGCTGGTCTTTAGTGATTTTCTTACGACCGTGAGTCCGCGATATGCGCAGGAGATACAAACTCCCGCCTTCGGGTTTGGCCTGGATGGGCTGCTCCGGACGAGAAGCAATGTTCTGACGGGAATTCTGAATGGGGCGGATTACAGCTCTTGGGATCCGGCCATCGATTCGAATCTTCCGAAGAACTTCAACAGAGTGCATCCGGAAGGAAAGCGCGATTGTAAACGCGCGTTGCTCGCCGAGGTAGGTTTAGCAGGCGATCGTTTTGATTCGCCGGTAATCGGCATTGTTTCGCGATTTGCCGCGCAGAAAGGTTTTGACCTGCTGATGCAAATACCCGATAAACTCGCGGCTGAAGACATTTCTCTTGTGGTGCTGGGCTCTGGCGAGAAGCGTCTGGAGGATTTTTTTAGCTGGTTCGCTTCCGCTTACCCGGACCGTGTCTCAGTCAAGATCGGGTATGACGATGGGCTGGCCCACCGGATTGAAGCGGGCTCTGACATGTTCCTGATGCCCAGCCGCTATGAGCCTTGCGGATTGAACCAGATTTACAGCATGCGGTACGGCACATTGCCGGTAGTGCATGCGACCGGTGGATTGGACGATACGGTGGACGCCGATACGGGATTCAAGTTTCGAGGCGATAATTCGCAGGAACTGCTCGACTGCATTCGGGCCGCGCTTCAGGTGTATGGGACGCCTCGCTGGAGCGAAATGATGGATACCGCGATGCAGCGGGATTTTTCCTGGAACGTGGCGGCTCGCGAGTACATACGCCTCTACCGCCAACCCCGGCCGTAAGTTCTAGAAAAATCGGGATATCGCGACTTGGTGAAATCTGGACCGGAGAACCGGATGAATCAATTTCCGGGAAATTAACATCAAACACAGCGAGGGGATATGGCAGGTAACAACACACTCACTTTCACGGACGCTGATTTTGACAAGGATGTGCTCAATTCGGATGTACCCGTCCTGGTTGATTTCTGGGCGGAATGGTGCGGCCCATGCCGGATAATGGGGCCCACGGTCGACCAGGTCGCGACGGATTACTCCGGGAAAGTGAAGGTCGGTAAGTTGGACGTCGATTCCAATCAACAAACCGCAGCCCGTTACGGAATTCGGGGCATCCCGACGCTCCTGCTATTTAAAGGCGGCAAGGTCGTCGACCAAAAGGTTGGGGCGATCGCCAAGCCGGAGTTTCAAAAGATGCTGGACGCACACGTCCAAGCGTCTGTCGTAACTGAGAAGTAAGTACGAGGGGCGTCACCCATAGCTCGGTGACGTTCTTCCTTTTGCTATTCACGGCTTCGAATTCCTAATCACGTCAGCAATGGAAGCCGGGATCACCGATCCGTAGACCGTTGCTGAGACCACTTTCTGCAAAATAAGATTACGGCTATGCAAACCCCTGGGGTGAGTGAAGTACATTTCACACAGCTCAATGGCCAACGTCTAGCTGTGCTCAAGGCCCTAGTTCAAGAACAACGCGCCATTTTTGGCTCGATTGACAACATATTTGCCAGCCTAACACAGCAATTTGCGAGCATATGCTAACGATGAAGCCCGCCATTTACCTTGCTGTTGCGAAAAAAAATTTGGCTAGGTACAGTGCCACAACCGAGCGCGCAAGTGGAAGCATGCGATGCGTGGCTAGCTTCTGGTCACATTGCGGACTATAGGACATGGCAGACACGCCTAAGACAGCTTGAAGAAGCCGACGCGCAGTACCAGGGCATCAGGCAAAACATAGTGGACAGCGATATTGTTTCGCCTCCGCACTGAGACCCCACTACCCACAGCCGCGCCCCGCAAAACCCTGCGTTGCCGGTGCTACGCTTTGGAAATGGCCCCGTCTGCCTGCGCGATGGGCATACTTCTCTATCTGGGCTCGGGGCAATCTATCCAGGCTAACGTCTTTTTCTTCGCTCCTCAATCCACCCCGCCTGTCGTTTCCCGAAGCGCGAATTCGTCGCTGTCACAAGCCGAGGCATTAAATGCAGCCGTGCGCGCGGGGCGCCTGGACCAGGTCGAACAACTGGTCGCAGCAGGAGCGGACGTAAACGCAAGAGACCGAGTGGGCAGCGCCCCATTGCACGTAGTTGCGTGGTCCGGCAACGTGGGGATCGCAAGCTTTCTTATCTCTCACGGGGCGAATGTGAACGCATTGCAAAATGAGACTGGCTCGACGCCGCTCGCCTATGCCGTCTTAAGTGGCGCCTCTTCCACCGTGAAATTGTTGCTCGGAGCTGGTGCACGCCTGGATGTTCAGGATCATTCTGGCGAAATCGCTCTTCACATCGCGGCGGTGCATGGTGCTCCGCAAATTGTCGAACTGCTCTTGAGTGCCCATCCGGATATCGATGCCCTCGACTCAAAAGAAAAAACTGCCCTCGATGAGGCCGTGCTACATGGGCGGGCAAGGGTTGTGGTCATGCTGCTCCAGCATGGAGCCAATCCCAACCGAGTGCGCTCGGTCGACGGTCGCGGGCCCTTGCATGAAGCCTGCGTGAAGGGCTTTGCCGGCCTGATCGAGCCATTGCTCGCTGCAGGGGCGGACCCCACTCGCCGTGACCGGTTTGGACAATCGCCGCTTGATCTTGCATTGGCGTACAAGAACGCGAGCACGGTTGCCGTGCTGCTGCGACTCACGGCGCGGCTCAAGGAATGCGAAGCAGCCGCCGAGCATGCGATGGAATCTGCAACTTTGCGTCGCCAGACCGAGATTGCGAGTATCTTGATCCAGGGCGGCCTTGACATTAAAAAGCTGACGGGCGGCGGTTCCACGTATCTGCATGACGCAGCTTTGAAGGGTCAAGGCAAAATGGTCCAGCTGCTGCTTGATCGAGGCGCTTACGTGAATGCGCTAAACCTGAGCGGCGGAACGCCTTTGCATGACGCGGCCCTGGGCGGCAGCACGGACGTAATTGAGCTTTTGTTGGACCGCGGGGCGAAGATCGATGTGAAGGAAAGCGAGTCAGGTGCCACTCCTTTAATGCTGGCGGCTTCCGTAGGCCGGGCGGACGCGGTCGCGTTGCTGCTGAAGCGAGGTGCTAACCCCGGGCTGAGAGATCGCACGGGCCACACTGCGCTCGATCGGGCGAAAGAAAACAGCGATGAGCACATTGTGAAGCTGCTTGAGACTTCGCTTGGGCACTTCAAATCAAGAGCATCAGGAAAAACTGAAGGCTGAAACGAATTGGTTAGGGAGGAACGCCCGTCTCGCTCCTCAGTCTCCTAAGGTTCGTCGTTGTCGCTGCCGATAAGGCTAAGGACAGGAACAATGGACTTGGGACGAGCCAAACAAATAACTCAGATAATGATCGCAGACGGGAACAAGCTGTTCCGTAGTGGATTGCGGAGTTTGTTATCAACCGAGAGCGAGTTCCACGTCATGGACGAAGCCTGTGATGCAGCCGAAGCCATAGCTAAGGCGCGGGTGTCACCCCCGGACGTACTGGTAATGGATCTCGCGTTAGTAAATGCGGATGGGCAGCAAGCCGCATTCGCATTACGTCAATTCCAGCCTTCGACCGCCATCTTATTCCTGACGCCCGAGGATGAGCCGGAGCAATTACAAATGGCAGTAGCGGCGGGAGCTCGCGGATATATGTTGAGGGACAGTACGCCAGACCAACTCATCGCGGGAGTCCGGGAAGTGGCCAAAGGTTTGGATGACGGCAACCCTGCGGGGTTGTCTCGACTCATCCCTGACCTGCAGGCCCTTGCAGCATCGAACCAAGGCTATACGCGGGGCTCGGTTCTTACTGCGCGGGAGCAGGAAGTGATGAGGCTTTTGGCGGAAGGGCGAACTGTCCGCGAAGTCGCATCGGAGCTCTCGCTCAGTGGCAAAACGATTGAGGCGCACAAGCTGAATTTGATGCGGAAGCTTGATATTCACAATCGCGCCAGTTTAGTGGAATACGCCATCCAAACCGGTGTCATCGCCGCAATAGTAACTCAATAGCGGAATCCCTCCGCGACTTGCTACCCTTCCATTGGGAGAAACTGTTTCAACCATATGCGGAAATTCCTGTTGGGTGTGCTGGTCGGCGTCATGGTTGCGGTTGTTGGAATCGTCATCATCGTGCTGGTGATCGGGCGCCTTGCCGCAAGCAAACAGCCGACGATTACCGCAAACTCAGTGCTCGTGCTCGCGCTCGATGGCGATGTGCCCGAGGTGCCGCCGGTCGATATACCACTTCCATTTATTCCGTCACAAGGCGTGCCCACTGTTCGCGATATATGGGCATCACTGCGGGCGGCCGCGAAAGACAACCGCATCAAAGCGGTCGTCCTGCAGCCTCGCCACCTTTCGACAGGTTGGGGAAAGCTTCAAGAATTTCATGAGGAATTAGCCGCGTTTAAGACATCGGGCAAGCCTTTATATGCTCTCTTGCGGACCCCTGGCTCGCGGGAGTACTACTTGGCTTCAGCAGCGGACAAGATTTTTTTGTTCCCGGAAGACATGCTCGACGTAAAGGGCTTTCTCGTTGAAGCCATGTATTTCAAGAGCGCCCTCGACAAGCTCGGAATCAATATGCAGGTCGATCACGTCGGCAGGTACAAAGATGCGGGCGACATTTTTACGAAGACCAATATGTCTCCGGAAACTCGCGAAGTTTTAAACCAGGTTTTGGATCAACTGTATGGAGATTTCTGCTCGACTGTGGGTCAAGGACGCCACAAGAGCGCTGACGAAGTGAAGGCTCTCCTAGATCAAGGGCCGTTCATTTCAAGTAAAGCTAAAGCGAGCGGTCTGGTCGATGAAATCGGTTATGAAGATCAAGTGTATGCAGATTTGAAGAAAAAGGTCGGGCGTGGCGAGCTGAACAAGACGAGCATCAAGGCCTATTTCCGCGCCGTGCCAAGTGTTGGAGACCGCATCGCGATTCTTGCGGGTGAGGGTGAGATCCAGCGCGGGGATTCTGATAATGGCTTCGGCAACACCGGTGTGATCTCGTCAGGTGCTTTTGCGAAGGCGATTCGCCAGGTCAGGAATGATCGCAGCATAAAGGGCGTTATCTTGCGTGTCAATTCGCCCGGCGGGGATGCGTCTGCCTCTGACGAGATATTGCACGAACTCAAATTGTTGAGCCGCGCGAAGCCTTTGGTTGTCTCCATGTCGGATCTCGCGGCCTCCGGAGGCTATTTCATCTCCGTGACCGGCGACCCGATTGTTTCGTATCCGAATACAATCACAGGCTCGATCGGCGTTCTTTATGTGAAGCCGAATGTGCGTGATCTTTACAACAAGCTCGGCATCCAAGAGGACTTATTGACGCGGGGCAAATTGGCCGATATCGATTCGGAATCGCAGCCCTTATCCGACGCCGGCCGCCAAAAGCTGCATGAATCGATTGAGGCGACGTACGTGTCATTCGTCAGCAAGGTGGCTGCGGCACGCAAGAAAAATTACGATCAGATCGATCCAATTGCGCAAGGCCGAGTTTGGATGGGGGCCCAAGCTCTCCAGAATGGGCTGGTTGATCAACTTGGCGGGTTAAATCGCGCCATTGCAATGGTGCGGCAGCGTGCCCACCTCTCTACCACCGGGGAAACGAACCTGGTTAGTTACCCGCCCCGGCGCACTCTGTTCGACGTTCTCACCAGCTCGTCCACAGACTCTTTTGTGGACGAAGTGGCCGAGCGCAAGGTGCGGAAGGCCCTTCCCGGTTTACCCAGCCGCGTGATGATCGAGGGCGGGATATTGCATCTGCTGCCGTACCAGTTCAGTATCCGGTAGGTTGATCAGCGAAGCGGCTGGTTGTCGGCGGCGGATCTAAAAGGCTGCGGCTGAATGAATACCGCTGCTGCCGAGGGCACTCTGCATCCGCTCGAGAGCGCATTTGTGAATCTGAGAGACACGGCTTTCATTGACTCCCAAGATCCCGCCGATTTCTTTCATCGTTAGATCCCGGTCGTAATACAAGGTAACGACCTGCTGGTACCGCTCCGGCAACGTTTTCATAGCTGAGCTGAGCCGTTCGCGCATCTCCGAACGGGCGAAGACCTCATCTGGGCGATCAGCGGGCGCGCAGGGGGCGTCGTTTAGCGGCTGGTCCTCTCGATCCGTTGCTCGCAGCTGCGTGGCGGCTAATCCCAAGTTGCGAAAGTCGACCATCAAACTTTGCCAACGTTGGGAGCTAAGCCCCATAGCGTCGGCTAATTCGTTTTGGGTCGGCGTACGCCCCAGTTTTGCTGTCAAATCGCGGGTGGCTGCCTCCATTTGCTTGTGCCGCTTCCGGAGATCACGCGAGGCCCAATCAAGCTGCCGCAGACTATCGAGGATCGCCCCCTTGATGCGGTGTTTCGCATACGTAGGGAACGCAACTTCCTTATCATCCTGGTACTTGGTTGCTGCGTCAAAAAGACCCATGACCCCTGCGTGCACAAGGTCGTCGAGTTCTGTGTGAACTGGAAGGGATCTCTGGACGTGTGCTGCAATCGCTGTAACAAGCGGCAGGTGCTCCACGATCAGTGCGTCCCGGCGGGTGTCGTCCTTCGGTGTCTGGTTCTTGCTTCGCGCTTGTTTTGTGGCGGCGTTCATTTTGGTCTCTTCCCGGCTGAAGGGCTTTTTACCCGCTTAGCCTGTCGCCTTTGGAAGGGCAACCCTGCCACCAGCTCAATGAACGGGGGAAATTATCGAAACAAACGCCGATTTAAGTCCTTAATTTTGAGAGGGTTATATTGTTGGCCAGGCCAATTATGCCCGGTCGTCGGCACGCACCTGGAGTCCCGGATGCTACTGGACCGAAGGGCTTTTGTTTCTGAGAGGGTTCCGAAGCCGGATGCGTGACCCGTTCTGAAACAGCAAAGAGGCCGCGACGGCGGACCGGGAGCGAAACCGAGATTAGGGTTTTTCTTGTATGACTATGCCGAGCGAGGAATATGAAATAGTCGGAATTAACCGGATAACTCGCCCGTCATATTGTGCGCTTTACGGCGCTTATTAAAATAAAGCGGCCACTCAGGCGACCTTTGCACGCGGCAAGTTGAAGCGAGCGGGGGTCGGCCCAATCTTGCGCGAATCGGTCGCCTTGGATAGAGGTGTGTGGGTGCCCGGCTCCTGGAAACACCGGTCCGGTGCGGTAGCACTTTCATGACCTCGTGAGGAAACCTTGCCATTCAGTTCGCCCGTTTCGAGCAGATCCAGCACACCCATGTCAAACCTAGACATAAGATGGTCCGCCAGCTCAGGTTGGAGTCTCCGCGCCCCCTTCAATACGTTATGTACCTGAGACTGTGAGATCCCCAGTATCTTGGCAAGGCCCCGCTCCGTGAACTCACCACTTTTTATGCGCAGATTCACTAACCGAATGAGTCGCGATTGCAGCGCTAGAAAAGAAACCTTGCGTCGATTCGAATTTGATTCCACTTTGAAATAGGCCCCGTAATATTCTGGAATAGCTAACAATTATCCACGCTTAATCTCAGGATATTCTCAAGTTATTAAGCGTATCATAGTAAGGGATTTGTTATTAATGTTTGCAATATATCTCGCATTACTAGGGTAAATACTTTGAGTATTCACACACGTATTTTCCTAAATACGGTTATGTTAGTTCCAAGGCAGATGAACTCGAAACCAAATTGAAGTTCCGAGTCTGTGGAGGATATCAATCAGGATGGAATGGACCCGTTCAGAAACCCTTGTTCTTGCTCAGCAGTCATGCACATTTTGTTACGGCCTTGGTTTGAGGCCGGGAAGGTCCGGAGCGTCGACGCCGTGCAATTGTGTCTTCCGGGCAATCTTCCGCGCTTGTCACGCGCGATTCCGCCAGTGCGCCTCGAAAGAAAAGTACGTCAGCCGTGTTTCGCTCGAAGCGAATCCTGGACGCCAGCGGAGGTCGGTCTGGGGCTTAAAAAACGAGGAATACATGGCGGATTTCATTCTCGTCAGCAGGCGCACCTTGGACGAATATGAGTATGTGATATTTAAGTACCATTTTCTGCTTGGTGCGGACTGGAACCTGTGTTGCAAGAAGTTAAAGCTCGATCGTGGGGAGTTTTTCCACGAGGTGTACCGAATTCAACAGAAGCTGGGCCGCACGTTCCGTGAGCTTGAGCCGCATGCCCTATTTCCGCTAGATCAGTACTTCAACAGCCGTACCAAAGAGCCGATTGAGATCTCACCATCCTTCAAGGTGGAAACCGAAGCGGCTCCGAAACTCAAACCTCTCCTGCGGTTCCCACTCAAACGCGCCGCGTAAGAGCAAACCTTTTTAAGCAGGATGATTCGCTTTTGGCCAGGCTTTCGAGCCTGGCCTTTTTCTTTTCCGCCGTGTTTCAGTTTCTAAAACGATTTTTTCGGCCGTCGTTCGCGGAAGAACCGGTCCAACAGTTCTGCTGCATCCGCTGCGAGAAGGCCCTCTTCCACTTGGACACGGTGATTCAAAAGGTCGGAATCAGCCAGACGGAATTTGCTTCGAACGGCTCCGAAGCGGAGGTCCCTTGCAGCGAAGACAAGCCGTTCGATGCGAGCAAGCACGATAGCGCCGGCACACATAACACACGGCTCCAGAGTCACATAAAACGTGCAGTGTGGCAGGCGATAGTTTTGCAAATGCGCCGAAGCTTGCCGCAAGGCCTCTATTTCGGCGTGTGCGGTCGGGTCCCGCACAGAAATAGGCCGGTTCCAGCCTTGCCCGACGACCGCCCCGGAGTGCACAAGGACCGCCCCAATGGGTACTTCGTGCTCAGCATGGGCTTTACAAGCCAGATCGAGCGCCAAGCGCATAAATCCTACGTCAGAATCCGGCCAGCGTCGATCGGACGTTGATTGAACCACAAAAGGTCAAGGCTGCGTATTTCTGAAAGGGATTGCCGGGGCTCACGGGCATCATGAAGCCAGTGGCCCGTGACTCTACGGTACCCTAACTCAAGGATCGCTATGTTTCGTTTCTTTTCCCTTGCCTTTAAGAACAGCGTACGCAACCGGCGCCGGAGTATTCTCACGATCTCGAGCATCGCGGTTTCTCTGTGTCTGCTGGGCGTCCTGCTCGCCATCTATCATGCACTTTTCTATTCCGAGGCGACACCTGGACAAGCGCTTCGGCTGGTGACCAGACACAAAGTCTCGCTGGCGCAGCCCATTCCCGTTGCGTACGAAGAAAAGATACGCAAGGTCCCGGGAGTAAAAGAAGTCTCGGCTTGGAATTGGTTCGGTGGCACATACAAGGACAACCGCGATCAGCGGAACTTTTTCGCGCGTTTTGGTATCGAGCCCAAGCCGTTTTTGACGATTCGCACCCAACTGGAAATGCCGGAAGATCAGCGGCATGCGTTTCTAACGGAGCGCAGAGCCTGCATCGTCTCCAAAGATCTGGCCGAGAAGCTTAACTTGAAGCTGGGTGAGCGGATCACGCTGATAGGGGATATTTATCCGGTCAATCTTGAATTAACTCTACGCGGAATCTTCGACGACCCGGACGCATTGCAGTCGCTGTATTTCAATCTTGACTATTTGCGCGACGCACTGCCGCCAGCGAGACGAAACTGGAACGGCACGGTTGCCATTCTTGCGGACAGCCCTGAGGATGTCCCGCGCATAGCGAAAACGGTCGACGATATGTTTGCGAACTCGTCACCGCCGACGAAGACAGAGTCTGAACAACAATTCGCGTTAAGTTTTCTCTGGTTTCTTGGAAATATCAAGCTCTATCTACTGAGCATTTGCGCCGCTGTCACGTTCACAATTCTCCTGGTCTCGGGCAACACGATTGCGATGTCTGTGCGGGAGCGAATCAAAGAGGTGGGCGTACTGAAAACTCTCGGATTCACTAATGACACGATTCTTGGGATTATCATCGGAGAAGCGATCACGATTTCGTTGATAGGCGGAGTCATCGGGCTCATCCTCGCAAGTGGCTTAACCATTTTTGTCGGTAAGGCTGGCCAAGCTTTTGTGGGCCAACTCCATGGGTTGTCCATTACCTGGGTGACAGCGCTGATCGCACTGGGAGTTGCTCTCTTCATCGGCTTGGTGAGTTCCTTTGTTCCGGCCTGGAATGCAGCGCGAACCAACATCCTGGATTCGCTCCGATACAGCGGGTGAGCGCGGATTATGGCGATTCCGATTTCATATAACATCCGGAACCTGATTGTCCGGAAGGCCACGACACTCATGACCGCGGCGGGTATTGCGATGACGGTGGCGGTCCTGCTGGCGATTATGGGTCTGGTTTCAGGGCTCAAAGCAGCATTTGCAGCGACCGGTGATCCGCTGCGCGTACTGGTGATGCGCAAGGGTGGCAACGCGGAACTCACGAGCTTGGTCACACAGCAGCAGTTCCAGACCATAAAGAGCTTTCCAGGGATTGCAGTGGGCGCAGATGGTCAGCCCATGGCATCGCTCGAAGTCGTCTCGATCGTCAATCTGCCGACTGTGGCTCATCCGGAAGGAGAAAATGTCACGCTGCGCGGTTTGTCGATGCGGGGCGTTGAGATGCGTAAGCTGAAGCTCGCAGCAGGACGTTGGTTCCAACCAGGGCAGCGCGAAATTGTGATTGGCAAGTCGATTGCCACACGATACCCAACTGCCCAGATTGGCAAGCAATTGAAATTCGGTAAAGGAACGTGGACCGTGGTCGGCATCATGGACGCAGGAACGAGCGCGGTGAATAGCGAGATTTTTGGGGACGGCAATCAGGTCGCTTCGGACTTCAATCGCGCCGACACCTACAGCTCGGCTTTGCTTCAGGCAACGGACGAAGTGACGGCGACGGCGCTCCAAAAATCGCTCGAAGCCGATCGGCGCCTGAATTTGACAGTGATGAGCGAGAAGGCGTACTACGATTTGCAGACTATCTCGTCGAAGCCGATTCAGTTCCTGGGATTTTTCGTGTGCATCGTTATGGCGGTTGGTAGTTGCTTTGCGGCCATGAATACGATGTACGCCTCGGTCGCGCGCAGGGCCACGGAAGTCGGCACATTGCGAGTACTAGGCTTTTCAAGGGCAAGTATTTTGTTCAGCTTTCTTATTGAGTCGTTGTTACTGTCGCTGATTGGCGGCGTAATTGCTTGCATTCTTGTTCTGCCGCTGAATAATGTGACGACGGGACTGGGAAATTTCATCACGTTTAGCGAGACCAGCTTCAATTTTCGAGTTGGCCCGGAGGTAATGGCGATCGGAATCCTGTTCGCGTTGATCTTGGGCGCCGTAGGTGGTTTGCTGCCGGCGCGGCAAGCTGCGAGAAAGGAGATTTTGACCGCGCTGCGTGAAGTCTAGCGCAGCGGACGAGTGATTTTAGGAATGGAAACAGAACTTAAGGACCTTCGCATCGACCGGACTTCGAGACGCTCGCGCGAATCGAAGCCAGTGGTGCAACTGATTGTTATCGCGGTTGTGCTCGTGGCGGTAGCCTTGGGAGCGTTATTCGCCTATCAAAAACTAAATGCCGCGGTGCCCGTGCAGGTGATTCAGGTGCAATCGCCTATGAATGAATCGGCAGCGGGTGAGCAGGTTATCTTGACGGCGACGGGATACATTGTTGCCGCGCACAAAATCGAAGTTGCTTCGAAAGTGGTCGGCCGCGTGGCCTGGATCGGTGTCGAGAAGGCCGACAGGGTAAGAGCGGGTCAAGTACTGGTGCGGTTGGAAGACGACGAATACCGCGCTCAACTGTTGCAGGATCAGGGTCAGATTGCGAATCTTCAAGCGAAATTGGAAGAGCTGCAAAACGGCTCGCGACCCGAAGAGATTGCCAAGGCGCGCGCGGATACGGAACAAGCGAAGGCGGATCTCGAGAACGCCAAGGTTTCGCTGGACCGCACGAAACAGCTGGTGCGTGAAGGTGTGCTCGCGAAGCAGTCTCTCGATGACGCGCAAGCGAAGTATGACGGCGACATCGCGAAAGTAGCGAGCCTCCAGCGCACGCTCGATTTAGCTGTTCTGGGTCCGAGGAAGGAAGAAATCGCTCAGGTGAAAGGCCAGATTGAGCAGGCGCGCGGTGGGTTGGAGTACGCTCAAACGCAGCTGGATAACACGATCATCAAAGCGCCAGTTACGGGTACCATCCTCGACCGCAACGTTGAGAAGGGTGAATTCGTTACCAACGGGTTCGTTGGCGACAAAGGCGCGAAAGGATATCTGGTGACCATGGCGGATCTCAACGATCTACAAGTCGAGTTGGACATTAGCCAGAATGATTTTCCCAAACTAGGACCGCATCAGAAGGGAATCATCACAACCGATGCCTATCCTGACCGGAAATACCAAGGCACCATCGAGCAGGTTTCGCCAGAAGCAGATCGGGCAAAGGCAACCGTTCAGGTGAAAGTCAAAGTTCAGAATCCGGACCAATATTTGCGGCCGGACATGAACGCGACGGTGTCTTTCTACAATGACGTGAAAGCGGAGCCAGCTTCGGAAGCGAAACGCGTGGTCGTGATTCCGCAAGGGGCGGTGCAGAACGGCAGCGTCTTCGTCGTCGTCAACGGACACGCTCGCAAAAGGCCTGTGACCATAGGAGGCGCGTCGGGAAAGGGAGTTCTCGTCGAGAGCGGACTCATAGGCGGCGAAGATTTAATCGTAAGCCCACCGGCCACTCTGAAAGATGGACAAAAAGTGGAAGTAAAGCGATAGCGCGGGGAGGCCTGATCATGAGCGAAGCGATAATCAGAACACGCAAGCTAAGCAAAGAGTTTGTTCGCGACGAGTTTCATGTAGTTGCGCTCGACGAAGTGGATATTGAGATCGAGCTAGGCGATTTCACTGCCCTGATGGGCCCCTCGGGCTCCGGAAAATCGACGCTACTGCACCTGATAGCGGCAATGGACAAGCCCACGGCCGGCGAGATTGCAGTGCTCGGCACAAATTTGCGCGAGCTGAGTGATAAGCAGATCGCACACTGGCGGAACGAACATATTGGATTCATCTTCCAATCTTTCAACCTGATTCCAGTGCTGACAGCGCTAGAGAATGTCGAGTTGCCGTTGAAGTTGACCCGCCTGGGGAAAAAGGAGCGCATCGAGCATGCGCAAACAGCATTACGTCTAGTCGGGCTGGGCGATCGGCTCGATCACCTGCCAAAACAACTGTCCGGCGGTCAGGAACAACGCGTCGCAATTGCCCGGGCGATTGTGACGGACCCGGATCTGATCCTGGCTGACGAGCCTACCGGCAATTTGGATGCGGCCGCGGCGGAAGATGTCCTCACCATGTTGACGCGTTTAAATCGAGAGTTTGGAAAAACCGTGCTGATCGTCACGCATGATCCTCACGCGGCGAAATTCGCAAAGACGGTGCGGCATCTCGAAAAGGGCCAGCTGCTGCCCGTCGGCACGCTTCCAGCAGATTGGGCCTCCTCCATCGGCGCCCGGGGTTAATGCCTGAAGTGACGCACGCCCGTGAAGACCATGGCGAGATTCAAGCGGTTTGCGGTTGCGATCACTTCTTCATCCCGGACCGACCCGCCGGGCTGAATGACGGCAGTGATTCCATATTTGGCCGCTTCCCCGATGCCGTCCGGAAAAGGGAAGAAAGCGTCCGAGGCGAGAACGGTTCCGGCGAGCGGCAGGACCGCCTTCATGGCGCCGACCTTCACGCTATCGACTCGGCTCATCTGCCCCGCGCCAACGCTTACGGTCTGTCCGGGCCGTGCATAGACGATGGCATTCGATTTCACGTGTTTCGCAACCTTCCACGCGAAAATCAGCGCTCTCATTTCCTCTGCCGTGGGCGGCCGTGCGCTTCTCGTTCGAAGCGACGAAACATCGAGCGGTGCAATATCCGCAGTTTGAGCCAAGAGTCCGCCCGAGATTGATCTCACGACTAGCTCAGGCGTACTAAGCGGTATCACCTTGACCAAACGCAAATTCTTCTTGGCGGTGAAAACCGGAAGCGCATCGTCCGAGAATGCCGGGGCTGCTATGGCTTCCACGAACAGTTTGCCAATTTCCTCCGCTGTCTCTTTATCGACTTTGCGATTGAAGGCAAGCACGCCGCCGAATGCTGATACGGGATCTGCTTCGAGAGCCCTGCGATAAGCGCCCGCAAGCGTCGGCTGCTCGGCACAACCACACGGATTTGTATGCTTGATGATCGCGGCGGCGGCCGATTCGAACTCTTGCACAAGTTGCCACGCCGCATCCAGATCGACGAGATTGTTGTAGGACAGTTCCTTCCCGTGGAGCTGTTCGGCGTCGGCGATACCGCCCTGGTGAAAACTGTACAGCGCGGCTTTTTGGTGCGGGTTTTCACCGTACCGAAGAGCAGCGGTACGAGCTGCCACGATACGAAGCCTTTCGGAGAGTTCCTCTTGTGCCCTGCTTTCATCGGCACTTATCTGAAGAAGTCGAGCGGAGATGACATCGTCGTAAGCGGCCGTGTATGAGAATGCCTGTTGTGCAAGTCTCCAATGGGTCGCAGCGCTCAGCGCGCCTGAGTTGGCTTCGATTTCGCTCAAAATCGGCTCGTACTGAGCGGGCGATACGATGACAGCAACATCCTGAAAGTTTTTGGCAGCAGCGCGGATCATCGTGGGACCGCCAATATCGATGTTCTCGATCAGTTCTTCTCGGGTGACTCCTGGCTGGTTGGCGAACTTCTCAAATTCGTACAAATTCACCACTACCATTTCAATCGGCGGGATGCCGTGCTCGGCAATCGCGCGCATGTGCTCCGATTTGGTCCGAACGGCGAGGATGCCGGCGGCGATGCGAGGATGAATCGTTTTTACGCGACCGTCGAGCATTTCCGGGAAACCAGTAATCTCCGCAACCTCCCGGACCGGAATTTGGCTTTCCCGGAGTAGCTTCGCCGTTCCGCCAGTCGAGATTAACTCTACTCCCATCTCGTGCAGCTTCCTGGCAAACGGAACAATTCCGATTTTGTCGGTAACGCTTATCAAAGCACGCTGTATACGCGGCATAAAGAAGTATTCTTACAGAGAGCGACGGATGGCGGTGTTGTAGCTGTAGAGTACGCTGGCAAGTTTTCGAATCTGCGGCGATCGCCGTTGCATCTGCTTCCTAGAGGAGTGCACAGAATGATTCTTGTAACCGGAGCCACCGGAACCAACGGGCGCGAGCTTGTCGATGAACTAAATAAACGACGCGTTCCCTTCCGGGCGATGCTTCGTGACGCGAAAAAGCGAGACGTGCTTCCCGAGGGCATAGACGCGGTCGAGGGCGATTTCACAAAGCCCGATACCCTTGCGCAAGCCCTGGATGGCATCGATCACGCATTCCTTGTATCACCACCCTCAGAGGGGAGCGCGCAACTCGAAAAAAACTTCATCGCTGCGGCCAAAGATGCGGGGGTGGCGCACGTTGTGAAACTGTCGGTCATCGGGGCCGATCGAAAATCGCCCAGCAGGTTTCAAAGATCACATCGAGAGGTCGAAATTGAGCTTGAAAATTCGGGTATGGGCTGGACGAATCTTAGGCCTAACCTCTTTATGCAAATGACACTTTCGTATAGGCCGACCATCGTTTCCCAGAATGCGATTTTTGCGTCGGCCGGTAGTAGCTGGATCAGCACAGTGGATGTGCGCGATATCGCTGCGGTCGCAGCAGTGGCATTGACCGAGGCCGGACACGAAGGGAAAAGTTACGTAATCACAGGGCCACAGCCTCTGACCCATACTGACATCGCATCGCAGCTCTCAGAAGCACTCGGGAAGCAAGTGCGCTATGTAGACGTCCCGTACAGCGTTTCGCGAGACGCCCTGCTTCAGATGGGGGTGCCGGCGTGGCAGGTCGAAGGCATCATTGAGCTGAACGACATGTACAAACGCGGCGAAGCAACGGATATAAGCGATACGGTCCGTTCTGTTGCGAAAAAGGAGCCCATCGCCTTTGCTCAGTTTGCACGCGACTTCGCGAACGCGTTCACAAGCGCCGCGCCGAACGCAGCTGCATCTGTTGCCGCAAGCACTTGATTGCCGGGGCTTGCGCACGCGGTTGAGGGTGGGATTTCATCGCACTCTCATGCCAAGACCGCAAACGAATTCCGGCGGCAATTAGTGCGCCTGACCGTCTTCTTTCCAACCGTAAGCGTCAAGCATCACCTGAAATAGATAGGTGTTCGGGAAATAGCCGTGGATTAATTCCGCCCCTGGACCCTTCCCCGTCGCTAGCACTTCTTCCCCGGTGTGCGTGCCATCAACACGAACGTAAGGCAACCGGATCGTCTCCTTGCTATGCCCAGTATGTTGCTTCT
Source organism: Bryobacteraceae bacterium (assembly GCA_051003475.1). Classification (GTDB taxonomy): domain Bacteria; phylum Acidobacteriota; class Terriglobia; order Bryobacterales; family Bryobacteraceae; genus Bog-105. Next base: position 64,352 of record JBPCLH010000053.1, read on the forward strand.
GCCAATCTTCAAGACCCGTCAAGAGTGGATGATCCGGGCCACCACCGTGAATACGGAAATCGAAGGAATGGTCGGCCGTATACAGAAGCAGGGTGTCATCTGGATTCACTGTCCCCGAGAGCTCGCGGATCAGCTTGTCAAACGCGACCACATGTGAAAGACCCTTCTCCGGCTGGTCTGTGTGCGCGTCCCACTCAATCATAAGAAAATATCCCTTTTTGTTCCTCGACAGTGCTTGAATGGCTCTTCGAGCCGCAGCCGGTACGTTCATCTCGCCATCCACGGCCGCCAGAGCTCGTGTCGCGTCTGCCGGCACATCGTTGAGGGAAGCATAAACGCGCCGACGATGCTGCTGCGCAATCGCGTCCAGATCTTTACCCGACTTTCTCACGGCATCGTAGATCGCCTGCCGGCCAGCTCCAAACGCGATATCGACGCCATCGCCATAAAGCGGAGAAAATATCTGTAGAAAAATGTCGCCCCACTTCTTTCTGTCGTTCACGTGTGCGTAGCAGGCTGCAGGAGTCGCATCGGCAACCTCGACATTAGTCACTACGCCGGTCGACAATCCTCGTTCTTCGGCATATTCCAAGATGGTCTTCAGCGGCTTGCCGTCCTTCTCTCCCCGGACCGCATCGGCACTTTCGCTAAGGACGCCATTGTTCGTCTTTTGACCCGTCACTATCGCCGTCATCCCGGCCGCCGAGTCTGTCACCCATTCGGAAGCAGGCGACGTGTTGCTCAGGCCAATTTGAGGCCAGCTCTGAACAAACAGTTTGAGAGGGGCGTTGTACCCGTAAATGCTGGCGCCATTCAAAGTCGCAATGCCTCCCGCGTCTTGCAGCAGGACGATGACGTTCTTCGCGCATTGCTTGGTTTTCGGTGTCGGAAAGGCCGGAGAGACTGAAAGAAGGAGGGCAATCCAAATCGTGATTCGCATGGTTCAAATGATCGTCTTGAGTGGGAATTGTAAGTTGATGGTCCTGGAGATCGCGCGGCATTAAAAGTCTACCTTGAAGGGGTGGCTGGTTCAAGATCGGAGCACAAACGGTAAACTGGCCGCAGCGAATACTATGACAAAACGACGAAATCTCTCGAGGCGGGGCTTCGCGCTGATTGCAGGTGCAGGGCTGGCCGGCCTGCTGCGAGCGCAAAACAAGATCCCAGTCGCTGTGCAGCTATATTCAGTCCGCACTCTGTGCGCCGCGGACCTGCCTTCCACCATCGCGGGCGTCGCTAAGCTCGGATATCAGGCGGTCGAGTTCGCCGGGTATTACGGCCACACTGCGGCCGAGCTTAGAAAGATGCTCGACGACAACGGCCTTAAGTGCTGCGGCACACACGTCCACATTGACGCGTTGTTGGGAGATACCCTTCAAAAGACCATCGAGTTCAACAAGGTCATCGGCAACCCCACACTGATCGTTCCGGGATTACCTAAGAATTACATTGCCTCGCGGGCTGCCTGGAAGCAGACCGCTCAAGTATTCAACCAGATCTCCGAGAAGGCCGAAGCTCAGGGTATGAGGGTCGGGTATCACAACCACACGGCCGAATTTCAATCGCTCGAAGGCGAAAAGCCTTTCGATATTTTTTTCGGAAACACACGGAAGGAAGTAGTCATGCAACTCGATATCGGTCACGCGGTAGGCGGCGGCGCGGACCCAATCACGTTGTTGAAACGCTACCCGGGACGCGCAAAATCAGTCCACGTGAAAGAGTCCTCCGCCACAAAGCACGACGCACTGATCGGAGACGGAGATGTTAAATGGCGGGACGTGCTGACCGCCTGCGAAACGGTCGGCGGCACCGAGTGGTACATCATCGAGGAAGAAACGGGCGCGTATCCCGGCCTGGAAGGCATCGCCCAAAGTCTAAAGCGCTTGCACGCGCTCGGCAGATGAGTATCGAAGTACGGGGTCAGTCTCACGGCGGTCGAATTTGGATACCATCTTCCTATGCATCCAGTTTCCCCGTGTGTCGCCTTTTCTGCAGCGGCAGTATTGATCGTGTTAAGCAGTAGCTGCACTTCGCCCCTTGCAGCAGAACAAACCCCGCGGGTGGTGACCGTAGCTCAATCCGGTCCGGCCGACGTAATCGGAAGCGACAGTGAAGCGCTCCAAAAGGCAGCGCATCTTTTGCATCCCGGCGACACATTGTCCATCGGAGCCGGAACATACACGATGCAGGACAGCCTCTTCGTTCCATCTGGCGTGACGGTGCGTGGCGCGCCGGGGAAAACGGTCCTTCGCAAAAGTCGCGGAATCGAGAGTCCGCTTGTTGAAGACGGAGACTACGGCGAAACTTTCCTCGCTGTGGCAGAGCCTCAAAAATTTCGCTCCGGCATGGGCATTGCAGTCACCGACGACGTATCGAACGCGGGATGGGCGATTACGGTTTCGAGTGTTGCCAGCGTGAAAGCACCCTACGTCATCATCAACCCGATGACCGTGCGCGATTACGACCAAGAGCGGCTGCACGGCCGTGTGACCAATACATTCCCCATTCTGTGTGCGATTGACGGCGCGAATATCGTCCTTGAAGATCTTATTGTTGACGGCAACCGGGCTGAAAACGCGTATATTGACGGTTGTCGCGGGGGAGCGATTTACATGTACCGCGTGCGCAACGTTACCGTTCGAAACTGCACGGCGAGAAACTATAACGGCGACGGCATCTCATTTCAAATCAGTGATGGCGTTCAAGTGCTAAATAGCGAATCGTATGGCCACGCCGGCTATGGGATCCATCCGGGCACCGGAAGCGTCGATTCTCTTGTGAAAGATTGCCGGATGCACGACAACGGAGACATCGGCCTGTTCCTCTGCTGGCGCGTGCGGCACGGCCGCTTTGAGAATAATCTAATCGAGAACAACGGACATTACGGGGTTTCAATCGGACACAAAGATACTGATAACCAGTTTGTCGGCAATACCATCGCGCATAACGGGATTACCGGCGTGTATTTTCGTAAGGAAACTCCGAAGAACAGCGGAAGCCGCAATGTTTTCCGCGGTAACAAAGTTCTTGATAACGGCAATGCACACGAGGGCTACGGTTTTTACGTCGAGCCGTATGCAGGCGACCTAGTGATTGATGGGAACCAGATTGCTGATACGCGCGGCAGCAATGGCACCCAGCGATATGGAATTTACAAAGCGCCCGGCGCCGGATCCGTCGACGCTCGAAACAACTCCATGTCCGGGCACTCCGCGCAGGATTATCACGACGCCCCTTTGCGCGCGGACGCGAGGCGTTAATCCGCAGCACGCATCTGGTCCCAACAGATCCCTATAGATCTTTCGGCAACTTTTGATCAAGTTCGTGAGCAAGGTTATCCACCGCCGTGACAGTGCTGAGTTCGACCACTTCTGCGTCCCGTTCCGCTTCCGCAATTCCAAGATGCTGACAGATGAGCTGTTGCAGCTGCAACATTTTGGTCACTTCTTTCTCCACCAGCAGATTCACTTGGAGATCAAGATGGCTGCGGCTATCGGCCCGCTGGCTCATCCGGTTCTGCTTAATGAGAACAAACGTCGAAAGCAGCACACCTTCGAGTGACACCAGCATGCAAAGTAATGCGAATGGGTACGGATCAAACTTCCAGGATGTTCCGAGGACGCCCGTGTTGATGATCACCCAGATTCCGAACCAAAGTACGTGCATTGCCACGAACGGGATACTCCCTACGAAGCTCGCAATAACGTCAGAGATGTGGTCCGCCGTTGTTCGTTCTTGGCGTGCCTGTTCTTCGAGTTTGACAACGGTGTTAATGTTAGCTTGCGCCGAAGGCGGTGTCGCCGATTGATTGATTGCGTCCATAACATCCTCATTCTCGCGTGTTCGTGAACGCCGCGAGGCCCGCCGAGCAGGATTTACTGCAGGGCGCGACCCCTTATATCCAAGACCTGTGAGCAACGCGATCACTGCAAAACTTGCAGAATCGTTTTCAGGCGAATATTCTCCGAGGAGCTTCCGGCCATGATTTCAATGCCGCCTGGCTCAACAACCCAGTGCATGTCGCTATTTAACAGGGCAAGATCGTCGTGAGTAAGAGTGAACTCTGCCGTCTCAGCTTCGTTTGGTTTCAGGTTCAGTCTACGAAAGCCCCGCAGTTGCTTGACTGGGGTGGAAACGGAGCCCAAGACGTTATGGATGTAAATCTCCACCACCTCCGTCCCCGGACGCTTGCCCACGTTTTTCACGTCCACAAGTACATTGACGTGTCCTTCCGAGTGAGTCTGCCGCGGATCTATGCGCAGGTTGCTGTACTCAAATTTCGTATAACTTAATCCATAGCCAAACGGATAAAGCGGTGTCGCCGGCATATCCACGTAACGCTCGCCCCAACCTTTCGCGATCCAATATTCCTTTGACGGCTTGTAGTTGTAATAGGCGGGCAGTTGTCCCGAGTGTCGCGGCACCGTAATCGCCAGCCTGCCGCTCGGATTCGTATCACCGAATAATATTTCCGCGACGGCCTGACCGCCTCGTTCGCCTGGCTCCCACGCTTCGAGAATTGCAGGTACGTGGGCAGCCGTCCAACGAATGCTGAGCGGTCTGGCATTGATGAGCACCACGATCACCGGTTTGCCTGCTGCATAGACAGCCCGTATGAGATCCTCCTGCACGCCAGTCAAGTCCAAGCTAGCCACGTCAAAACCTTCACCATCTGTGGGACGATCCTTGGGACTAGTCGCAGACTCGCTACGCTCTTGCTGTTCGCCCAGCACCACCACGGCCACGTCCGCGCTCTTCGCGTTGCTCACAGCCTCAGTGAACCCGCTCTTGTCATCCCCCACGACATCACAGCCTTTCGCATACGTCACACGAACCGAAGCGGGAAGAGCTGCCCTGATCCCCTCAAGAACAGTCGTCACGTGCTGCAGGATCTTGCTCGGCGAATAGTCGCCAAGTTGATTTTGGGGCGCGGCAGCATCGGGCCCAATCACAGCAACGCTCTTTACATTCCTGCTCAGTGGTAGTAAATTTCCGTCGTTTTTCAACAGAATGATGCCTTCACGTGCCGCACGCAATGCAAGCTCCTGATGCTCCGGCGAGTGGACGACCTTTTCGGCCTGATTGGGATCAGCGTAAGGCTGATCGAAAAGTCCCAGACGGAATTTCTGCTCCAAAACGCGCCGGACGGCTCGGTCGAGAATCATCATCGACACTTTGCCTTCTTGCACGTTCTCAATCAACGGTTTCATATAAGCCGGCTCGTACGTGATATTCACGTCCACCCCCGCCTTCAAGGACATCGCCCCGGCTTCCTTCTGTGTCGCGACGATATTTTCATACTGCAGAGTGGAGAAGCCTTCTCCTTCACTCAGCACAAGTCCCTTGAACCCCAACTCTTCTCGCAAAATTTTGGTCAGAGTCATTTCATTTCCGTGATTTGGCACGTCATCAATTTCCGGGTAAGTGGCCATGACCCCCAGCGCGCCAGCCTTCTTGATTCCCGCCACCCAGGGAGGCAAGAACACCTCCCGCAGTGCCCGCTCGGAAATCTCCATTGCACCGCGCTCCATCCCACTTACGGGCTGGCTCTGACCTGGATAGTGGCAAAGCACAGTCACAACTTTGTCTTTCGTCGCGACGCTATATCCCTGCGCGCCCCTGACAATGGACTCCGCTACCCGAGAGCAGAGATAAGGATCTTCGCTGAACCCTTCCGCATTCCGGCCAAGTCTAGGATCACGGTTCGGCTCCACTACCAGCGTGCATAATTCGTGGATTCCGACCGAGCGCGCCTCCGCAGCAGCAGCCGAATAGATGGACTGCAGCAGGTCCATGTCGAATGTGCTTCCCAACGCTAATCCTTCCGGAAAGACAGTAGCTCCCGGAAACATCGCGCCGTGAGTTCCCTCTTCGGTCTGGAGCAGCGGAATCTTCAACCTCGTTTTCTTAAGGGCCACATTCTGAAGACCATTGAAGTATTTAACCTGTTGATGAACTCCCTCCTTCAGGATCGTGTTTGCCAATGTGAAGAAGCCGCCACCTGGCCCGATTTCGCCGGTATAGGTTCCTTCGGCAAACCTCTTACAGGCATTCATCTTCGTGGCAATATCCTTGCCCAGCTGATCCACGTACACACAAGGCATATTCAGCTGTCCAACTTTTTCCTTGAGCGTCATGCGGCTCATCAGGTCGTCAATTCGCTTTTCGAGAGGCTGGCTCGAATCGAGATAAACCGGAGAAGCAGGTTCCATTTGAGCTGCACTGCTCAGACCGATCACCAGCAGGAGGCACAACAGGGCGGCCGCTGGACGAAGTTGTTTCATGCGCGTGCGGGACCCCTTAGAAACCGTGATCAAACGTGAACTCGCGGATAAGAGGCGGACTCTGGTCAAAATCGCTGTATCGCAGCCATGTCGGCTTCACAACGAAATACACGATGCCCGGCCAGCTCAATCGGGCGGGACCATCAGGCCATGCTTGAAAGTACATTTCTTGATAATGCTCCAACCCCGGCCCTTCGAGTTCCGCGGCTTGCCCTTCATACTGGACCGTCTGCTCGCCTGTCCAGCCAATTGCAAAGCAGCACGTGGGCTTCGCAATCAGGTTTGGATATTTCCGGGAACTCTTAACAGTATCGAAGATGATCTCTAGATCCGGCGTGACTGCAATGCCTACTAGCGCGGATTGAGGCGTGCCAGGATGAGCGATCGTCCCCAACACGCCCAGCTTGTTCTTCGCGATGAACTCATACACATCCGCTTCAGTCATGCGGCTGGCCCCCACAGGAGTGTAGCGTAACTCTGCTTACAGATGGGCAACAACTCTTCTCTAAGCGCATTTTCCATTTCGCCGCGTTTGACGCAAAACCGTCAACCGGCGGAAAGTCTTGACTTTTACCGCCGCCCTGATATTCTCCTAGTAAAAAGATCGACTTCAGGTTTTTCCCGGCTGCCTCGTTGCTCAGCGGGACGTCCGCAAGGTCTTTCGCCAATTCAACTTCTGGAGGTTCGCCGTGTCTCTCCGCAAATTGGCCGCCGTTATAGCTGGCCTGTTCGTCTCAATTCTCACGCAAGCGCAGACCTTCCGCGGGGGCATCTCTGGCTCCGTCGTAGATCAAAGCGGCGCTACGGTGGCCGGCGCTACGGTCAAGCTTGTCGGCACTGATACCGGATTCACGCGCAGTGACCAATCCACAAGCGCGGGCGAGTTTGTCTTTCAAGACCTGCCCCTCGGTAAGTACTCGCTCACGGTAAGCCAGCAGGGTTTTCAGACCCAAGAAATACGCGATATTAACGTCGAAGCCGGCAAGATTTTCAACCTTCAGGCAAAGCTTTCTGTCGCCACTCAAGCCACTACCGTCGAAGTCGCCGCAAGCACTGTCGCCATTGAAACTTCCTCAACCGCGCTCACGAGTGTCATTCCGACCAAAGCCATTACGGATATCCCACTGAACGGCCGCGATTTCACTCAGCTCTTAAAACTAAATCCCGGCGCGACGGCCTCTGGTTCTGTTAATGGGACTCGCACGAATTCGATCAACTGGCAGATTGATGGAGCGGACAACAACGATGAGTGGCACAACTCGCAAGCGGTCAATCAGGGCGGCGTCGCAGGTATTGCAGGAACGATACTCCCGATTGACGCCATCGACGAATTCTCGCTTCAGACCAACAGCAGTGCCGAGAATGGCCGCAACGGAGGCGGAGTTCTGAATGTGGTCATCAAGTCGGGCACGAATGACTTTCACGGTTCTCTCTACTACTTCAACCGCAATGAGTTTCTCGCCGCCCGTAATTGGTTTGCTGATCCAACGCAACCCAGCCCCAAGCTTAGAAACAATCAGGAAGGCGGTTCCCTTGGCGGCCCCATCTGGCGCAATCACACGTTCTTTTTTCTGACGTATGAACAGCAAAGTTTTATCGCTGGAAATAGTGCGCAGGGCACGACGCCATCGAGCGCTTGGGTTGCACTTACGGAGCAGGTTCTCGCACGGGACGGAGTACCTGTCAATCCCGTTGGCCTCAATATGCTGACCTTCTGGCCCGCTTATTCGCGCAACGGTCCCGCAACTCAGAACAACTTCTTCAGCACCGCCAATACCACATCTGACAGCTATAACGGCATCATCAAAGTTGATCACATCTTCAACGAGAGGAACAATATCGCTTTTCGTTATTTCGGCGGAACCGGTTCACAAACTGCCTACGATGGTTCTGTGCTTCCTGACTATTTCCAGGTGGCACCGAGCAGAATGCATAACTTCTCGCTCGTGTACAACGGTGTCATCTCTCCACGTTTTGTCAGTCAAACACTCGCCGGAGTCAACTACTTCAAGCAGGTGTTTGGCGACGCTAATACAGGGTTTAACCCGGTTGCTATTGGTTTGAATACAGGTGTCACCAATCCTGCCCTCTCAGGAGCGCCCGACATTACCATCGGAGGCATCGCCGGTGCCGGTCTGGCGGGCAGCGGAAGCGGTGGGGGAGGCTTCGCTGAAACTGGGCTGACACCCCCCCTAGGTCGGATCGATACGACTGGCCACCTGGATGAAACTTTGACGTACACCGCAGGGCGACACCAGTTCCGTTTTGGCGGCGAGTACCGTCGTGCCCGCCTCGATGTCTTTTACGAGCGCAACGCACGCGGTACGTTCGATTTCAACGGAACCCAGGGCCCCTTCCAGGATCCGGCTAGTCTTGCATCTGGAGATACCTGGCACGTCGGCGGTGATCCATCCATCGGCGGTTCACTGAACGCGCTGGCCGACTTTCTCGCGGGCCGCGTCGCAATAAACAATGCCCATATCACGTATGGCGATCTTCAGCGCGACTACTATCTGAACGGAGTTACTGGGTTCTTCCAGGACACTTGGAAGGCCACTCCTAATTTGACGCTGAATTATGGGTTGAATTGGGTCTATCAAAGTCCGGCCTACGATTACACCAACCGTATCTCAACCTTTATTCCTGCGGATGGCGGCATCACTTATCAGAACCAGCTTGGCAGTCTATGGCCAAGCGACTACCATGATTTCGGCCCCCGCTTCGGCTTCGCATATCAACCCAAGTTCAGCAGCAGACTCGTCGTCCGCGGCGGGTACGGCATCTTCTATCAAGTTCCTAACGTCAACTACTTCGGCGACAATCGCCCGCCCAACGGCGGCGCCACTGGCATACTTGCAAACCCGGCGGGCCTTTCGCCCGTTTATACCCTCAGCAATCAAAGTCCGCTTACCATCCAGGCGGGAGTCCCCATTTTCGGCAGTTCAGCTTTCCCCACCGGGCCTTTCGGCGCGTTCTCAGTCAGCCAAGATTTCGTCACCGCTTACGTCCAGAACACGAACTTCAACGTTCAATATCAGCTCAGCCACTCCACCGTGCTTGAGGTTGGATATACCGGCAGCTTCAGTCGACATTTACCCGCGACTCTCGACATCAATCAGATCCCCATCGGTGCACCCGAGGTAAACAACTCGCGGCCTTACTTCAGTCAGTTTCCGAACCTTGCAACCATCAACGAGATCCAGTCCGTCGCAAATGGGCATTACAACGGATTGATTGCCTCTGTGCGCACGTCGAGTTATCACGGCTTCGGCATGAAGGTCAATTACACCTACGGCCACTCCAGAGACGACCAATCTGCAACCCGCAACTCGATCCCGCAGAATAGCTATTGCCTGCGTTGCGATTACGGCAACTCCGACTACGATATCCGCCACTCCTTTGCCGGGTTCGTTAGCTATGCGGTTCCAACCCCTTCCCGCTACCATTTCTTGCTGGGCGGGTGGCAATTTAATTCGCTGTTGACCTTTTATACTGGCCAGCCCTTCACTGTGTTGACAGGGGAAGATACCAGCCTCACCGGCGAAAATAAAGATCGCGCGGAGGTGGTGGGTGATCCTTTCAAGAACGTGCCGCCCGACAGTAAACCGAACTACGCTTATTGGTTCAACCCGGCTGCGTTTGCATTACCTACCTCGGGTACGTACGCTAATCAGTCACGTAATGAGTTCTATGGGCCGCCAACATACCAGGTGGATTTCTCGGTTTTCAAGAATACGAAAATCACAGAGCGTCTGAGTGCTCAACTTCGCCTTGAAATCTTCAATATCTTGAATACTCGCGATTTGGCAACTGTGCCGAATAACGTAGTCAGCGGAAGCGGACGCGGTCAAGTTACAAGCACGCTTGGACTCTACAACGGCGCTCCCGGCATCGGTACAGGAGAGCCTCGAAATGTCCAGCTCGGTCTGAAAATTATTTTTTAGACCCCCATCATTGCCCCCTCAACGCAACGGGCCCGAACCACGTCCTCAGCAACCGGCGCTGCCAAACAGCTCCAGTTCTGGCGCGCTCCTCCGGAGTGGTGAAGCTGTAGTCATACAGCAAGGCGCGCATGTAGCGGGGAGGTTTTGAAAATGGCGCTGGATTCATGAGGCCAATTACTGTTGCCTCTCCCTGCATTAACCGGTACATGAGTCCGCCTACCCACTCGTTTTCCTGATAGTCTCCCAATGCAGCGAACCACATTTGCCAGTCCAGCCGCGGCTGGTGTGGAGCTACTAATGGAAGTTCCCGATGTAATTCGCCCGGCTTATACCGGAACGAATATTCCTTCCAATTCACTTGATCGTCAGAACCTTCAATCACGATTTCAGGTCGCGTAGTCGTCATCACTGCGAACAATCCGTACCTGTTCACCATTTGGAAAGGAGCAAGCAGCGTCAGCGGCTTCGAAAATGGCCTCTCAAATCCGGGCGCAAACATGCCGACCACCTGTATCGCCCCAATCGCTATCAGCACAATCAGCAAGCTATTCAAAGCCGATTCCCAAATCCCCGAGCGCAGACGCGGCACTCGCTTGCCAAGCAGCCTCTCCAAAGGCGCAAATGTTCGACCGTCAAATGCCCAAAGACAGAGCGCAAACGCGAGGAAGTTGAAGAAAGCGTAGTTGCCCGTGAGGAGAATCAGCACCTGCATGATCATCAGAAGCAGTGCGCCCGCGTGCCGAACCAACCTAAGACCGAACAACAGAAATGGAGCAATCAGCTCAATCCCGAGCGTCCCGGCCGTCATTGCATCGAGCATCCAGGTAGGCGCTCGATAAACGTAATAGGCCAGCGGATTCGGTAATGGTTGCGTCATGAAGTGGAAGTGCATGGCGTGAAGATTGCGCCAGTTTGGATCTCCCGATAGCAGTTTGACCAACCCCGATTCGAACATCAGACGGAACAGCAAAAAGCGATAAGCCCATACGAGGAAACGAGTACCGGCGAAGAGCGCCAGGAATCCGGACTCGAGCAACAGAGCGTCCCACTGAAACGCCGTGAAGGGCTGCCCCGCCGATACCAAGGAGAGATAGAGGACGAAGCAAACAGCAGCGGACGATCTGGAGAAAAATCCGAGCACCAACGAAACCGCAGCGGTGCATCCCGCAACACAGCACCACACCAGTGCAGAGTCGGTGCTGCTAAACCAGAAAAGGGTTGGAATTGAAAAGAAAATCCGAGCGCCTGCCTGCGTGTGCATGGCCGCTAAGGCTTGCCCAATCGGCGCGATGCCGTGCGAACCAACCAGTCCCACCATCTGCGGCCATAGCGAGCCAAACGCCGCAAGATAAATCAACCCGAGCAGGCGCAAGAATAGCGCTTCCGTAAGTTCAAAAGGACCTGGGTTTCTCAGGATGCTGAGAAGCCTACCGCTGGCGTCCCGTGAGTTCATCAGCAGTGACAAACAGCGGTTCGATATCGACCGGTATGCCTTTCAGCCGATCCAGAGCTCGCGCCAATGCAGGTTGCATCACCCCAAGCTCCTCAAGCATTCTCTTCGCTGCCGCATAATCGCCGTGTGCCTCGATCGTCAAAAGATCATGCGTCAAATCGCGAACAGCTTGCTTAACTTTGGCGTAATTGACTTCGAAGGTTCCGTCGGGACGCGCGACGAACGCGCCGTGTTGCATGAAATAGTTGAATTGCACCGCCATGCCGCGGCCGTGTGCCTCAGTAATGCCGAACCGCAGCGTCCGAAACGATGACGCTAGGAAGGTGTTGTAAAGCTTCCTTTCGTTCTCTTCCCCGCCCCGAAGAACGCCCTTATCGAAGAAAAACTGCACCATGAACAGACCCGTGACGTCCGCCTTCGCCTCCTCGACGGTACTGTAGAAGTTCTTTAACTGGTGCCGGACAGATGTCGTCTTACCACTAATCTTGATCTCATGTGGGCCGATGCCATGACTTAGCTCGTGCGCCAAAATGTGCGTGAAGAACCAATCGAAGCTCAGCTCCGGCTGAGCGGACCCTGGCAACACAATCCGCGAAATTGGCACAAGCGTTCCTTCGAATTTCGCATGCTGAACGTTCTTCAGCATCACTTTCTTGCTGCCCTTCTGCTGAATCACTCGCTCGTCGTTTGGCAGATTAAAGGCCGCGGTCCGCACTCCGTGATTGTCGTCACCGGCGGACAAAACTTCGTTCACTACTCGGATCGGCGTCGTCGCGCCGAGCTTCGGATTCCGGTAAGCCGGGTCGAGCGGCAAATTGTTCTCTACTTCCTGGAGATGTCTCGAAAAATCCTTCAGTTTGTCGGTTTCTACATCGTCCCGTACGCAAATGTAAGCTTCAAACGCGGCCTTGTAACCAAAGAGCTCGTCGTTATATGTCTCATATGGCCCGAGAGTTATGTCAACAGGAGCATCCACGTCCATCCAGGCCAAATCACTCTCGTAGTAGTCGTCGTTCAGAAAGGCCGTCGCCCGCGTCTCGAGAAAACGTCGGAGCGACGTGTTCTCAGTCAGTGCGGCCGCTTGACGCAGCAAGTTCGCCGCAGTTCGCAGGTCCTCACGATATTCGCGATGGTATGGCACCGTTTCCAAGTGCCGAGCCTGTGGATCGCGCCGGATCACCGTGAAAAAGCTCTTTGCCTGTTCCGCTTCCTCTTCCGGGAGTCCGGCTATCCAATGCTCAAACTCTTCTCGCGTCAGGTCTTCGGGATAAAAGTTCGCCCCCAGCGGCTTTCGTTCTGGGACGCCTGGCAGAAATGCACGGTGGGCGTCGAGGTCTGACCAGGGCCCTTTATTGATCCAGAACATGTGCAGCCACGCCTTGCCGAGCGGCGAGGTGTCCTGCCGAAGCTGCCCGTACAGCTTCTCGTTACCGCTCCACAACTGCTGGAGGAAAATATCGTCGATCGCGCGTCCGGCTTTGATCAATTTGATCAGCGCTTTGCGATCTCCGGAGTCGAGGCGGCCAATATCGACCTTTAATGGAGTCGGTGCGAAGCGCCTCGCCATCTGCTGCAGTTCTGCGGCATCCGGAAAAGCTGTCGCAACGTTTCCCTGGGCCTTCATCGAGATTGTCAAGAGTAACAGGACAGCAGCATTTCTCATTTACCGAAATCTACATAGAGCGTACCGCGCCACCCACCCCCAGCGAGCCCCTTTATGCTATGTTGCGAAGAGAAGCGCACCGCTCGGCGCGGTAGCCAAGTGGTAAGGCAGAGGTCTGCAAAACCTTTATTCGGCGGTTCGATCCCGCCCCGCGCCTCCAACAACTTACAGAAACCACAGGCTCTTCCCCTCGGACGTTAGCGGACGAGAACGACCGCCATTCGGCGAATAGGAGCCGAAGCGGCTGCCTTGGTCGGACAAAAAACCGGACACGACCTCACTTTCTGTCCGGCTTGTGTCCACCTCTTCAAGCATTCCGATTCATAGTCGCTGGCTCTGGCTCCGGCTGCAGTTGGAGCAGGCGAGTTCCTTTTGATCATCTCGCCGGAGCAGTCTCCCTTTTTCGAATTTCCCAACATGCTCTCAGGAGGTATCTATCGACAACACTCGTGCGTGCCAGGGGCGCGCTCTCCCCTCGCTTTTCTTTGGAC
>JBPCLH010000054.1:0-3484 GCA_051003475.1 Bryobacteraceae bacterium
AAGTACCAGCGAACACAAAGCACGATGATCTCATCCGCAAAATGTCGCCCACGGAACAGTGCTGCTCGCCCGCTAACCATCGAGATTCACCCTAACAGATCATCCGCGCCTATTTGCAACACAACCCCATTGACCAGCCGGGGATGACCGTCGCCGTAAACCAGGTGAATGACCATACGCTTAATGTGATGGTCAAGCGCGAGGGACGGGTCGTCGACTCTATTCGAGCGGTCGTAGCGAAGAACGGGAAGGCCATGACAAGCACTGAAAAAGGCAATCTTTTGCGGATCGTGAGAAATACTCGGCTCTGTGGCGCTGGCGTATGCTCAACCTATGCAGCCAAATGCCGCGACCCTCGCGGAGCAGTTGGGCAGCGGATTTGAGTCGAAGCTCGCGCAGGTGAATGGCACGCAGCTCCACTATGTGCGTGGAGGAAGTGGTCCCGCGGTTGTCATGTTGCACGGATTTCCCGAAGACTGGTACGAGTTTCGTCTGGTCATGCCCCGTCTGGCAAAGCAGTTCACGGTGGTGGCGGTGGACCTCCGTGGAGTAGGCGAGTCGGCGCCATCGACAACCGGTTACGAGATAGCGAACCTAGCCGAAGACGTTCACCGGCTTATCGTCAGTCTTGGCCTGGAGCATGTCTACCTTTTCGGGCACGACATCGGAGGAATGGTAGCGTACGCGTTTGCACGCCGCTATCCGCGGAGTGCACGGGGCGTAATGATTCTCGACGTGGCCTTCCCTGGTCTCGATCCGTGGCAGGACATCCTGGGTCATCCGGCATTCTGGCACGTGCGCTTTCATCAGACCGAGTTGCCTGAGAAGCTCGTGAGCGGCCAACAAGCCGAATATTTCCGGTACTTCCTCAGACAGTTCAGCGACGCCGAGGTGGACCACTATGCACACTCATACCGCGATCCCGACCACCTGCAGGCAGCGTTTGAGACCTATCGTGCTTTTCCTGCAAACGAAGAGTTCTTCGCCGCGCAGCGCGACCGTACGGGTCCTGTAGCTCGGCGACTAGCTGTGTGAATGTCCGCCGGCGCCTTGGGACGAGAACTGTGGAAAGGAATACGATCAGGCCGCGAAGCGCTGGCGAACTCTATTTGGTCTATTGGCTATTCCGCTGGATTTTGCACATGCCCGTTTCCGAATTCCGCTAACTCAGAAGCAAGTCGCTCGGTACGTCCCGCCACGTATGCCCGTTCAGGAAGCGGCAGCCACCGGGGTCCGAACCGGTCTTCGCTTTGGCCGAGAGCGGCTGCGGCCTCTTAGTTCGGCCAGTTCGAACGGCCCCAGGCGCAGAGATTAACGAAGCCATCGCCGCTGGCGAAAAAGTTGTCATTGCGTGTAGAAAACGGGAATTTGTATTCCGTTTCTTGCGCGCTAACGACGCCCACTAACCGAGGATCGATGCCGTTGTTCCACCAGGCGAATATCGGACCGCCGGAATTACCGAAATTCAAATCACAATCTTCGGTCTCGAGCTCTTCACCGCCGTTGTCATCACCGTCGGTATCGTTGATAGTGAAGCCTTGCTGGAAAGCGGGCTCCTGGGCATTATCAATGTCCCCGGGATAACCAATGTTGCTCCAGAGGGGCATGTCGTTCCAGTCACTTGAATAGCTGTTGTAGCCAAAATAGCCAAGCGATGAGCCTAGCGGCTCATAGAGGCGCAGAATCGCCCAATCGTACCCGCTGCCGCTGGTGTTGTATCCGCGAGCATCCGAGACATATGATTGGACCCCAGCGCCAAAAAGCGAGCTGCCGTTGAAGTAGGCGGGAACAAATAACATCCACCAGCTTCCGGCCGCAACCTTGTCCCATGGCACCATGTGTCCTGCGGTTACGACCAACCGATCGCCGATCAGTGATCCCGACCCGCTCCCATCAGGTGTGAAGATGCGTCCCACCAAACCCCACGGCCAGGAATCATCTTCGAATGCGGAGCGGCGACTGTCATACACCCACAACGGCTCAACGGGGTTCCCGTTGAAGCGACGCATATTGCGGTTGGACCTGGTGGTTTTCAGGCGAGGCATGGGTAATGCGTCCATCCAATTTGGACGACGTGAGTTGAAGGAGACTTTTTCGTCGATCTCGTCAAGATATTTCTCCGACGGATGCCGTTCCACAGTCAGGCCGGGACGAGCGCCGTTAAAGTCCTGATCGACGGGCACCTGAATCCGCCACAAGTGGCCACTTTCGCTATTGACTGACTCGATTCCAACTTTCGGCTTCTCCTTCGATTTCGTATGAACATAGAGAGCCTTCGATTCTGCCATCGCGCGGAGTTCCTCAGGCATTTTCCCAGTCCCCAACACGGCCCGTCGTCTTCTTACTGACGAGAGTAGGGCGGGAGTTTTACGGTCACCTATAAAACGATGTTTGCTCATGACAATCCTCCTGTATTTCGACATGCGGTAGTACACCGCAATGGCCGCTAGGACAGCAAGCGATGCACCAAAAGGGCATGGCTCCTCCAATGACATCGTTGCTCTCGCAGGTAAGTCGCTGAGTTTGCACGCAAGATGTAGAACGTCGGCTATCCACGACGTGGGCCATCAATTGGCGGGGCGGAGGAATATTGGCCGGGCAACCCTCACGTTACGGATAGCAAAACTATCCAAAACGGCTAATGGTTCGACGGACGCATACGACCTCGTCTGTGCACCTTTACAGGGCAGAAGGAGATGAGTGTCGAGCCTGTCGGCCTGCAACCAACCGTGGGATCGGTTTGGTTTGAATGGTCGATGACCGGAAAGACTCAAGCAGCACTTCCGAGTTGGTGTCACGATTCACAAACGGGGTTGGGACAAGCGTAGTTCCTAGTGGCCGGTCTGCCAATCGGAGCTATTCGCTTTCGGCGCGGTGGCGAGGAGCTCGCAGGGGAGTCGATTGAGGGGGCAGAGATTACCTTCAATAATCGGGATTGTCGAATGTAAACGCGTCCGGTATGCGACCGCTTTAGCCCTGAGAGGCATTGCGCCGGCGATACGATCTCCGCTTTCGCCTGTCTACGCCCAAAGGGGTATCTGAGATTCTTGGCGTGAGCCGGTCGACCCCAACGCGGCTGATCGTTGCCGGCAAGATTCACTCCTTCCGTGTGCGGCTGCTGCGAACGACAGGAACTTTACAAGCTACGGGAGCTGGCGAGAGGAGCGGACTGGATCCGGCCGAATCACAGCTCGATCTGATTTTTAGAGCATTCTATTTTTCAACGAGATAGTACGTTTGCACTCGTACTCGCCTGAAAGGCATTGTCAACTTGGGCAGGAAACTGAAAGACTAGTCCCGTGAAAAGCGGCAAGTCTGTGTATTACGGCCATCGGTTCCCTCCGTAAGTCATCAGCGATGCCGTCTGGGTTTACCATCGTTTCTGCTTGAGCTTCCGGGATGTCGAAGCGTCCACCCGGCAAAGCTGGATTGGTTCTCGAACTCAGCATCGTTAAGACCGCGTAAGCATCTATGTCTTCCATGC
>JBPCLH010000055.1:0-50089 GCA_051003475.1 Bryobacteraceae bacterium
GCACCGGGAAACCGCAAAGCGACTTGCATCTCCGCACGCATCAGCAATGGAAAATGCGAGAACATCGATCCCGGGCGGGACTGCCGGCGCCCTATTCGTGAGAGTTAGTGGTTCGCTCTGGCCAGCAGGGCCAGTGACCGTGTAATCAACCAATCCGGATACAGGAGTGACTTCAAGATTCACTTCGATCACCTTGGCGCCCATCGATTTTGCTAGACCTATGAGACCAGCAGCCGGATAAACGACTGCGGAGGTGCCGACGACGATTAAGGCATCACATTCCGCCGTGGCACGTTCGGCAGCAGCCCAGACCGCGACCGGCAAATTCTCGCCGAACCAGACTACGCCTGGGCGTGCGAGCGACCCACACTCGCAGCGCGGCGGAAGTTTGAGGGGAATGCTTCGGTCCAGCCAAGCGCGACTGCACGCCGTACACCGAAGTTTCCAAATACTGCCATGAATCTCGAGAACTGATTTACTTTCCGCCTGTTGGTGCAATCCGTCAACGTTTTGTGTAACAAGCGTGAATTGCGGAATGCGCTGTTCGATCTCAGCGAGTGCGCAGTGTCCCGCATTCGGTTGCACTTTGGCGATTAGGCCGCGGCGCCAGTCGTACCACTCCCATACTAAATCTGGGTTGCGAGCGAATGCCTCAGGCGTGGCCAGGTCCTCCGGCCGGAATTGCTTCCATAGTCCCGCTGAACCGCGAAACGTCGGCACACCACTCTCGGCAGAAATGCCCGCCCCTGTGAGAACGGTGAGTTTCGATGCCTGTTGGACCATGCGGCGCGCTTTGTCGAGAGGCACGTTTGACATTTTAGTCCGCGGCCATATCTGCGACGCTGGTCGATTTATCGGTCGAGGTCATAACGCTTGCCGGCGTGACGAGATTGTCAACGCGGCGCAGTTCCGGGAATAACCAAGCCCAACCGACGACGATCGCCACCGTGCCTAAACCGCCTAACACTACCGCGGGCACCACTCCAAACCACTGAGCCGTGAGCCCCGACTCGAACTGACCCACCTCATTAGATGCGCCGATAAATACCATGTTTACCGCGCTCACTCGCCCTCGCATTTCGTCCGGAGTGCCGAGCTGAATCATCGTGTGGCGGATGATCACGCTGACCATATCGGAAGCTCCAATCAGGACCAACATTGAGAGTGAGAGTGCTAGATTGCGTGACACTCCGAACACGATTGTGAACAGGCCAAAGGCGAATACGCACCAGAGCATCGTAATGCCAGCACGCCGCTGTAATGGCCAGTGGGCGACGATGATGGCCATGATTACCGCCCCGAGCCCTGGTGCGCTGCGCAAAATGCCAAGTCCGGTCGCGCCCGCATGAAGGATTTCCCGTGCATATACGGGCAACAACGCCACAGCGCCACCGAATAGAACGGCAAACAGGTCGAGCGAAATGGCACTAAAAATGAGTTTGTTGCGCCAAATATATTTCAACCCCTCTAAAACGACCGCCAGGGAAGCCGCGGTCCGGAGGCGTTCGACGGCTTCAATTCGAATTCGCGAGACGAAGAAGAGGGATACAAGAGATGCAATCGCGGCAGAGGCGTAAACCGGCGCTGGGCTCCCCATCAACCCATAAACCAGCCCGCCGATCATGGGGCCAACAATCGTAGCGGTTTGAAAAATGGAAGCGCTCCAGGCCACCGCGTTCGGAAAGTGTTCTCGCGGCACTAGCAGCGGGAGAAACGCTTGACTTGCCGGCGCATTGAAAGCGCGAACTCCGCCGTTCAACAACAGTGCGGCATAGATTGGATACACCGAAGCGGCCCCACGCATTGTAAACGCGAGCAGCAGAAGGGAGCAAAGGGAAAATCCGGCGTAGCAGGTCTGCAAGATACGTTGCCGCGCGATGCGGTCAGCCGTATGACCCGCAAGGAGGAACAGAAGAATGCCGGGGAGAAACTGTGCGAGACCTACCAGGCCCAAATCCAGAGGGCGATGCGTAATCTCATAGACCTGCCAACCCACCGCCACGGACTGCATCTCCGACGACGTGATCGTCAGAAATCGCGCGGACATGTACCGGCGGAAATTGGGAGATCGAAAGGCGCTGCGGGAAGATGACGACTCGGGGGAGTTCGCGTGCATTCGCCCTTGTGGTTTAGTCTGCCATAACGTTGAAGCGCCGCGCCGGCTATCCCGATGTAATTGATCAGATCCGATTATGGCAAGCTAGAGGATATGGCACGCGGCTGGGAAAGTAAGGCTGTCGAGTCACAGATTGAATCCGCTGAAGCAGAACATTCACGATCAAGAAGAGTTCAAGTCAATCAAGAGCAACTTACCCGCCAGCGGGAACGGGAGAGCATCGAGCTTTCACGTACGAGGGTTTTGCAAGATCTCGCCTCTGCGATCAACCCGAAATACCGTGAGTTGCTTCAAAGGTCGCTTCAATACTTGAACGACCAGATCGCGACTCTCGATATCCCTAACAGACCAGATCGTCGCGAACAATCTTAATTCCTCCGAGACGGCCCAGCATGGCAAGAGCGATGTTCTCGGTTTGGAAAAATTGATCTGCGATGAGCTGGACTTCGTCGCGTGTCACCGCTTCAATACTATCCAGCATTTCATCGAGTGACATAAAGCGCTTGAAATAGAGCTCCTGCCGAGCCAAGTTAGACATGCGGCTGGAAGTCGACTCGAGGCTTAGCATCAACGAGCCCTTCAAGTGATCTTTGGCCCGCCGCAATTCTTCTTCCGCGATCAATTCGTCCTTCAGTTGCCGGATCTCGTCAATGACCGAACTGACCACTTGTTTTGCGGTTTCGATACCGGTACCCGCATAGATGGTGAAACAGCCCGTGTCGCTGAATGAATTCAGATCTGAGTAAACGGAATAAGCGAGTCCCTGTTTCTCCCTGATATTTTGAAAAAGCCGGGAACTCATGCCGCCGCCAAGGACGGTATTCAAGACGTACAGAGGAAATCTCAACTCATGTGCGAGAGGGTATGCGGGTACTCCAAGTGCGATGTGCACCTGTTCCAGCGCTTCTTTGTTTTTTAGCACGATTGGCGCGTAGTGTTTGGGAGCAGAGTCCGTTGGCAGGGTGTCGCATTGGTGCAGATTGGCGAATTTCTCGCGCACCAGTTCGATGATGCTCTCGTGATCGAGATTTCCTGCGGCAGTAATCAATATGTTTCTGGAAGAGTAGACGCGGTTGTAGTAATCAAACAGCATGCCTCGTCGAAACTTCTTCACTGTGTCCTTGGTCCCTAGAATTGGATTCCCGAGACCGTGGCCTTTCCAGAAGTTGCTGATGAATGTCTCATGCAACACGAATTCAGGCTGGTCGGCCTCCATCTTGATCTCTTCGAGGATCACACCTTTCTCTCGCTCGATGTCTTCTTCGCGGAAGAGCGGATTGAGCACCAGATCGGCGAGCACGTCCAACGCGACCGGTAAGTGCTCATCCAATACTTTGGTGTTGAAGCTAACCAGTTCCTTGCTGGTGAATGCGTCCAGGCCGCCCCCCACCGAATCGACTGACCGGGCAATGTCCTCGGCAGATCTGTGTTTAGTTCCCTTGAACAGCATGTGCTCAATAAAATGCGAAATTCCGTTTTCAGGGCCATGCTCTATCCGCGAGCCGCTGCCGATCCAGACGCCCAAGGAAACGGATCGGACGTATGGCATTGCTTCTGTAACCACCCGGATTCCGTTGGGCAATGTGGCTCGCTCAATTTCACGGACCGTTGGGGACGCAAGAACCATAGCTTTTCCGCCTTTCCAAGTGTATCGCGATACACTAAAACCAAATGTTGCAAGGAGTTGAGAACCGAGCACTCGTCGGAATGGAATTACACGAACTCCAAAACCTGCTTGGCCCAGGGCAACCTACCTACCGCGCCCGACAACTATATGACGCTCTATATAGAAAACAAGTGGCCAATTTGTCGGAAATATCAACCTTGCCGCAAGTATTGCGTTGTCAATTACTTGCAGACAACAGCGTGGGTTTGCCCGCCCGCGAGAGGCGTTTCGATTCCCGTGATGGAACCCGGCGGTATCTGCTTCGGCTTCATGATAACCGCACCGTTGAAGCCGTTCTGATGCCAGAAGAGGGACGGGACACGATCTGCATTTCCAGTCAGGTGGGGTGCCCAGTTGATTGTAAGTTCTGCTTGACGGCGCTTATGGGTTTGGAACGCAATTTGACGGCCGGCGAAATCGTGGGCCAGGTTCTCCAGATTACCCGCGAGAACGGCATCAGAGCCACAGATAACCGCATAAACGTCGTGATGATGGGCATGGGTGAGCCTTTGCTGAACTTAGATAACGTGCTCAAGGCAACCCGCCTGCTAGTCGACGAGGACGGAATTGGAATGTCGCTCAAGCGCATCACGATATCGACCTCGGGCATTATTCCCAAGATCAGAGAACTTGGGCAAACCGAAATAAGGCCGAAGCTGGCCATTTCGCTGAACGCGTCGAATGAGGAACAGCGGCGCGAGCTCATGCCGATAACGCGGAAGTATCATCTCTCGGATTTGATGGAAACGTGCAGGGCATATCCGCTTCGTCCCTGGGAAAAGCTGACTTTCGAATACGTGCTGTTGAAGGACGTCAACGATACGGACGAGGATGCGCGACGTGTTGTTCGCCTGCTAGCGCACATAAAATCGAAAGTGAACCTGATTGCGCTAAACCCGGGCCCGGGCATCCCCTTCAAGACTCTCGATGCGGACCGGGTCGAAGCCTTCCAGGCGATCATCCGCAAATCCATCCCGTGTTTCATCAGGAAGCCGCGCGGACGTGATATTTTTGCGGCCTGCGGACAATTGAAGCGAGTGGTATCCGATCTGGTTGAGATCAGTTGACGCTGGTCTTTAGTGTGCGTTTTTCACATTACTGCTATTTGGAACGTGGATGCGAAGCAGTACTACCCTCGGTCATCCCGAGAGTCCACTTGACCGCTTCGAAATACATCTTCTGGATGTCCGGATCATCCCAGGATTCCTTCGTGTGCCCAAGAGTTGAATAGAATACGCGGCCTTTGCC
Source organism: Bryobacteraceae bacterium (assembly GCA_051003475.1). GTDB lineage: Bacteria > Acidobacteriota > Terriglobia > Bryobacterales > Bryobacteraceae > Bog-105. Next base: position 5,031 of record JBPCLH010000055.1, read on the forward strand.
GTACATTTTCGACCAGGCAACAGCGAAATCATGATCCTGACGGTGGACGCGGGGATTGTTGTAGTCTAGCTTGGCTGAGTCGAGACTCAATAGAACATTTACTTTATCGCGCGACCAAGCCTTCGCTTGATAGATTTCGTCGCGTTTTACAAATGCACTTGGGAAATGGCGCACCGCGGGGAAGGCAGAGTCTTCGACGATGATCGGAGCATTGAAAGTCGTCCATGGATGTTCGTCAAACCATCCGCCGATCATTTCGCCGTATTCTGGCCACTTATAAAACGTATCCATGGCAGCGTGGATGCCTACGAATCCTTTCCCGTCATCCTTGATAAATGACATCATGTCGTGCTTTTGGCTGTCGTCCATGTCGAGTTCTGCGGTGGTGCTCGCAAACACAAGCGCATCGAAGTAACTCAGGTTTTTGACATTCAGGTTCTTAATTTGATTGATATTTTTTTTTGTGATCAACTCGGTGTCTGTGCGGAGAGTCGCTTCCCAAAGCTTCGTATCGTGCCCCATCTTCCAGATATTCGCCATCGCATCCGAAATGGAATCGTGCTCCCACCCCTTGGTCTCACCAATCACGAGGATGTGCTTCAGACCAGTTTCCGGTTTCGTCTGGGCTGTTCCCCTATTGAACTGGCAGAATGTTCCTAAATAGAGAATGATTGCTGCTGGCAATACAGCGTGGCGAACTAATTTCACGTAGGCCTTCACGAAAGAGAGCTTATCAGAGAGCTCAATCAGGACGGTTTAATCAGCCGAAAGCGATTGGGGCTGCACAAGTTCAATTGCCTGTTGCGCTCCATTAAACGACACTCGGAACTCTGAGCCTTTTCCCAAAGAAGTTTCAACGCCGATCTCTGCATGATGACGCCGCGCAATGCTTGCAGCAAGTGCTAGGCCAAGGCCATGTCCACCGTCACTGTAATTTGGGGTCTTATCAGATCGGTAGAATCGCTCAAAGATATGAGGCAGATCTTGCGGTCCGATGCCCGCGCCGAAGTCCTTGATTGCGACGTCTCCGCCGTCGGGTCTGCCTCTGACGATGACGTGTACTTCAGCGCCCCGCTCAGAGTGCTTGATCGCGTTATCCAGTAGGGCAAGAAAAAGACGTCGAAGCGCTGGTCGATTGCCCTTTACAACAACGGGTATACCGGGGAATGAGCGGCGCACGGTAATGCGCCAAATTTCTGCGAGTCCCTGGAGTTGTGAGGAGGCATCTTGCACGACTTCGGATAGGTCGAGCGGCTCAATAGGCATTTCTGCGGAACTGGCATCGCTTCTCGCAAGAAACAGTAGGTCTTCAACCAGTTGGGTCATTGTTTCCGTTTCTGCGACGATCTCCTCGAGCGACTCACGGTACTGTTCCGGTGTGCGGGTGCGACGCAGGGCCAGTTCTGAGCTCGTGTGAATGATCGCAAGAGGTGTTCGAAGCTCATGCGATGCATCTGCTGCGAACTGGGAAATCTTGTTAATCGCGGCTTCAAGACGGGCGAGCATCGTATTCCACGCTTCCGCCAGGCGTTGTAATTCGTCCCCCGTTTGCGGCACCGGCAGCCGAGACGACAGATTGTCTATGCTAATCGCTCGCGCTGCGCTTGTCATGGCGTCAACGGGTCTTAATGCCTTTCGGCTTAGCCAAAAACTTCCGACGCACGCGACAAGAATTACTGCCGGTATCAAGCCGGCAAAAATCGTTTGCAGCAGATTCAGAACGTGCTGGATGGAATCCAATGATACGCCGATTTCCATTGCATATCGGCCACTTCGCGTTGTGATCTCTCGATTCAGAGCGCGATATGCATGGTGGTGCCAATGAAAGTAGGTGTATGTCGGCCGAGAGGAGAATTCTCTCACGCCAGATACAGGCGAGTTCTCCGGATAAGAAAACGCGAAGTCGCTCTCAAGACTCCGCACTTGCAAATACGACAACGGCGGCAGGGCCCGACAGAACTCTTCGATTTCCTCTTTGAGCGGGGGAAGGGGAACTTCCGCCAGTTCGCTTTTCATGAAAATGTCGAAACTATGTGCTCGATTGCCAAGCTCTTGGTCTACTTCGTGCATGAGGGTGTGCCGGAGCGCGATCCAAATCAAACCAGCAAATACAATCAGCCCAGCCGCGAGTACTAGGGCATACCAGACAGTTAGGCGGAAACGAATTGAAGTCTCTCGCTTCACCTGCCGTGCTCCCTAATGCAATAACCGACTCCCCGCACAGTGTGGATCAGCTTTGGCGGTTGCGCGTCTATTTTCATGCGAAGTAGCCGGACAAAAGCCTCAACTGTGTTTTCGCTGACCTCTGTATTGAAGCCCCAAACCGCTTCGAGAATGGATTGACGCGTGACGACACGCCCTGTATTTCGTAATAGAAGCTCGAGCAAGGCATATTCACGGGGCGTCAAGTTGATTGCCGCTCCGTTACGAGTCACCTCCCGAGTGGCAGGATCCAGTTTTAGATCCGCGATCTGAAGACAAGGAGGCCGTTCGATCGGTCCACGCCGGCTTACCGAGCGAAGGCGGGCGAGGAGTACTGCAAAGGAGAACGGTTTCGTCAGGTAGTCATCGCCACCGCTGTCTAATCCGTTCACAATAGCAGCGGCGCTGTCCCGAGCTGTGAGCATTAGAACGGGCGTCCGATTACCCGATTCGCGGAGGCGGCGCGCAACAATGAGGCCGTTCATCTGCGGCAACACGATATCCAGCACAATCACATCGAAGGGGAACGATTGGGCAATTTCCAAGCCCTCTGCGCCATTTCCCGCAACCACCACATGATGCCCTTCCTCCGTCAATCCGCGTCTCAGCAGTTCAGCCATCCGCTGTTCATCTTCAATGACCAATACCTGCATCTGAAGTTCATCGTATCCGGAAATGTGAGACGCTAACGCCCGGATGGCCTGATTTCAGCCAATCTTCAGAAAAATCTGTTGAACTGGTCTGTTGCCGATCTTAGCCGTCATCATTACTGTATTCAGGAGGCAATAGAAGTGAACAGAATGGCAAGACGCAACGGATTCACCGGCAGTCCGGCTACGCGTAAACATTGGCGGCGTGTGGCACAACGTCTTGTATTCTCATTTGTTTCCGTCGGCATCTCCCTGTTCGCTCACCTCAACGCTTCATCGCAGGAAGCCGAAACTCAGCGGGCTTCGCTGCTCATTGACCTGAAAGACGCGCTCGCGCGGGCGCGTAAATACGGCCTGCAACTAGACCCGGCCACTCTCGCCGTCGCACTAGCAAGGGAGGACCGGATACAGGCGAAGGCAGCTACACTCCCGTCCGTGAGCGCGTTCAATCAATTCATCTATACAGAAGGAAACGGCACGCCTTCCGGTGTGTTCATTGCGAATGATGGTGTTCACGTGTATAACGAACAGGCGCAGGTACATGAAGATCTTCTGTCGTTTGTGCGCCGGGGAGAAATTCGTCGCACTCAGGCCGCCGAAGCTGCGGCGAGGGCAAAGTTAGATGTTGCCGCGCGCGGTCTGAACGCGACGGTCATACAGGACTACTACTCGATTGTGGCGTCTCAAAGAAAATATGCGAATGCACAAACGAGTCTCCAGGAGGCCGGGCGGTTTCTGGATATAACGCAAAAACAGGAGCGCGGCGGTGAAGCGGCACATAGCGACGTCATCAAGGCGCAGTTACAACTTCAGCAGCGCCAGCGTGATCTGCAGGATGCGGAACTGGTGTTAGACAAAGCAAAAATATTTCTTGGCGTCTTGATCTTCCCCGACTTCCGTCAGGATTTCTCGGTCGTCGACGATCTGCAAGATGCGTTGGTGCTGCCGCCCTATCCCGAACTGCAAAGCCAAGCGAAGGGGTCGAGCCCCGACATTAGAGCGGGTCAAGCAGGTCTGCTTGAAGCACGCTATGCCTCCAGCGTAGCTCGATATGCCTACCTCCCAACCTTCGGACTTGATTTCTTTTATGGAATCAATGCCAATCAGTTCGCCGCGCAGACCAGTTATCCGACCCAGGCGACAGGTCGCAGCACTCTTCCGAACTATCTGGTCCCGTATCGCCAAAACCTGGGATATTCGGCGGAGGCTACCTTAACCATCCCGGTTTGGGACTGGGGCGGCATCCGAAGTAAAGTGAAACAGGCAGATCTGAGGAGAAGGCAGGCCGAAACGGATCTCACCCTCGCCCAACGCCAGCTTCAGGCGAATCTCGAGTCCTTCTATAGAGAGGCACAGACTGCGCAGTCGCAAGCTGAATCACTTCGCTCTTCGGCGGATCTCGCTGCTGAGAGCTTGCAATTAACTGTACTGCGGTACCAAGCCGGCGAAGCCACGGTACTCGAAGTTGTGGACGCCCAAACAACGGTTACTCAAGCGCGCAATGCACTCGATGACGGACTAGTTCGGAATCGCGTTGCTCGTGCACAGTTAGAGACACTTACAGGAAGCTTTTAAATTATGCCTACTGCATCTAAGGTGTGTTACTCGTTCCGTTATGGCTTCGAAGTAGGTCGAGTATACCTTCTGGTGGCGGGAATTGTTCTCGGTGCATGTTCTCCTAAGCCGAACACAGCGGAATCTGAACCCGTCACTCCCGTGCAGGTTGCGCAAGCGACAAAGGGTTCTATCGAACACATCATCACTGCCAACGCGGTTCTCTCTCCGCTGAATCAAGCCAACGTCACTTCGAAGATCAGTGCGCCCGTGCGACGGATACTTGTGAATCGTGGGGACCACGTCCGGGAAGGCCAACTTCTCGCGGTACTCGAAAATCGCGATCTGGCATCCGCGGCAGAGGAGAGCAAGGGCCTTTATGAGCAAGCGCAAGCGGCCTATCAGACGACGACCGGCGCCACCGTGCCAGACGACAGAACAAAGGCGTTGGCGGATTTACAGTCGGCTCAGCAGACTCTTGAAGCGGCCAAGAAGCTCTACGAAAATCGGGTAGCTTTGTTACGTCAAGGCGCGCTTGCACAAAAGTTAGTTGACGATGCGAAGGTGGCAATGGTGCAGGCTCAGAGCCAATATGCCACGGCCGAGCGGCATATCGAGTCCTTTCAAAAAGTGAGTGAGCGGGAGCAGGTCAAGAGTTCCCAAGCGCAATTGGAAGCTGCAAGGGCTCACTACGGTGGCGCCCAGGCTCAACTATCTTACGCAGAAATTCACAGCCCCATCAACGGTGTGATCGCCGATCGCCCTGTGTACCCGGGCGAGATGGCTAATAGCGGGTCCGCAGTCATTTCTGTCGTAGACGTCTCCCAGGTCATCGCTCGCGCGAATATTTCGGTCAAAGAAGCCGCCGCGATTGAAGCCGGCAGACCCGCGACGATATCCGGCACAAGCGGAGATGTGCCGGGCAAAGTCACTGTCGTTAGTCCGGCCGTCGACCCGAGTACGACGACCGTAGAGGTTTGGGTCCAGGCCAAGAATCCTGGAGAACGTTTGAAGCCCGGCACTACTGTTCAAGTTTCGATCAATGCGGAGGTGCTTCAAGGCGTGATTCTCGTTCCAGCAGCGGCGCTGCTGCCCGCCGAGCAGGGCGGCGACAAAGTGATGTTCGTAGGAGCTGACTCGCTTGCACATGAGCGCAAAGTTGAAGTTGGCGTTCGGCACGCGGATCAGGTTCAGATCATTAGTGGCCTCAAGGAAGGAGAGCAGGTGATCATCTTTGGCGGCCTTGGCCTGGAAGACAAAGCTAAGGTCACCCTCCAGAAACCAGACCAGAGCGGAACCTCCAATTCAGATAAAAAGAGTTCGGGTGAAAAGGAATGAGCGAGCTCGACACCCTGCGAGCAGCCGAGGAGCGCCTATCGGAACATTGGACAGCGAGATTGTCGCGGTCCATTATTTTTGTCATTATCACCTTGCTCGTAATTGGAGGTTATCTTGCTTTTACGATTCCCGTCGCGGTGTTCCCGTCCACAGACTTCCCGCGAATCGTAGTTGGCGTGGATAACGGCGTCGCGCCAATCGATCAGATGCAAGTGACCGTAACGCGCCCGATTGAAGAGGCCGTCAATACCGTTCCAGGTCTCGAGCAAGTGCGTTCGATCACCAGCCGCGGTTCCGCCGACATCAACCTGTTCTTTAGTTGGAAAATCGACATGTTCCAAACTCTGGAATATGTGAACGCGGCTCTTGCCCGTATCCAGACAAGTTTGCCGCCCACCGTAAAACTCACAACGAATCGTCTGACTTTCGCTGCGTTTCCGATTATCGGATACAGTCTGACTTCGAATACGGTGCCCCAAACGCAACTTTGGGAGCTTGCAACATACACGATCAAGCCGCGTTTAAACCGTGTTACCGGTGTCTCGACGATAGTGGTTCAGGGCGGTCAGGTACCTGAGTTTCAGATCGAGCCCGATCCGGGCAAACTGCTCCAGACGCAAGTCACGATCCCCGCACTGGTCGATGCACTCTCGAAAAGCAATCTGATCGATTCTCCGGGGCTATTTGAGAACAACCACCAACTCGTGCTTACCCTTGTCAGCGGACAGGTTCGCACGCCGGCTGAGATATCAAATATCGTGGTGAAGACGACTCAAAGCAGTGTCCCCGTGCGGGTTGGTGATATAGCGAATGTCACGCCATCTGTAATGCCGGTTTATACAGCGGTTACGGCAAATGGCAAACCCGCTGTTCTTTTGAACCTGTACCGCCAGCCCGATAGCAACACAATTGCGGTTGCCGACGCGGTAAATCTTGAACTAGATCAGATCCGGAAAGCCCTTCCTCCCAACGTGAATGTCGTTCCCTTCTACGATCAGTCGGAGCTTGTCAGAGATGCCATCAAAAGCGTTCGCGACGCGATCCTCATCGGACTTATTCTAGCCGCGATCATTCTGGTGCTGTTTCTCCGGGATTGGGGCAGTTCACTGGTAGCCGGCCTGGTGATTCCAGCGACGATTGCCATCACTTTTATCGTCTTGAGATTGCTTGGGGAAAGCTTCAATCTGATGACTCTCGGCGGACTGGCTGCCGCTGTTGGACTGGTGATTGATGACGCAATTGTGGTCGTCGAAAACATCGTGCTGCACCGCGATTCTGGGCAGAGCCGTGCCGAAGCCATTCGCAGCGCCTTACGGGAAATCCGGGTTCCTCTGGTCGGTTCGACCATCACGCCTATTGTGGTTTTTCTTCCGCTTATCAGCATCACGGGCGTAACTGGCACTTTTTTCCGTGCGCTCGCCATCACGGTCGGCACCGCGCTGCTCACCTCGCTCGCCCTCGCCCTCACATGGACTCCCACACTCAGCCATTTTCTGCTGCACAGACGCCCCGCCGCCAACGTGCTCACTTCAGCGGATAAGCATGGCCACGTTGCGACAACTGGTTTCATGGGTAAGCTGACTTGGACCTACGATCGAGGTTTGAAGTTCGTGCTGGCTTATCCTTGGGTACTTGCCGGTTCGTGCGCCCTGGTTGTTGTGGCATCGTTCTTCTGTTACCGGGCCCTTGGCAGCGATTTGCTCCCGGCTATGGACGAGGGCGGCTTTATTCTCGACTACCTCATGCCTGCGGGATCATCTCTGGCCGATACCGATCAGGTGCTCAGTGGCGTTGAAAAGATTCTTCAATCCACTCCGGAAGTGCAGAGCACGTCGCGCCGAACGGGCTTGCAGCTCGGACTTGCAGCTGTAACGGAGGCCAACACTGGCGATATCTCAGTTAAGCTGAAGCGCAACCGCGATCGCGGCATCGAGGACGTCATCGCCGATGTCCGGGAAAAGGTCAACAAGCAATATCCGCAACTCAACACCGAATTCATTCAACTCCTCCAGGACATGATTGGTGATCTGACCAGTTCGCCAGAGCCTATTGAAATCAAATTGTTCGGTGAAAATCCCGACCTGCTGGCGCAGTGGGCGCCTCAAGTGGCAGAAAAGATCAAGACGATTTCCGGTGTCACCGATGTCAAGAACGGCATTGAGAACACGATTAGCGGGCCAGCTCTGATCATGAACGTGGATCCGATTGTCGCGGCCCGGGCTGGATTCACACAGCAAGAAGTTGAAGTGGATGCAAGTGCAATTCTCCAAGGTGAGCCAGCACCTACGCCGGTCATCGTCAACAATCGGCCCTACACCATGCGGGTGCGATTCCCTCCCCAGACCAGAGCGTCTATCGAGCAGATCCAAAACACTCTTCTAACCAGTTCTACGGGAAAAACTGCCACACTCGGCTCGCTCGCCGATATTCAAAACGAAGCCGGCCAGACCGAAATCCGCCGTGAAAACCTCCAGCGCGTTGTTGCCGTGACGGGCCGTTTCGAAGGCGTAAGCCTGGGCAAAGGAATCGCGGCAATCCAGGGTGCCGTTGCTACCCTTCATATCCCGCCAGCCATTCGGGTGGTCTATGGCGGCACATACGAAGAGCAGCAGCGCTCCTTTCGTGATCTATTGTTAGTGCTCGCGCTCGCAGTCGTTCTCGTCTTTACTGTGCTCCTGTTTGAGTTCGGTAGCTTTGCCGCCCCGGCCTCCATTCTCGCTTCGGCACTGCTCTCGACATCTGGTGTTCTTTTCGCGCTGTTGATAACCGGCACGACATTTAACATTTCGTCGTTCATGGGTCTGATCATGGTTATCGGCATCGTTGCGAAGAACGGAATTCTCTTGCTGGATGCTGATCAGCGATTTCGTGCGGAAGGCTCGTCGGCGCGTGATGCCATGCTACAGGCCGGCGAGCGGCGGCTGCGTCCGATTCTCATGACGGCCCTAGCCACGATCGCAGGCATGATCCCGTTGTCTCTGGCTTTGGGTGCTGGATCGCAAATGTTGCAGCCGCTAGCGATTGCCGTGATCGGAGGAATACTTGCCTCCATGGTGCTGTCGCTGATCGTCACACCTGCGGTTCACTATTACATGAGTGATAAAAATGAGGCCCGTCTACCTACTCACGCCCGAGCGTGATGTCCCGATGGGCGAATCTTTATTGCCGCCGGGCTCGAAACCGGAGCACTTCAGAAGTGAGCTCCACGCAAACCTCGCGAAACCCGGCTTTCTCCAACCGGTTCTGAATCGTAGCTGGGTCAATAAGGACCATCGTGTCTCCTATATGGAACAACCGCATGCTCCAACTGCTCCGGCTGTCAGTCGCGACAAAGCTGGCCTGCGGCTTCAAAACCCGATGCGCTTCTCGAAACAGCTGATCCTGTAGCTCTGGACTCGGCACATGGTGCAGCATCGTGAACGCCACCACGCCGGAAAAACTTTCATTCGGAAACGGCATAGCTGCTGCGCTACCTTCCACTACTTCCACATTGGTCCCATGTAAGCGGGACCTCAGCGAAGTTGCAAATTGTGGATCGACCTCGATCGAGGTAACGCTCGCGAACCGCTGTCGCAGGATATCTGTTGTCAATCCTGGCCCAGGACCGAGCTCCAACAGTCGTTCGCCCAGATCCACGTCGCGCAAAGCCCAAGGGATTAGATCATTTTGCAACTTGCGCCTCCACATGTTCGAACGGCAGAGCCAATGATGTATCGGATTCATGTAATCCTAGAGTAGGTTGCGTCACTTCGCGGAAGAAATATTCCAGACATTTAAAAGCCGGTGTGAATTCGGTCCGCGGATTCAGTGTCGTTTTTCCGGTGGCGGTGCCAGCTCCGTGATTCCTATAATTCCCGCATGATCCAATTGCCGCCACGAACCGAAATGGAGCGGGCCTTCTTCCTCAAAGACTCCTCCTACAATGGTCTGTTCTTTACCGCCGTCCGGACCACCGGTATCTTTTGTTTGCCGTCATGTCCGGCGCGACGGCCCAACGCCGGAAACGTCGAATTTTTCCCTAGTGCCCGTGAAGCGCTCGCCGCCGGGTATCGGCCCTGCAAACGATGTTCTCCCCTGCAAGCCAGCGGCACACCGCCGGACTGGGTTCAACCATTGCTTCGACTCGCCGAGAACCCTCCGAATCGCCGCGTCACAGAAGGTGACGTGCGCGAACTTGGCATTGATCCGGTGCGGGCGCGCCGCTACTTCATGCAGCAATATGGGATGACATTTCACTCCTATTGCCGCGCGCATCGTATGAGCCATGCACTCGAATCGATTCGGAGTGGTGTGACTCTCGATGAGGTCATCGGCGAAAGCGGATATGAATCGCATAGCGGTTTTCGCGACGCTTTCCAGCGCGTCTTCGGCGATGCACCGGCTCGCAGCCGCGCGAAGGGCTGCATCGTGGCCACTTGGCTGGAGACACCGCTCGGCCCAATGGTTGCCGGTGCAAACCGCGACGGCGTCTGCCTGCTCGAGTTTACTGATCGCCGGATGCTCGAAACCCAATTTGTTACGGTGCGCACACGTTTCCGTTCCTACGTGGTTCCCGGGACGAACGAACATCTTGAGCAGCTGCAACAGGAGCTGTCACGCTACTTCGCCGCCCAGCTTGTCCGCTTCACGATTCCACTCGTTCATCCGGGCACTGCGTTCGAGGAGCGCGTGTGGGGCCAACTGCTCGGCATTCCTCACGGCGAGACCCGATCATACGAAGAGCTTGCAGCCGCGGTAGGTGCACCGGGCGCGGCACGTGCCGTGGGGGCCGCCAACGGGCGCAATCGTATCTCCATCGTGATTCCCTGCCATCGCGTAATCAACAAAAACGGTGAGCTAAGTGGCTATGGCGGCGGGGTGTGGCGTAAGCGGTTGCTCCTTGAGAGTGAACGAACCCAAACGCCGATTCAAAACGGCGTGGGCGCTTAACCGTCTGCGTTTAGTCTCTGCAGTTAAGCCTCCGCCGTGTTGTCTAAGATAATAAAGACGCATCGTCGGGAGGCTCGTAACGGCACGCTCGAAGCGAGGTTCAGAAACATGGCCGTTGTTGCCACTCATAACGATTGCGACCGCAATTGCTACTTTATATCTCGGCCAAGATCTCGTAATACCGTTTGCCCTAGCGCTTCTAATAAGTTTCCTCCTTACACCGCCCGTCACATGGCTCGAAAAGTTGAAGCTCGGGCGTGTGCTGTCAGTGTTGATCGTTCTCGCCGTTGCGTTCTCTATCGCGGGCGGAATTCTTTGGATGGGCACTGCGCAATTTTCAAGTATCGTCAGCGAATTGCCACGCTACCAGCAAAACATTCGCAGGAAGATTGAAGCCATTCGTAATCCGGCAGGGCCGGGTTTGGCAAAGGCGGCGGCTAGCATCCAGCAGATCACGACGGTGCTGTCGCCCAGCAGTTCAGCTGCCGAAAAACAGCAAACCGTTTCCGAACAGATTCCGAATGCGAAGCGTACGCGTGGTCAACCGCAATCCCCTACGCCCGTGCCGGTCGAGGTCGTTCCACATCAAACGGGCACATTGGAGTCGCTCGGACTCGTCAGAACGTCAGTCCTGCATTTCCTGGCAGGAACGTGTGCCGTAATCGTCCTTACGCTGTTCATGCTGATAAACCGTGGCGACCTCCGAAATCGGCTGGTTCGGCTGTTGGGGCAAGGACAGCTAGTCGCCGTGACAACGGCGCTCGACGATGCTGCTGGGCGCGTCAGCCGCTACCTGCTGACGCAATCTCTTGTGAATGGAACTTTTGGGACGTTGCTTGGTCTTGGGCTGTATTGGATCGGTGTGCCTTATGCTCCGTTTTGGGGAGTTTTCGGAGCCCTCTTACGGTTCATTCCGTACATCGGTACTCTCGTTGCGGGTGCGTGTCCCCTACTCTTGGCTTTGGCAGTCTTCGAAGGTTGGAGGAAGCCTCTCTTTACGTTGGGGACATTTGCGGCAATCGAGGGAATAACCTCAAGTCTGGTGGAGCCTTGGTTGTATGCCACTCGTACGGGCATTTCGTCCCTGGCGATTCTTGTTTCAGCCGCTTTTTGGACCCTCCTCTGGGGGCCGATCGGTTTAGTGCTCTCAACCCCTTTGACTGTCTGCCTGGCCGTGCTCGGACGTCATGTTCCGCAATTCGAGTTTCTTTCCATTCTTCTCGGTGACGAGCCCGTCCTCTCGCCAGAAGCTCGCTACTATCAGCGGCTGCTGGCCATGGACGAGGATGAGGCAACGGAAATTGTAGATGAATATCTGAAGGAAAAGAGCTTGGGAGAAGTTTACGACGCAGTGCTCATTCCTGCACTGTCGTTAGCCGAGCGGGACCGCCATCAGGACAGACTTGATGAGGAAAGGGAAAAATTCATTTATCAAAGTACGAGAGAACTGATTCAAGAACTTGGCGAACGGCCTTCCGACCGCACACGAGAACCGGCGAGCCCCCCTGCCTCGCCTTTGTCAATTCGTTGCCTGCCCGCGAGAGACCGTGCGGACGAACTCGTCGGCCTCATGCTCGCGCAGCTTCTAAGGCGGTCGGGATATGACGCCGTGGCCGTCTCTCTCGGCCCGGTGGACGAGATGCTTAATGGCCTGACACAAAACGAGCCGGACGTGCTCTTCGTTTCAGCATTACCCCCGTTTGCAGTCACTCACGCGCGCTCGATCTGCCGAAGAGCCCGGCAAAAACTGCCTGGCCTGAAAGTTGCCATAGGATTATGGAATTCCGGCACGGAACTCGAGAAGCTGAAGGAACGTTTGGGGCCCGATTGCTCAGATTGCGTGATGACAACTCTCGCACAGGCGGAATCTCAAGCGAGAGTATTCGAAAGCATACATCCCGCTCCAGAAGCGCTGATTTAGCGCTGTTCACTCATCGTTTTCCGGCCAGAATCAGCGGAGCTGGGTGAAGGAGGGGGTTCCGCTGCGCTCACGCAGAAGCCGCTGCTCAGGTATAACGCAAGGATTACGCTTCGCTCCCTCAGATTTGACTCGCATCAATGGCTTTGGCGACACGGTTGGCGGATCGCGTTGCCGCCTCTTGCCCCCAGTTTAGGTTGTCGCAATAAGCTCCCGCGAAGTGGATGCGGCCATGCGGCTCTATGAGGGTGGGCCAGAAGCGGCTCAATTCACCTACCTTGTAGTTCGTTGTCTCACATGCCATACACCAGGGATCGCGCGACCAGTCGATGATCATTGCTTGCTCGATCGTGTCTTTTTTCCCGGGATAGGTGTCGCGGAAAGCTGTCAAGGCCGCGTCGGCCCGCACCCCGGGTTGAGCCGTTCCCGTTATTAAACCGCGTTGCGTTTCGACATCATCAGCCATCGACCATACGTGCTCGAGAGCGGGCTGAGAAAACTCTATATTCACACTGATGCCCTGATCGCGCCAGAATTTGGTTCGCGATTGAAAAACGGGGCGCGTTGCCGAATAATACGGCACGTTGCTAATGGCCCACCGCTTCTTATCGGGCAGTGCAGGCGTAATCGGTATACGCCTCAGCATCACCGCCGACATGCAGCAGACCAGGTAGTCTCCCGAGATCTGTTTATCCATGCCAAATTCGCGATAATTCACGGTGATGCCACTGCTACCATGCCGGATGCCAGTCACGGGACAACCAAGCTTTACTCGATCGCCGAGCCGCTTGGCAAACATCTCTGGCAGCAGACTGTTTCCACCCTTCAGCCGGAATACCTGAGTGGGCCAGAGGGGAACACCGCGCCGCTCCAGGATCGCTGTGTGCCACACGGTGTGAAGCGCGGATGTGTCCCCGCCCGCGAAGCGAATTCCAGCATCGGAAGCGCCTTCTCGCTTAAGAAGGCCAGTGACAGTGAGGTGGTCCAGCTCATTGAGGCCAGCATTGAACGGATTGTACTCGTCATGGAACGCGTCAGTGTACTTATCGAAATACAAACGGCTCAATTCCCACCAGGGATGCCGCTGAAGGAACGCGATCTCCCGTTGATTGAAGCCGAAACCCGCGAGCACCTTCGGGTCTGCCAGCTCCTCTTCTGAATAGAGCCGGTCATCGATCCGTCGAAGCATGTGCTCGCGCCGATGATCTTGCATATATGGAAGATTGAACTCGCGCACATACGACCAGTACAGGTCATAACCGGGTTTCGTAAATTGCTCGGCTCCGGCATCCACATACATTCCATCGGGCAGCTCATCTCGGACGGTCTTAACGTGCCCGCCTACGCGTCCGGAAGCTTCGAGCACCGTCGCCTCATGTCCACGCCGGACCAGTTCGTAGGCACAGCAAAGGCCCGCAATGCCTCCGCCCGCAACGATCACTGTCTTCTTTTTACCAGCGGCCCGAGTCTCTTGGGAGGCCACCGACAACGCGCCTGCCCCGGCTTGCAACAATGTTCGGCGGGTCAGCACAAAACCGTCCCGTTAGGTCTCACTCTGAGATAAAAATAAGTTTCTCTCAACATGCAGAGTTCTCATAATACGCCATCAAGTTCGTTACAATGAACAGCCGATGTCTAAATCCTGTCCCCACCTCGATAAAATTCTGGGTCTAAACGAAGAGGTTTCGCGCCGGGATTTCTTGGACGGTGCGCTGCTTGCGTCGGGCAGCATTCTGCTGGGCGCTGCCGCGCCTGGGCAAATCTTGGCGCAGGATAGCGGGTGGACTGGATACACGGGCGAAGGCGATTATCGTACGTCCGCGGGCAACATGGAGGAAGTGGTCCGCGCCGCGCACGCTGTACGCGATGGGGACTTTGACAAGCCTTCTACAGAGGCGATTGACACTGGAGAAAATTTCGATTGCGTAATGGTCGGCGGTGGCTTCTCGGGTCTCTCGGGAGCACTGTTTTTCAAGCAACGCAGCGGACCGGGACGCACCTGCCTGGTTCTCGATAACGCTTCCATCTTCGGCGGAGTTGCCAAGCGCAACGAATTTGTCGTTGATGGTCACCGCCTTTACGCGCCCCAAGCCTCGGTGCACTTCCAGCCGCCTTACCCGAATAGCTTCCTAAAGAGCGTCTATGATGCGATCGGCATGGATTGGAATGCTTTCAAGGAATACCAAACCTGGCAAGGACCATCGCCTCAAATTGACCTGGCGCGCAGCCCCTACCGAGCGCTCGGAATGAAGGAAAAGACATACGGCTTTTACTTTGGTGCGAAGTTCGGAAAAACGCCGGGCATTTGGGTGGTTGATCCCTGGGGAAAAAATCTGGAAGGGTGTCCTTTTCCTGAGAAGACGCGGAAAGAGATACTGGCGTGGCATAGCGGGCACCGGCTGGAGCCTGCGTGGCGTTATGAGTATCCCGGCGACGAGGTTTCCCGGAAGATCGACAGCATCACACTCGAGGAATATTACATGCGAACCCTCGGGTTGAGCCGGGACACCGTACGGTTGCTCTTCACGAGCGAGACCTCGAGCGGCATGGGACTCGGACCGGACGCGCTTTCAGGCTTTTGTGAGTACTCCTGGTCTTCGATACCCACACTGGATGACTCGATGGAAACGGGGCTGAACATGTTTCCCGGAGGAAACTCCGGTATGGCGCGCCTCATGGTCAAGACTCTGATTCCCGAGTCCATCGAAGGCCCGCGCACGATGGAGGCTGTTTGGAAAAATCCAGTTGATTTCTCGGCGCTCGATCGCCCTGGCCTCCCCGCACGCATCCGGCTTCATTCCACAGTCGTCCGTGTTGAGCACTCTGGCGAGCCGCACAAAGCCGAGTTCGTGTGGATCACGTATTCGCAAGGCGGAAAGCTTTATCGGCTCAAAGCCAAAACGGCGGTCATGGCCGGAGGAGGTTGGATGACGAAGCATGTCGTCCGGGATCTCGATCCAGACCGCCGCAATGCGTATGGCCAATTCCTCTATTCGCCATACATGGTGGCAAATGTCGCGGTTCGAAATTGGAAGTTTATGTACAAGCTCGGAATTTCCGGAGGCGAATGGTTCGAGGGCTTTGGACGATTTGTGGACGTGCGAAAAATGGCGAAATTCGGAGTGGATTCTGCGTACGCAGGGCCCGAGCTACCCACTGTACTTACGTTTTTCGTCGACTTCGCCAAGCCTGGCTTGCCTGCCGCAGAACAAGGGCACAAAGGCCGGATGGAGCTATTGTCGACGCCTTATAGCGTTTATGAGCGCGCCATTCGCGAGCAGATGACTCAGATTTTCGGCTCGTCCGGGTTCGACGCCAAACGCGACATCGCCGGAATCGTGCTGAATCGCTGGGGCCATGCCTTCATCAACCCTCAACCTGGATTCTTCTTTGGAACTTCGGGAAAACCTGCACCTCGCGACGTTTTGCGAAGCGCCCCCTTTGGCCGGATCGCGTTTTCGCACGCAGATCTGTCCGGTGCGATGGACCACCGCAACGCGTTCCGCGAATCCTATAGGGCCATCGGGCAATTGCTGGATCAAGTTCTCGTATAAGTACGTTGCGCTATGCGAGCTGCCTGAGTAACTGCTGGAGATCTATAGGACTGTTGCTTTCAGTCCCGCGGGGCAGGGCAGGCGCGATCGCGACGGCTTCATCGTGATCTTCAAACCAGACCAGAAACGATGATCGCTCTGCATCCGATAGACGCTGCTGATTGATCCAGGTATAGTACGCTCCCATATCTGCGTCGATCAGCGAACCCTGCAGATCGGGTAGAGCCTTCTGCTGCGTTCCCGCCAGCAATTCCCGCATGGATTGCTCGTGCTGGCGAGGTGCAAAGCGCGCTAGCAAAGTTAGCGGTTGGGCGCGCCGCAACACCTCCCGTGCACACCACTGCACAAAGGTGGTGCTGAAGAGCTGCGTTCCCGAACCCTCGGTGAGGACACTGACCTGGAAACGATTCAAAATCGCCTCATCTCCCGCGCTGCTCAGGCCCAGTTCCTCGGGTCTCATCTGAGCGAGCATCGTGCGCAGCATTTCTGGTCCTCCGCCGCCTTGTTGCATAACCTTTCGCATTTTGGCCACCAACGCCGCGCGCACGTTGTCGAGTGAGCTGTAAGAGATGCAGGTAAGCCCCCCGCAAGAGGTTGCCTTTTTGCCTCCATCGATGTACCAGTGACCGAATGGCGCCGGATACTTGGTCGCTCGCGCTGCTACCGCGTCCAGTAGTACGCTCATCCCGTTCTCCGGCTTCACGTTTTTGAAGTAGACGCCTTGAGGGCGTAGCTTGCGGAAAAGCGGATATTGGTTCTGTGTTACCCCTTGCCCGATCGTGACGATCCCTAATCGGGGTATGGGAAGTCGCTCCGAAGCCCGAGCCGTGTTCATCTTATGAACGTATTCGACAGATGCGCTCCGGAAAGCATCAATCTGATGTGTCGCCCAGAGATGCGCGGTTAGCTGCTCCGAAAACTGGACCGGAGCGTTTACCCAATCGACATGCTCTAGATCGGACGAAAGCCGCAGCTGCGCAAACCGTGCCATCGACTCTCGAATCTGTTCTGGTGATAGCGAGCCCAAGTAGGCGAGTTGATTGTCCAACTCTTTTCGTTCCGCGGGGAATTTCCAGTCATACGCAATCAGCTCGCGGAGCAACAGCGGTAGAAAACTCAGCGGCAATTGCCGGAGCAGCTCAATACGAGATGTCGCGATTTGCCGGGCTTCTCGAGGATAGCCGTTAAACTGCTCCGTCTTGAGCTGGCTCGGAAGCATGAATTTACAAAAACTCAGTCACCGGCTTGCCCTGCGCCAATCCGGAGGAAAATCCGAGCAGTGAACCAAGTGTCGGCACAAGATCGGTCGATTCCACTGCTCGGTCCACGACAACGTTCTCGCGAACGCCAGGCCCCATCACCATCATCCATGTCGTGCGCGAGAGTGCATCACCCGTGCGGTGGTGCTGAAATCCATTACCTCCTGGATCCATGTCCGAATCCCGGCCGAAATCCGGGAGAATAAACATCGTTGTGTTTCCCGCATACTCCGGTTCGCTTTGGATCGCGCCCCAGATCTCCGCGCACAGGCGATCTGATCGCCGGATCGCATCGATGTAAAGCGAATATGCTCCAGAATGGGCAATGTCTATGTCGTGGAGCGTGATCCACAACAAGCTAGGTGCGAGTTGCCGCATCAGTTGTCGCGCAATGTAGACCGACAGTTCGTCCGGGCTTGCAAGGCTGAGCGCGTGCTTCGCAAACTCCGCGACAGATAGCTTCAGAAGTTCTGCCATCTGATGGAGTTCGACCTCGTTGCCACTGAGTTCCGGAGTATACAGCGGGGTCTCGTAGTTGTCGCGCAATAGATGCTCGAAGTGGCTAGAGCCACCGGAAGGGAGTGCCGCCGCCAACAATCGCTTCGGCAAAATCACGCCCGCGCCCAATCCGGAGCCGTATGACCAGCGCCCACTCTCGCCAATCCGATTAAAGCCGTTGCTCGGTGCTACTACCCACGCATCGCCGGCCGGGCGTTTCAGGCCCTTGCGGAAATACTCAAAAACCGTCGGGTGCTCCGGGGCCACTGCTGCAAAGTTGTTGAACGTCTCATAGACACCGGTAGCGAGGCTTGCGGTGGCAACATAGTGTCCCAATATGCCGCGATTGACCACCTGAGTGAAAAACGTCGATTGAGGGATGAGTTGATTCAGAAGGTGCGGAATATTCTCCTGTCCTTCGGGCATGAACGTTTCTTCGTCGCGCGCCCCTCCGCCGAATGTGACCACGACTGCCTTCTTGCATCGCGGCGCACCCATTGCCCTTAGCGGCGCAAACCCGAATAGAGCCGCGCCAGCGGTTGCACCAGTTGCTATGCGCAGGAAGTCGCGACGCCTCCCTGAAACGGTCTGGGCGACTCCTCGCGAACCGGCGAGATTCCTGTTCAAAGCAATATCCCTCAAAGTGAGCTCACCTCTTCAAATCTTATAAACTTTCAAGAAATTACAAAGAACTGACCCTTGCTTGCAACCGCAGTCACTAGCCCCCACGCCGGCACTGGCACGGAAGCCTGTCTGTTAGCGCCAGAAAGCTGCGGGATCCCATCCTTGAAGATGCACCACTCACTCGTGCCACCTTTTTTCCAGCCTGTCCCCTCGGTCCAAGCAAGAAAAACCTTACCTCCATCGATAGCGACTGCGGGATGTTTCCGATTTAGGCCTCGATCTGGCGCAGCAACCGGCTTCCCAACCAACCCACGAGTGCGGTCGACGAATGCGAAATAAACCTGGCGCTCTGTTTCCCAGGACACTACAACCCGCCCATTGGCTTTCGACAGCGAAGTCGTACTCATCGGGCATGCGCCAATCTGCCACGGCTGAAGCTCGACTGCTTGGAAATTTTTTCCTCGGTCGCGCGAGACTAGTAGATACATGTCTCGATGAACAGCCTCACGAGCAGTCCGATACGACAAATAGACAGTTCCTTCTTTATCAGCTAACGCTCCCATGCCACAACATCCACAAGCCCCGCTTGTCTGCGGTGAAACTGGTGTCTCAGGCTCAAAGGTCCCGCCGTCATTGCTAGATCGCGCTAGCCAGACGCGACGGTGGATCTCACCTTCCTGCGGTTGTCCGTTTTTCTGTCCCTGTGCATGCCAGGCTACGTAGATGTTCCCGAACTGATCTGCTGCTACCGTACCGCCGCCGTCCAGTCCTGTGGCGACTTGCATGACATTGCACTGGTTTTCAAAGGCTTGGCCATCGTCCCTCATACGCGTGTAAAGCATCGGCGCCGAGTTATGCGCCGCTTTAGGCTGAGCCTTCGCCGAGCCATTCCACGCGACATGTATACGGCCCAATCTTCCCAGGGCAAGATGCGCTCCTCGAACCGTGCCGAGCGCAATCGCGCTACCCGGCCGGCTATTTACCCTAATCGGGCTTGAAAAGTTTTTCTCACCTGGCATCTTTCGAACGTATCCGATGTCCGCAGCTGCAGGATCGCCATAAAGATAGATCAGGTGAATGATCCCCTTCGGATCAACTGCCGCTTGTGGTTGCAGTCCGCCGCCAGGTACTTTCAACAGCACAACATCCCTTGTCTCGAGATTTTCAGCAGCGATTGCCGCGCCGGCGCAAGAAGCGAAAAACGTTCTACGTGAGATCATCATTCTTATTTTCCCAATACACAGGCCATCGCCATTGCTCGCACATCGATGAAAGAGAAATGTGGGCCCAGAGTGGGTTGTGTTTACCTGGTGAGACAAGAGTTATGCTCCAGAATGAATTGAAGTGAGGGCGAATCATGAATCGACGGAACTTCTCTAGGAATCTTGCGGGAGCGGCTCTGGGTGTCGCTGCGCTCACGGGAGAACCGAAACTTATCCAAGGTGGACAAACGCGGAGCGGCGGGCAACCTGATGTACCGTTCAAACTTTCCGTCATGCTTTGGACGGTGTTCAAACACCTGCCTTTTGAAGAACGCTTGGAAAAGGTCGCCCAAGCAGGCTATAAGAATGTGGAATTGGTCGGCGAGTATGCGCATTGGTCCGAGAACGAGTTCAAGCGTGCCAATAATAAGCGAAATGAGCTCGGCATCACGTTCGACACGACCGCTGGACTGAAGCATGGCGCCGGCAACCCGAAGGACCGGGAGGCGATGCTGGCCGACGTGCGGCATGAACTGCCCATCATGGAGAAGATCGATTGCCCGGCCGTCATCATCATGTCCGGCAATGTTGTTCCGGGCATGCCACGCGAAGTACAGCATCAGAGCTGCGTTGATGGATTGAAGAGGGCGGCGCAGTTGGTCGAAGGCAAAAAGATAAACGGACAACCGGTGCGGCTGCTGCTTGAAAACATCGACCCGGAAGAGAATCCGAAATACTATCTGACTTCGGTGGCCGAAGGGTTCGAAGTTATCAGGGCCGTGGATCATCCGCAGGTGCAGCTGCTGTATGACTTCTTTCACGAGCAAATCGCGGAAGGCAATTTGATTGAGAAGCTCGAGAAAAACATTCGATATACGGGATTGGTGCACATTGCGGACGTTCCTGGGCGCCACGAACCGGGTACGGGCGAAATCAATTACGGCAACATTTACCGCAAGCTGGCGCAACTCAAGTACGATCGCATCGTAGCAATGGAATTCATACCCATCGGCGACCCCGTGGCCGAGCTGAGTCACGCGCGAGAAATAGCTCTCAAGCTGGGGCGGGCTTAATCGATTCGATGTAATAGGACAGCAGTGCTGTCGAAATCGCCACGGAGGATCAGGTTCAGTCCGTTTTCCATTAAATACGCGCCGCTCAGCTCTGTTTGCTTGTCGAGCAACTTCCCATCAATGGATTCCACCTTGTAAACTGCGCGCGCGTCTAGCCCTGGTAAGCGGATGGT
Organism: Bryobacteraceae bacterium; assembly: GCA_051003475.1. Lineage (GTDB taxonomy): Bacteria > Acidobacteriota > Terriglobia > Bryobacterales > Bryobacteraceae > Bog-105. The sequence continues at coordinate 26,005 of JBPCLH010000055.1, forward strand.
CGGCGGAGGTGTTGCGTATTCCTGCGAATGGCGAAAAGCGAACAGGACGGCCTGGCTGCCATTGGAAGAAACGTACTCATTTGCCGTCACGTCGTTTGTGCGCGGCGACAAGAGTCGGTACAGACTGCCCAACTGAACCGTTTCTCGAATCTGCTTATCGAGCGCAATCATCTGCTTGGCAAATTTAGAGTCTTCCTCGGACCACTTATTTAAGTTCGCTCCAATTCCGAGCGCACCCTGCATCGCAACGAGGAATCGGTACTGAAGCGGAGTACTCCGTCCGTTCATGTTGGGAACGTCGGTTACCCACGCAGACATGAATTTCGCCGCGTATGCTTGCGAGAAGCCCTCCTGAATGTGCAGACGATCGAAGGCTTCCGTGTTGTCCGAAGTCCAGACCTCGTCGACGCGTCTAAGAATGCCGAGATCTATGCGGCCGCCACCCCCTGAGCACGACTCAATCTCCAGGTTCGGGTGCTTTGATCGTAGGCGGTTCATGATCTCGTAGAGATTCAAAACATATTTCACCCATAGCTTTCGCTCATCGGCAGGACTTTGCTCTGGCCAGCCCGGTTCCGAGAAGGTGCGATTCATATCCCATTTGAAATACCTGATCTTGTATTGCGTCGCCAACTTATCGAGCACGCTGAAGATGTATTCCTTTACGTCATCGCGCGCCAGGTTCAATACGAGCTGGTTTCGCAGTTCGCTGCGAGGCCGGCCCGGAAAATTCATCACCCAATCCGGGTGAGCGCGATAGAGGTCGCTGTCGGGATTTACCATTTCCGGCTCAACCCACAAGCCGAAATCCATTCCAAGATGATTCGCGTAATCAATAAGGCCATTCAGTCCATTCGGAAACTTCTGTGCATTTACATACCAATCGCCCAAGCCGGCCAGATCGTTGTTCCGCTTGCCAAACCAGCCGTCATCAAACACGAACAGCTCAACACCTAATCTGGCGGCCTTCTCGGCAAGCTCTTTCTGTCCGGCTTCGCTCACGTTGAATTCTGTTGCTTCCCAAGAGTTGTAAAGCACTGGTCGCAGCCTCGAATTCATGCCGTGCGGAGCGATGTCATCGCGTTCGAGGTTATGCAGCAACCTGGAAGCCTCTCCGAATCCGCTTTCCGCAAATCCTCCATAGAATGGAGGTGTTTCCAAGGCCTCGCCAGGCTTCAGCGGATATGAGAAGTCAAACGTGTTGTAGCCGCCTGTGACTCGCACCTGGCGATATGGAGTCTCCTCCACGCTGATGCGCCAATTGCCGCTCCATCCAAGCGCTCCAAACCACACCCGCCCATGTTCCTCTTCTGCATCGCCTTTGTCGATCGCAAACCAAGGATTCAGATTATGGCCAGTGTGTCCCAATCGACTCTCAAGCACTTTCATTCCTTCATGAATAGGCTCTCGATTGAGTTGCGTCTCCGCAGCCCATCGGCCGCTGAGATAAGAAAGCCGATATCCGTCTGCTGTTGGCAAGTACCACGTCGCCGATTGAGCACTCTCCACGCTTATGGGTTGCTCGGTCCCGTTCCGGATGCTAGCGGAGCGGCTGATAATCCCCGTATCGGGGTATATGCCGATAGTGCAACGTCGCCCGTATGTCATCACGGATATCTTTAGAGCGTGATATCCAGATCGTTGCCCTGAATCCGATGCGAAATAAAGTGCAACACTAGATCACGATTACCATCTGCCCGCGTAATCTTCAGCGCGGGTTCATAGTATCGCGGGCCTCCCCAACCTGGAAATTCTTCGTTTTCGAGCATCTGATGCGGATCGAATGATGAGATGTCTTCGAGCTGAGAAGCTGCCGGAACATCTTCAACGCGCCACAAGGGACCGCCCCAGTAGAGATGCTGCAGTTGACCGTCTGCGGTCAAGCCCATCGCCTATGAACTATGAGAGGTTGTCAGTAGCCAGATTTTCCGGCTCTCCTCGAATCGAATGTTTTGAGCAGCAACGAAAGAACTTGCCGAGAGCGCGACACAAGACAAAATGGCAACACGGAGCATGGTCTCGATTGTACGAATCAATCCGCACGCGCTCCAATCTTCATCACGGTTCTTCACGAACCGTGAGCACTCGATCGCAGGGTTGATTCTTAAGCACCTGCCGCACTCCGCTTGACCAACAGATTTCGATGCGATCGATCTGCGTCGCTGAAGCCAGCCCGAAGTGTAGCCTGAGATCGTTTTGCGAAAGATAACTGCCGCCGCTTCTCACTTCGCCAAACTGTGCATGTCCAGCTGCGATCAATTTCACTCGCGCTCCGATTCCAGACCGGTTTGACCGCATTCCGATCAGTTTCAGAATGGTCCAATGTCCCGGTGGGTTTGCTGACTGTTTCAGTAACGATGGCGACTCATTCTGGTTGTTGACCGCTACCTCCACCGCCCCGTCATTATCGAAGTCGCCGAACGCAGCGCCCCGCGAAGAATGCTTTTCTAGAAGCGCAGGCCCCGCGTGCTCCGATATATCCCGAAACTTGCCATTGGTGACGTTTTGGTAAAGAATTGCCCGATCCTTATAGTGAATATCGATGTGGAGAGCTTCTACTTCCGGAAACACGTGGCCATTCACTAACAAAAGATCTTTCCACCCATCATTGTTGAAATCAAAAAATGCGGTACCCCAGCCAACATAGCGAGTATTTCGCCCAAGCCCTGCGTCCAAAGTTACGTCGTCGAAATTGCCGTCACCACGGTTGCGGTATAGCGTTTCAAACTCATCCGAGAAGTTGGTTCGAAATATACTCGCGTGTCCATCTCCGGTATAGTCGGCCGCATCGGCGCCCATACCCGACAGGGCCTTCCCATTTTGATCAAATGCCACGCCGCGCAGCACTCCTTCCTCTTCGAACTTGCCTTTGCCTTTATTGATGTACAGCAACGAAGGCGTTTGATCGCAAGCCACGTAGATATCAGTGAGCCCGTCTTCGTTGAAATCCGCCGTCAGCACGCTGAGCGAGTAGTGACCGTTCGGCGCCGCGATACCAGATGCCTCCGAAATGTCGCTGAATGTGCCGTTACCGTTATTGCGATACAAGATATTCCGATCGAACGGAAGACCTCTGGGACCGCAATTGACGGGTAGGCCGCGATAAAAACAATATGGATTGGCGCCCGGCTTCGGAGTGATTGCGGGGCCGAATTTCACATAATCAGCAACGAAGAGATCCAGGTGTCCGTCGCCGTCGATATCCGTAAATGCGCACCCTGTGTTGTACCGAACACGGTCTTGGGTTAAGTGAGCTGCTGCGGTGACATCCTCAAAGCGTTTGCCCTCTATATTCCGATAAAGGTGATTTTGACCCCAATAAGTGATGAAGATGTCGGTAAAACCATCGTTATCGTAATCACCAGCGCACACACCCTCAGCCCAACCGGAGGATCGCAACCCAAGTGCATCCGTGACATCGCGGAACTTGCCGTGGCCTTCGTTGTGGTACATCCGATTCGTACCCCCTCTGCCGGAGAGGACGAAGATGTCAAGCAAGCCGTCATTGTCGTAATCGACGAATGCGATGCCGCTGCCCGTTGTTTCGATAATGTACTGCTTCGAGGTCGCATCGCCATTTGGGAAGACCTGATCCAAGCCGGCTTGCTTTGCGATATTTCGGAAATCGGGGGAGTACGGCATTTCGGCCACTCCGCGCAAAGCGCAAACCGACCAAAGCGAAATGCCAAAAATGCCCGAAAAGGTACAGAAACGTGTCAGGCTCACTGCTCTGGCTGTTTTTCGCCAAGTCTTTTCAGGAAATCGGAAAACTCACCCTGCGGTGGTTTCTGAAGCCGATCGAGGATGCTTTTTTCAGCCTTTGCCTTATCCATCTCCCCAGTATTGCGATATGTAGTGAGTAAGGCGTAATGCGCGCTTTCATTAGTAGGCTGGAAGTGAGTTGCCCGTGTAAGGACTGAGATAGCTTCGGCGTACTGCTCGTTCTGCAAGTGAATCTTCCCAAGTGCGATCAACGCTTGGACGAACCCAGGAGACAGTGAAACTGCTCGCTCGAGGTGCAACTTCGCATCCGCGGTCTTGCCCTGCGCCTGCGCTATTTGTCCCAATTGAAACTCGCTAGCACTATCCTCTGGACTGACCCTAAGCTCCGCTCCGAACTCCGCGCTGGCCTGTTGCAGCGCCTCCAGACTATGGCTCTGCAACAGAATGGCGCGGCCAAGGTGGAAGTGAAGTTCGGGCGCACTAGGATTCAATGCAATGGCCCTGCGATATTCCGTAACCGCATCGGAATACCGATTTTCTATCTCAAATATCTCTGCGCTGAGCTCCTGCACTCGATACGACGCAGGAACGCGTTCAAACATTGCGAACGTCGCGTCATTGAACGCCTCCATATGCAACTTCGCGGCAGTGTACAGAACGTCAGCATCGTTTGGGAAACGCGCTTCCAGGCGCTGCAGTAGTGAAGATGCATCCGCGTTATCGCCAGTAAGGCTATAGCACTTCACTGCAGCCAACCCCGCCAATCGATATAAAACTGGATCGAGTGAATCAGAGCTTCCTGTCAAGCCGGGCAAAGCCGTTTTGCACTCGCCCAGCGCTGCTCTCGTTAGTGACAAAAACACGTGCGCCGTTTTGTCGCCGGGGTCTGTTGCCGCCTGCGTCAGATTCTTCAGAGCCACGGAGTAGCGGCCCTGTCTAAAGGCGGCAATCCCCATTTCACGAGCAGAATCGCTCGCGATCAGACCCAGCGAGAGCAGTGAAAGAACAATGGCACGATTAATGACCAGCATCGTCCAACATCAGATCGGTGTTATTAATGGCGTGATGCAGCTTGCCTTCGTAATACCGGAAGCTTAATAGTGGCGGCGGTCCGGGTGCAACCATCCGCAGCGGCGAAACGCGAGCGTCAGGATCTTGCGGAAGATCGGCACAGCGGCCGGATTCGGCTACTTCTTTGATCAATTGCTGTTCGGAGTCCAAACCCGTGACTCTCGGAGCCAGAGCTTGAGGCACGGTCACCATGCAGAAAACCAGGAGTCCTGCCTCGACCCTCCCTATCACCGGCTGTTCAGTTCCTGGAGTGCACGATGGGCTGTCACATTGTCTGGTTTGCGATCAAGCAATTGCTGCATCACTTGGCGGGCTTTATCAATCTTTCCCAGGCGCGTGTATGTTCGTCCCAGATTTAGATAAAGTATATCCGCATCGGGCGCCTCACGCATCCCGTACTCAAATGCAGCAATCGCATCGTTCACCTTGCCTTCCTGTAGATACAGGACGCCCAGGTTGTTGATTGCCTCGGAGTAATCTCGCCGAAGCATGATGGCTTGTTCGAAATACTGCCGAGCTTCCCCGGCCTTTCCCTGTTTCGCCAACGCCAACCCGAGCCCGTTCGCAGCATCCGGAGATTGCGAATCCAGCTGCAGAGCTTTGTGGTAGAACTCCTCAGCCTGTTTTTGCTGATCCAGCTTATCTGCGCAATGGCCCGCATTCAACAACGTGTACAGGAGGTCGGGTTTTAGCGCGAGTGCCTTCTGATAATTAGTGATGGCTTGTCCCAGATCATTTCGACTCTCGAAAACATCTGCCAGCCCGGACCAGGCCTCTGCGTATTCTTCGTTTGCTTCAACCGCTTCCCGAAAGAATTTCTCAGCGAAATCTGTACGCCCACCCTGTAAATGAATCTGCCCGACCAAGACAAGAACGCGCGCATTTCGGGGAGTCTGTCGCAGTACTCGCTCTAGGTAAGGTAAGGATTGCTCGGGATAGCCCGACCAAAGAAACGCCGCGCCAAACTTGAAGAAGTCGCGCCGCGGACGACCTACATAGGAACCTTCAAATGGGAAGGCAGCACTAGAAGACAGGTTCGATAACTGGGCCAGGTCTGCTTTGCACTGTACCTCTGATGGCACTCGTGCATAGACCTTAACAGCATTGCCAGAATCGTTCAACAGAAACGACAACGGAGTAGAGAGCGAGGTACGCCAATCGAACAGATAGCGACGAAAGATCTCGTACTTGCGCCGTCGATCTGTGGGCTCCCTTGAAAAATCAATGGCGATCGTCGCAATACCAGAATGAACCGGCATCTGTTGGCCATCAAGCAAAACAAGCAAGCCCGGCCCACGCTGCTGTTCAGGTAAGGGCAACGGCTCCAAGAACCATGTGTCATGCAGTCGAACTTCGTTGTTCGCTCGAGCGGGCTGGGATTGCAGTAGACGAGGTGACCGAAATTGTTTAGGTTCCAGCTCAGCTGATTCTTCAACGATCAAGTAGCTGTTGCCCGCATTGAGATTCGAAAACTCTTGAACATTACCCGACGGCCATTTTATTTCCACATGTTTCGCTGAATAAGAGGCCCCCAGCCCGAATATGAGCTCTTTGCTGTGCTGAGAAAGAAAACCGGAACCAGCATTCAGCCATTTCGTCTGATGATCGACCCGAATCCGGGCTCCAACGCCATCTCGATTCGATTTGGTTCCGCGCAATCGAAATGCGATTGATCGATTGGACTCGGCGCAGTCGTTTTGAAGAAATCGCACTTGCGGTCCGATTCGGCTCTTGAGAATGATGTCGGGCCGTCCATCTCGATCAAAATCCGTTATCGCGAAGGCACGGCTATCTTCCGCATAATCCAGCCCGCTCACCCCGGAAAAATCGAAGTATCGATCACCGCGCCGCACGTGCAGAACATTGGGCTCGCGGCCGTTCCAACTGTAGTTTTCGCGGATAAATTGGTTGATAGCGTTCCAGCCATTCTCGTACGCAGCCGAAGGCGCTTGCGTAACCGGCGAACGCGCCACAACCTGACGCCAGAAAAAACTGTTTAGGTCGGTAGTCGAGGTATTCGTCAGCATCCCACAGGTGACGAAGAGTTCCGCTGCCCCGTCATTATCCAGATCATGTCCACCAGACGCCCAAGCCCAGCGTCCGAAATTTACATGTTGGGGAAGAGCCGTTTCCTCGAAGGCGCCGTCTCCGCGATTGTGAAATAGCGAATTGCCCATCGTGTGCTCGCGGTAAGCCTCTCTCAGCGAATCGTTACGCGCCGGAACAAAGTTTTTGTCGCTAGTGATACGCTGCCCCGCAGCCGTCCACATATTCGCAACATAGAGGTCCGGCTTCCCATCGCTGTCGTAATCAAACCAGCAAGCGCTCATTCCGGGACCGATATCCTCTAAACCCGCGCTCTTTGCCATGTCCCGAAACCGGCCCTTGTCGTTCACATAGAAATTCTTGCGGCCGAAGTCATTGGCCACATAGAGGTCAGGCCAGCCATCATCGTTGAAGTCACACCATGCGGGCGCGAAGCTGAATCTGTCATTGTTCTGATTCATTCCTGTTTCTGCTGTGCAGTCCTGCAGAAACCCGCTCCCATCCTCATTAAGCTGGTTGCGAAACAAGTAATTCGGTGGTCCGTTCTGTGCGTCATGATAGGGCGACGCATACGTGTACTGTGCTTCGCTTTGAAAGTACACGTAGCAACAAAGATATAAATCCAGCTTTCCGTCACAGTCGAAGTCCGCCGCCGCTATCCCTGTGAATGCTCCCATCGGAGCAGTTGCAAATCGAAATGCGTCGGTTCGTAGGGTGAATCGTGTCCCTTCATTAAGGAACAGGACCGGGCCCCCGCTGCGGAGAACGATCAAATCCTGCCGACCAATGTTGCGAAGATCGAGGAACAGAGCCATTGAAGTATCGTCGAGAAGGCCGGCCGCCCAGTGATCCGTGATGTCCGAAACAGAACCATCGGCAACGAATTTAAAAAGTCTGTTCGGCAGACCTCCCGGTTGGCAGACGTACACTTCGTCAATTCCATCGTTATCCAGATCCCCGACCGCTATGCCGTTGCTGCCGTAAATATCAATGCCGCTCGCAGGGTCAAGGCGTGCGCGCCAATATGGAATGCCATGCGAAAGCTGCTTCTCGGCCTGCGATGCTTTTTGAAATGCTGCCGCCGTCACATCGCGGAAGTACGGCTTTGTGGCGGAGGCAACGTGTTCTTCGATAGGGGAAAGCGCCACAAGCTGGTCCCCATTCCAGCTTTGCTTCCAGTGGCCAACACGGTAAAGAAGCTTTCCGTCCCGCTCGCTCGCCACTTCATATCGAACGATGTCATCCGGCAGTGCATAAAATTGCGCGCGCCGTATTTTGCCGAGCGACTGAACCCATCGCTTCCATCCCTGCCTGACCGCGACATCCGAGGACTCGAAGACCGCCTCCTCCAGGTCAGGCGCCAGTGCTCGATAACTCTTAGGACAAGGCGATGAACCTTGAAAAGAGATTCCGATCGGCATTTCCATTGATCGAAGAGCCTTGTCAAGTGACTCGACGATCTGTGAAGCGGATTTCTCATTCGGGAATTCATCCGTACCCGGCGAAATAAATCTTTCAAGCGCCAGATACGGCGGATTATGCCGCGGTTCATCAGCAAATGCGGGCGCACCGGTTAGACACGTTAACGCCGGAAGCGCCGCGGCAGAAACTAGAAATTCCCGCCGGCTGAAGTTAGGAATCGAACTGCGTTGCTTCACTGCTTCGAATTTGACGATGACAGGCCAGAAGCGGCGGATGTCGGAGGCTCTGTGAGTTTCAAGGTTTGGTCCGCCCGGATTTTCCCCGTCCTCTGGATGATCCCGCTCGGCCAATGAATCTCAATTCCATCCACTTGTGTCGCCTCTCCCAAACCAAAATGCAAAGTAAACGAATTTTGTGAGTAGTAGCTACCCCCACTCATCACTTCGTCGGTCATTTTCCGACTTCCCACTGTGATGACGGCTCGCGCCCCGATGGCGCTACGGTTCGATTTGGTGCCAGTGAGCGAGACATTCAGATAATGGCCGTGAGGGCCGCTGTTCTTCAGCAGACTTGGCACGGAGTTCATGTTGACAATGACAATCTCGGGCCGTCCATCTCCATCCAAGTCTCCAACAGCGAGTCCTCGGGCCGAGCGGGAAACTTGAAAAGCAGGGCCCGCCTCGCCAGTAACGTCCTTAAACTTCCCATTGCCCAGATTGCGATACAAGATCGTAGGCTGCAAATAGGTATCGCCGAGTTGCTTGCCCTCCACCTCGGGATAGACGTGCCCATTAGCAATCACCAAGTCGCGCCTACCATCATCGTCGATGTCCACAAATGCGGCACCCCAACCAAGCAGTTGCCGCGCTCCCAATCCCGCCTCTCGTGAAACGTCGGTAAAGAACTTTCCATCATCGTTGTGGTAGAGCGAGGTGAGGTCACCAGAAAAGTTGGTTTTCGCAATGTCCAGCAGCCCGTCGCCGTCGTAGTCCGCCACCGCCACCCCCATGCCGGCCTGTAGAGCGCCGTCAAAATTGTAAGAGACACCAGCTTCCGCCGCGCGCTCCTCAAAAGTGCCGTTATGCAAATTATGGAAGAGCAAGCTTGGCGTCATGTCGCAAGCAACGTAGATGTCCGGCCACCCGTCATTGTCGAAGTCTGCCGCCACAACACCCAGTCCATAGCGGCCGCCCGCCTTCCGGATTCCCGCTGCCTCCGTGACATCCGTAAAAGTACCGTCCCGGTTATTGCGATAAAGGACGTTGTGTCCCAGCGGCAGTCCACGCGGTCCACACATCACGGGAATGCCCTTCCATTCACAGTACTCGCCCTTGCCCGGGCGAGGCGTTTTGCCCAGATCCAAATCTACATAGTTCGCGACGAAAAGATCGAGATACCCATCACGGTCATAATCCACAAAGGAACAACCCGACCCGTAACGAATACCAGTCGTAGGCAATTTCGCCTTTTCCGTAACGTCTTCGAATGTGCCGTCGCCCCGATTTCGATAGAGCACGTCATGTCCGTAGTAGGTGACTAGAAGATCGGGCCATCCGTCGTTATCAAAATCCCCGGCGCATACGCCCTGAGCCCATCCCTGCTGCTTGAAGCCCGCCTGTAGCGCAACATTTTTGAAGTGGCCATTCCCTTCATTATGGTAGAGCTGCGGTAAATCCTCGTTTTGCGCTACTCGCCCGTTCAGGCGCGTGCCGTTCGCTATGAAGATGTCATTGCGTCCATCGCCGTCGTAGTCAATAATCGCAACCCCGTTGCCGGTCGTCTCCAGAATGTAATCTTTGCGCTGAACGCCACCGTAGACGTTTGGAGAGGTCAGACCCGCCGATTTAGCCAGGTCCTGAAGGTCTGCCTTGAATGTTGGGATGATCGCTGCAGCTAAGACCGGCAGGGTCATCGAGGCAAACGCAGCTTTACGCCCCATGGATTTGTCATTATAGCGTTCAAAGCGTCTGGCGCTCGCTGGTACGAAGTACGCTCGCTGGTACGAACTAATCGATTAAAAGCCTTGAATCTAGTGTTTAGTCGTGATAGCGTTTATTCCAGTTTTCTGCTGTCAGCTCTAGCTCGGTTTAGCTTGGGAGGGGTCTATGCCACGTCGGCGTTGTCTTTCAGCAGTCTTTTCGCTACTGATTTTGAGCACTATTGCTCTTGCGCAGCGAGATCTCGGAACAGTCACCGGAACCGTGAGTGACGCGCAAGGTGCTGCAGTTCCAAATGCCAAGGTCACCATTTCTGACGAAACCACTGGCGTTTCGATCCCCACTCAGACCAACGATTCCGGAATATACACTCTCCCGACGCTCAGACCTGGGACATACGATGTCACCGTTGAAGCTTCAGGATTCCAGAAAGCCCAACAGAAGGGCATTGTCGTCAACCCAGGCGCCCCGACGGCGGTGAATATCACTATGCAGGTCGGCAACGTGAATCAGACAGTGGAGGTAACTGCCGCCGCTCCTTTGCTGCAGACCCAATCACCCGCGATGGGGACCAACCTGAATGCCTCTCAGATTAGCGATCTGCCTCTCGGCGGCCAGCGTACGTTCACTTTTCTGGCCCGCATGACGCCCGGGGTGGTCCCTGCTGAAAGTGGTGCGCGTGGCGCGGCCGGGGGGGACTTTTCCGCAGGCGGCGTTCGCTCAACAGGCGAGAACAACTTCCTGTTGAACGGCATCGATAATAACGTCAACGTCATCGACTTCATCAATCAGACTTCGTTTGTGATCGGGCCCTCGGTCGACGCAATCGGCAATATGCAGATCATCACAACCGGCGCCAGCGCGGAGTACGGGCGAGCCGCTGGCGGTGTGATGGACATCAACATCAAATCTGGGACGAATCAGGTGCATGGCGTCCTGTTCGAAATTCTGCAGAATACCGTGCTCGATGCCAATCGGTGGGAGAACAATCTGGCAGGCACCGCGCGCAATCCCTTCAAGCAGAATCAATTCGGGGGCGCCGTCGGATTTCCCATTATCAAGAACAAGCTGTTTATGTTCGGCGACTATCAAGGAACCCGCATCAGGACTGCCGGGGGCGCAATTCCAAACCTCGGTACTGGTGGGTTTTTTACGATTCCAACGCCAGCAATGGTGCACGGCGATTTCTCCCAGTTGCTCGGATCATCAATCGGAACCGACCCTGCTACGGGACAGAATATTCTCCAGAATGAAATTTTCGACCCGAGGACAACCACGTGCCTAAGCGGTTGCCTGCCCGGAACCCTGACTTCGGCGCCTGGCGCCAGCCCTGTATATACCCGCGCTCCTTTCCCGGGCAATAAGATCCCCATCACCGCGATGGATCCGGCCTCCGTCAAACTTGCTAGCTTGTATCCAGCGCCGAATCAGCCCATCGCGCCCGGAAATTATCCTCAGAATGACTTCTATGAGGTCACTCCTGCGAGCTGGGATACCGACCAGGGCGATGGCCGTGTAGATTACAGTTACAACGACTCGAACAGCATCTTCGGATCGATCAGTTGGTCAAATACCTCAAAAACGGGCGGACCGCTGTTCCCAGGTGTGCTGGACGGCACCGGTTTCTACGGGCTTTCCGAACAGGACTTGGGCCGAAATGCCATGATCAGTTGGTCGCATATTTTTAGCCCAAGCTTTATTTCCGAAAGCCGCGTGGGTTTCAGCCGCCTTGTTACCGCCCGCCTGCAACCGAACGCCACGACGGATGCATTCGCAGCTGCCGGAATTGGCGGGTACAATCCCACCGGAGCTGCAGCTTCGAATGGCGGCATCCCGCAAATCGGCTTGAACCGCTACACCCAGGTGGGCACGAACGATTGGCTGCCGACGAAAGAATATAGCAACGAATGGGATTTCATCGAGAACCTCTCGCTGACCAAGGGTGTTCACTCGTTTAAGTTTGGAGCCGAATTCAGGCCTTTCCATTTCCCGTTCTTCCAAGTTCCCTTTCCTCACGGCGAAATGAACTTCACGCGAAACGAAACCGCCTTCCCGTCTCAGGCGAAGGACAGCGGAGGTCAGAATGGCACTTTGAACCAAGACACCGGAGATGAGCTGGCGTCGTTCTTGCTCGGCTCAATAAACAACGGCCAGATCTCCACGACGAACTTCATTTCATCCACTAAGCAGGCCTATGCGTTTTATGCGCAGGACGACTGGAAAGTCACTCCGAAACTGACTCTGAATCTGGGCGTGCGCTATGAGCTTTTCTCGCCCATTGGCGAGCAATTTGGGAGACAATCGAACTTCGTTCTCCAAGATTTAACGCTATACATCCCCTACGGTCCGAACGAAGATGCTCCTTTGCCGCCGAACTTTAATAAACCAGCGACGGTCAACGGCATTACATTCCCGGCTCTGTTCCCAAATGTCACAGTGGATCGCGCTCACGTAAGCCCGTACTTAATTCCGTGGGACAAGCTCGATATCGGCCCCCGCATGGGCTTTGCGTATAACATCTTTCCCAAGATCGTCATCCGTGGTGCTTACGGCATTTACTACGGAGGCGAGGAAAATCAAGGCGGAAACCCGAACCGCGGCGAGTCGGCGCCCTTCAACCTGTCCCCTCAGTTGAACCGTCCCAGCGGCGTCGGCATTTTCCAGCCCGATCCTTTCTTTGCAAACGGGAACCCGACCGGCGGCGTGTCTGTGGGGTCCCCAACGAACGTCTTCACAGGCTTCCCAGTTTCGTCCCTACAATTCCGCGAAGTGGCCACGGATTTCCGCAACCCCATGATTCAGAAATGGAACCTGGCGATACAGCAGGAGCTGCCCGGCCAAATGGCCCTTGAGATCGGCTATCTGGGCAATCATCAGTCGCATCAGCTGCTGCAGCCTGATTTCAACAATTGCCCGAATCTGGGAACGACAAATTCATCTATCACCTGCAACACGCTTCGACGCTATACGGACATCGGGAGCATTTCAGGAACTGCAACTTGGGGATTTGGGAACTATAATGCGCTGACGGCGCAGCTCGAAAAACGGATGTCAAGCGGCTTGCAGTTTGTTGCTGCCTATACGTACAGTCACGCTTTGGCGAATAGCGGTACCACTCTGAGCGGTTCGCCCGGATTAGGACTTCTCGATCCCACGAACTGGGCGACGTCCTATGCCAATGCTTCTTGGGATATACGGCATAACTTCACGAGCGGTATTGATTATCAGCTTCCGTTCGGGCGTGGAAAGCAGTACGGTGCGAATTTGAACCGAGTCGTCGATTCCTTGCTCGGGAATTGGGAGTTGAATGCGATTATCACCGTACACACCGGCCAACCGTACACATTGCGCGCCAGCGGTTGCCAAGGAGTATGGAGTCGGTGCCAACCTGAACTTGCTCCTGGAACCAATCCAAATGCGGCGCCTCCAGGTGGACGCACGCCGACTCAATGGTTCAACACCGCCAATATCCTGTCACCCGCACCGCTGACCGGCGGCAACCTTGGTCTCCAGACCAACTTTGGTCCACCAACTCGAAACCTTGATCTTTCGATCTTCAAAGATTTCCCGTTCACGGAGCGGTTCAAGGTCCAATTTCGGGCGGAGGCCTACAACCTCACAAATACGCCACAATTTTCCTTCCCGGACAATACTCTTGGCGACACCAAGTTCGGGCAAGTGACAAGCACTCAAACCGGTAGCGAACGCCACATTCAGTTCGCGCTGCGCTTGCAGTTCTAAGCTAGTTTGGTAGTTGTTCCTTTCGCTGCTCCTCCTGCTTCTGGTCACTGACCCGAAGCAGGCTGCAGTGCTGGTCCAAGAAGGCCTTCGCGCCTTGCAGCACGGTCAGCTAACGCAAGCACAAGAAGCTCTCGAACACGCCTCCCGTCTGGATCCCGACAACGCGTACGCGTGGGCATCCTTGGCTGAGACTTATCTCCGCCTGAAGCATCCGCAGCAAGCGTCGGCAGCAGCGCAAACCGCGGAAAAGGTCGGCTCTGGAAACCCGGTCGTCAGTCACGCACTCGCCATCTTCTACACTGAATCGGGCGATCCGGCTCGAGCTTTTGCTTTCGCCCAAACAGCGGAAAGGCAGCAAGCGTCCCCCGCAAACCGGCATCTACTCGCCCAAACCGCCTTTGATTACGCCGAGGTTCTATTGCGGCAGCAGGATTTCACCCGTGCTGCCGATGCCCTCGGCAGTGCTTTGCATGCAAATCCGCGCAATGCCCAACTCACGCTAGCTTTAGGCGTCGCCCGCTATGGACAGCGGCGCTTTGAGGATTCCGTGGTTGCGTTCCTCAAAGTTATCCAGATCGATCCCACAATTGAGCAGCCCTACATCTTTCTCGGTCGCATCCTCGACCAAACCGGCACGCATCTTGGCGAGATTACAAATGCGTACGAGACTTGGGCGTCGCGAGATCCTCACAATGCGAAGGCACAACTTCTTTTAGCGAAGGCATTGCTCGCGAGCGATTCGCGAAACGAAAGAGCTGAAGGTCTGCTGCGCCGCTCTATTGCTCTTAGTCCGAACGATTGGGAGGCGCATTACGAACTCGGCGTTCTGCTCGCGAACAAGCATGAGTACCAGCAATCTGCAGCCGAACTGACGCGCAGCATCGAGTTGGACCCGAAACAACCCATGCCTCACTATCACCTTGCGCGCGTGTACGATCGCCTCCGTCAACCCGAGCGTGCGAAGGCCGAGCGGGAACTACATGAGCGCCTCACAGGCTCCAGCTCGCGTTAGTTTGAGTGCTCGTCGGGCAAAGCCCAGGCGAAAATAACGTTGTCTGCAGCGGTTAACAAGTACTGCCTTCCATCCAGTTCATATGTTGCTGGGCCCGTCTGCATCCGGGCGCCAAGATTCACGTGCCATAGAGTCTTCCCGGTGCTTGGGTCAAGCGCAAGCAAGTTGTCCGCGTTATCAGCAGTGAATAGCAGATTGCCTGCGGTCGTGAGTATGCCCGCGCTACCCTCATCATCGCCAAGCTCATGTTTCCAGCGAACATTGCCTGTTTGGTAATCGATTGCCTCGAGCACCGAGTTCGCCCACAAATTACGGTCGCGTCCAGCCCCGCCCTCAGGCTTCCCTTCAGCAGTCATATAGAAGATGCTCCATAACCTCCGCGCACTCACATAAAAAAGCTTGGTGTTCGGGTCGAAGCTTGGCGCAAGCCAATTTGTTGCCCCGTCCGATCCTGGAGAGACAAGGGTGCCATCCGGTTTCGGCTCTTTAGCTGAATTGGGAATGGGCTGGCCGTGCGGGTCGATCCCTTTCGCCCAATTGGTCGCAATGAATGGCGCTGTCACTATGTGCTCGCCCGTGGTCCGATCGAGTACAAAGAAATAGCCGTTTCGGCTGGCCTGTGCGAGTAACTTGCGACTGACACCGCGATACGTGTCATCGAGAATAATCGGCGTTTGAACAGCATCCCAGTCATGCGTATCATGCGGTGATGGTTGGAAGTGCCAGTTCAATTTACCTGTATCTGGATTGAGCGAAACGATGGAACAAGTGTAGAGATTATCGCCTTTACGAACGTCGCCATTCAGCACCGGATTCGGGTTTCCAATACCCCAGTAAAGCTGGTTCAGCTCCGGATCGTATGTGCCGGTGATCCATGTCATGCCGCCGCCGTGCGTGATCGCGTCCGTGCCCTGTGGCCACGTCTCCGAACCAGGCTCACCAGGCCCGGGCTCCGTATTCCATCGCCATTGCACTTTCCCGGTAGCGGAATCCACCGATTCCAGAAATCCCGGAATATCGGTGACGTCCCCAGAAACTCCGACAATCACGTGATCACGAACAACGAGCGGAGCCATGGTGGCGAAATACCCGAGCTTCGGATCTGCCAGCTCGATATCCCAGCGCATCTTGCCGTCTTTCGCATTCAACGAGATCAGGTGGCAGTCCGGCGTTTCAAAGTAAAGCCAGTCCTTGTACATCCCCACACCGCGGTTCCCAATGTGATCTCCCTGCGATTCGCGGTAATAATGCCAGACGACTCGGCCGCTGCGCGCGTCTGCCGCCCAAACGTTATCAGGAGTCGTAAAGTACAAAATGCCGTTTACTTCAAGAGGCATCGACTTAATGGCGACGGATTGCGTCCGCATGACCCACGCCAGCGTCAAGCCTCGAACATTACTTTGATTGATCTGCGAAAGCGTGCTGAACCGCTTTCCCGAATAATCTCCGTTGAAAGTCGGCCAGCCGTTTGAGAGCGCTTTCGTCAAATCTTGCGGATTCAGACCTACATCGGCAGCCAACGAGGAGAATGCAATGTAAGCGAGAATCAACGGCGCATAGACAAATTTCTTCATACACTATTTCAATGTCTCTAGATACGCAAACAGGTTGTGAATGTCAGAATCAGTGTACTTATTCATCAGTTCTCGGTGCGCCTCCAGTGGATCGCGAATCTCTACTTCTACATCTTGCCGTCGCCACGAGCGATACCACCCGTCCTGGCAAATAACGCCAATCAGGAATTCATCTTTGTGCTCTAACTTGCCTTCATAGCGGGTTCCTTCCTTCAGCGTCACGGCCGCAGTTTCATGATGCTGGTGTTTTTCATCGGATGGATAGACCATTTGTTGCTGCAGATCGACCGGCGAGTACTTCTTTGCGATTCCTTTCAAATCTCCAGTCACGGAGTGGCACTTTGCGCAGGCACCCGACCGTTCAAAAAAGGCTTTCCCCGCCATTGCATCTCCGCTCAAAAGCTTTGCGGCCGGATAATCGCCCGGCACTTTGGCGCTTTGCAGGGCGGCCTTCGCCTGATGGTGCAGGAAGGTGACAATATCGGCGATTTGATCGTCTTTCAGAGTAGAGAAACTCGGCATACCTTTGTCAGGTCTGCCATTCCGGATCACGGGGGCCAATAGATTGCCCTGATCGTCATGGCCCAGTATTGCTGAACGCACTAAATCAGGCGCACGCGAGCCAGTGGCATCGTTGCCATGACAGAAGCCGCAACTTGACTGGAATAGAGCGCGCCCACGACCGATCGCCGCGGGATCTTCGTTCGGCTGCTGTCGTGGCTGGGGTGTGGGTTGATCTGCTTGCCAGGCAAACGCAGGTACAAACCCAAGAAGTCCCGTGGCTAAATACAATCCGCAAATGCGCATACAAATTAAAGTATTGCAACCGTGCGTCAGGTGACGCCATTCATGATAGTTCGGAGAATGCTGAAACCGCCACCTCGGTAATAACCCCCGAACCGAGTTAAAATTGAGGTGTGCGACGACTGGCGTGGATCATTGGCTTAGTCGTTTTTGTTGCTGTGTTCGCCTTCTTCGAGTACAGTGGCTACCGCAGCCTCAAAGAAATACTAACGGCCCTGCAGCGGGAAGTTAATGCCGCAACCAAGCTCGCTCAGGAGGAGTCAGCCGCGGTATCAGCAGCCAGCAGGCGAACGGAAGAAGCCGCGGCTCGTGCTGAAATAGCTGCTCGAGGACGTGTTCAGGCGGAGCAACAAAGGCAGCAGGCGGAGTCTGGGCGCGAACAAGCAATGAACGCAGCCCAGCAAGCGAACGAGCAGGCGCGGATGGCTCAGGACCAAATGGTCCAAATGCGGCGCGAGCGCGAAGAAGAGCTGAACCGGATGCAGGAAGCCCTGAACCGTGTTGTCGAGACGCACCGCACACCCAAAGGTATGGTAATGGTTCTGCCGAATTCGATCTTTCGTTTCGACTTCGACAGCTCCGAATTGAGTCAACGTAACCGTGAACTTCTGAGCCGCATAGCTGGAATTCGTTGGTCTCAAAAGCTTACGGCCTTTCGGTATTTGGCTACACCGATGACGTCGGCACTCCGGAGTACAACCAACAGTTGTCACTACGTCGTGCGAAGGCAGTCCAGGACTATCTTGCGCATTCAGGCATTGACCCTGTCATCATCAATGTCAAAGGTTACGGCAAGACCAGTCCTCTTGTAACGGGCACGAGTGCTGATAACCGTGCAAAGAACCGCCGCGTTGAAATTGCACTAACCGACAGCTCTATCAAATTCGGCGCCGAAGCGCCCAGTAAGCGGTAGTAGTCAGAGATTTGCCGCGCGGATATCTCGCAGGAATTCGATTGTCTAGAGTGAAGCGAGCCACCTTCGGATCAGCGTCTTGCTAGCCTCATCCAGCTCGTCATCTGACAGCCTCACCTGCCGGCTATGCACCTCGAGGGATTTCTCCGGCGCACTTTCCGCATTGCCTACTCTCCAGGCATGCAATCGCACAACGGGATCGTGCGGCTCGTCCACGACTCGGATCAGCCAATCCTTCAATATTCCGCTTTCATGTTGAACGAACTTTTCTATAGCTTCACGTTTCGGAGTGTGTGCTGCCATACCACAATCCTACCCACTGCTATATGCAAAACGTGACCCCTA
Organism: Bryobacteraceae bacterium; assembly: GCA_051003475.1. GTDB lineage: Bacteria > Acidobacteriota > Terriglobia > Bryobacterales > Bryobacteraceae > Bog-105. The sequence continues at coordinate 44,593 of JBPCLH010000055.1, forward strand.
GATCGACATCTCAGCTCCGATCCAACCCTTTCGCGGTTGTGACACAGGTAAAATCAGTTGTGCAGCTGTTCGAAATCAATCCCGCTGCGACCCAACAGAATAGTGTCATTCTGTTGCATCCCGATGACAACGTAGCGGTCGCTCGACTTCCGTTATCACCAGGTCAGCGCATCGAGGCACGTACTGCAGTGGTGACAGCCCTCAATGCCATTCCGCCCGGCCACAAGATTGCTATCGACTCCATCCAGTCTGGTCAACCGGTTCGCCGTTACGGCGAAGTAATCGGCCTTGCGCGCATTAACATCGAGCCTGGAGAACACGTTCACGAACACAATCTTGCGTTTCATCCTGTAGAGCACAGCTTCACCTATACGCCTCGTCCTTCCCCATCCAAGCTGAGCACTGCATCGTTTCTTGGCTACCTTCGCGACGATGGCCGCGCTGGAACGCGGAACTACATCGCAGTTGTCGCCGCAAGCAACTGTGCCGCTCACACCGTGGAACTCATCGCACGCAGTTTCGAACAGGAATGCTTGCCCGCAAATGTGGACGGCGTGGTTGCGTTTCCCCACGGCGATGGTTGCGCACAAACTATTGGTCCGGATACCGAACAATTGCAGCGAACTCTCGAAGGCGTCCTCGATCATCCAAACGTCGCTGCGGCCGTGATTCTTGGACTGGGCTGCGAAGTGAACCAAATTGACCATTACCTCGGAAAGAGTAATGGACGTTCGGCCAAGAGCCTGGTCGGGTTGACGGTCCAGGAGAGTGGCGGCACTCGTGGTGCCGTGGAAAAGGCGCGAGCGGAGATCCGCACCTTCATCGACGCCGCGGCCGATATGCGACGAACCGAGCTTCCCGCCTCAGCTCTCGTTCTCGGTCTGAACTGCGGTGGATCGGATTCGTTCTCGGGAATTACGTCCAATCCCGCGCTCGGATACTGTTCCGATTTGATCGTTCGCGAGGGTGGCACCGTGGTACTCGCTGAAACAACGGAAATCTTCGGCGCCGAACATCTTCTGTTGAGACGGGCGAAAGACGAGGAGACCGCCAGAAAGTTGCTTGATTGCGTCAACTATTACAAAGCGTATTTGCGCCAGTTTGGCGGCAGTTTCAATGACAATCCATCGCCGGGGAACAAAAAAGGTGGTCTCACTAACATCATCGAGAAGTCTCTCGGTGCGGTCGCCAAGGCGGGAACAACCACGCTCGAGGATGTTGTGGGTTATTCCGAGCGCATCCGCAGCCGGGGTTTTGTTTTTATGAATACTCCGGGATACGATCCAGCTTCGCTCGCTGGTCTTGCCGCCGGCGGCGTCAATCTCATCGCTTTTACGACCGGGCGGGGAAGCGCCATCGGCTTTCCAACTGTGCCGACATTAAAAATCAGCAGCAATTCCGACACGTTTCGGCGGATGCCGGACAACATGGACGTTAACGCTGGCCGCATCGCGGATGGCAGCAGCACGATTGAGGATGTTGGACAAGAGATTTTCGACTCTCTACTGAGAATCGCATGTGGTGAAAAAAGTAAGGCGGAAGTGCTCGGCCATCACGAGTTTGTTCCCTGGAGGATAGGCCCAGTTCTGTAGCCTCTCTTCGGCATCACATCTCGTGCGCCGTTTCGCCAGATAATCCGCGATATAGTTTCAGCGATGCGTAAGCTCTTCTCAATTTCTCGCTTGATGCTAGTCGCGGCACTCGCAGCCATAACCCTTCTTGCAGAATCCGGCCCGGCTCTTTTGAAATCACCCAACGGGCAACTCGTGATCTCATTTGAAACCGTGCACGGGCGCCCCGGCCCAGATGAGGCTGGTCAGCTGGTCTATTCAGTTACATATCGCGGCAAACCGCTCATCACGCAGTCGGCGCTGCAGCTCGAGCTAGGTTCACACCCGCTTGGGGCGAACGTTCAAGTAGCAAAGCAAACGGCTTCACAAACCGACGAGACCTATCGGCTTGTTACCGGCAAAGCGAGCGTGGTTCGCAATCACTACAACGCCCTGCGGCTACAGACCGAAGAGCGAAGTGGCCTCTGGCGACAGCTCGACATCGAAGCTCGGGCTTACGACGACGCGGTTGCATTCCGATACACCGTGCCGGACCAGCGTGCCATCCGGGAGTTTCGGCTGGCGAACGAGAGCACTGAGTTTCGCATCAGCAAAGACGCGACGACGTACGCGCTTGTCTTGCCGCACTATCGCACGATGTACGAAAGCGAGTTTCTGAAACTGTCAGCGAGTGCGTTCGCTAATCCCAATGGCCTCTCGCGCAAGGTGCTGATCGGCCTGCCTTTGCTGATGGAAATTCCAGGTGTCGGCTGGATTGCGATCGCGGAGGCGGATATGCGTGGCTACAGCGCCATGTATCTGGTAAATCCTTCGACCGATTGGGGCGGACATTACTTCCAGGCGCGGCTTGCGCCCGGAGATGATCCGGAAATTGCCGTATCGGGCGGGTTGCCCCATCACTCCCCGTGGCGCGTGCTTCTGGTGGCTGATCAACCTGGCAAGCTCATCGAGTCGAACGTGATTACAAGCCTGAACCCCCCTTGTGCCATCAACGATACCTCCTGGATTCACAGTGGACTCACGGCGTGGGATTGGTGGAGTGGCAGCATCGGTCGCGACGGAAAACCAGCGTTCACGACGGAGACGATGAAGTACTACGTCGATTTTGCGGCGAACTCGGGTTTCCCGTATATGCTTATAGACGCTGGGTGGTTCGCGCCCAACGACATCACACAGATGAACGGTCAAGGTGGATGTGCCAGAGGTGGTGCGCTATGCGGCCGCGAAGAATGTCAAGGTCTGGATATGGATAAGCTACAACGCAGATGGACGAGGCCTTTCCGCTCTATGAGAAATGGGGCGTCGCGGGGCTAAAAATCGATTTCGTGGAGCGCGATGACCAGAAGGGAATCGAATTTTACTATCGTGCCGCGCAACGGGCTGCCGACCATCACCTCATGCTCGACTTTCATGGTCCGACAAAGCCGACGGGCATCGATCGCACGTACCCGAATATTCTCGGCTACGAGGCGGTGCTCGGAATGGAGCAGTCGCGCGCCGGGATGCGAGACAACCCGGAGCATCGTCTGATGCTACCGTTCACAAGGATGCTTATGGGACGCATGGATTACACCCCAGGCGGTTTTGATAACGTTACTCGCAATGAGTTTGTGCCGCGCTCGCCGCACCCAATGGTAATGGGTACTCGCGCGCAGCAATTGGCGATGTATGCAGTGTACGAGGCGCCGTTCCAGATGGTCTCCGACACACCCAAGGCCTACGAGGATCAGCCGGCGTTCGAGTTTATCAAGTATTGTCCAACAACTTGGGACGAGACCAAAGTCCTGAACGGCGAGCCAGGAGAGTACATTACCATCGCTCGCCGCAATGGAAAGGAGTGGTTCCTTGGCAGCATGACTGACTGGAATGCGCGCCAGGTCGACATTCCGCTCAGCTTTCTTGGCCCTGGACGTTACACGGCTGAAATTTATTCCGACGACGATGACGCCGCTCAACGACCCAAGAACGTTAGCATTCGCAAGCAGACGGTCGACGCGTCCATGTCTCTGAAGGCCAAGTTCGCGCCGGGCGGAGGCTATGCAGTGCGGTTTATTCCGGTATCGCGCTAATCTGCACGCCTGACGCACTGTTTCCGTAAACAGCAGCCGAGCCGATGTAACAGTGTAGTGACACTGAATCTCACTCCGGGTCTTCCTCGGATGGGCGTACTCTCATAAAAAGCCGGTCCCATTTGTGATGTTTTCCAGAAGGGGCGGATCGCCCGCCCTTAAACTTTCGAGTCAGCACCTGAAGATCGGAAATCCGATCCACATCTATCCAGCGCCAATTCGGGAGCTTTCCACTGCTCGAGCCGCCGATTTGATAACCAAGGAGCCTTACGCAGCCTTTTTGAACTCCATAGTCATGGGGCTCAAGAATCCGCTCCTGGTTGTGGTATCGCAGCCGAACCATGCACCTATGCTGAATGGCCGTGCGGAGCAACTGATCCACCTTCGATTCCGGAGTTTGCAAGGCAGTCACCCGTCCCCGCCTATCATCTTATAAAGCAGCTGCCTCTAATTCACCGGCAGTTCAAGCGCGGTGGCGTGATGAAACCGGTCCTCTGGGAGGGTACAGGCTTCCAATTGTGTAATGAGATCATCGTCACTCCACGCGCGCCCTGGTAGTGGGGTCATTTGAAATCCAGAGCCACGTTTTTAGCTTGATAATCGGCAAATGTGGAGCGGTCAGCAGAGTTGCCCCTACCGCAAATTATCATCCGACCCTCTTCCCGCATCTGTCGCAAATGTATGTGGTAGGCGATCCCGTCATCGGGCCCGAGGCTTCCGGCAAAACGTGAATGACTCCTTCGCATGCTGAATGCACTCGCAATGGGTAGCGGATCCCCGAACAAGCCTTGCAATACCGATTCCCGATCTCGTGGCCGTTCTCTTTCAGAAGCCGATATACCGATTGTTCGCCCGTACTCATATCAATTCTTTCCGGTTGACATTAGATCTCGCTTTGTCACAGCGAACCCAGTACTGCTACTCCGCTGAGGGCAGAGAGCCAGCCACCAGATTCAACGCAGAATGACAATAGCGAGGGAAAACATCCGCTGATTTCCCTTCCCGTGGGCCGCGAGACGAGAGCGGCCCATGTTGAATTTGAAAGCTTCATAGCGCATTTGGGACGATTATCGCCTAGCTTGCGCAGCTCTTTCTAACTTCCGCTCTTCAGCTTCGACTAGAGCAATGAGATCAGAAATTGACAAAATGGCCGGTGCTGTCCGAACGTTTTGAGATTGCCTCTGTTGAACATGGTGCTGCACTGCTGGAGGCAGCATAAACACAGCAGCCGGACGCTATTGTCTCCAATATCGCACTCAATCTACTAAAGCAATCCGAACAGCCAATCAATCGACGATCGAAGGATGCGCGCTCGGACTCAGTTTACCTTCGGTAATTGGCATTTGTGAAGATAAACGGTCATAGCGCACCGCGCTGATGACTGCCTACGGGCGGCTGCAATATGGCGTGTCACAAGCTGCCGAAAGCGGTTACCGCCGGCAATGATCTACTGGGCTCCTTTGTTCTCGCTTCTCCTCGTTGCAATCTGGCGAATGCAACGCGCCCGATTCAGTCTCGCGCAGTTGTTTATTGTGCTGATCTGTTCATCCTCGCTGCTTCAGCTCCCGCCCACCAGGCGGGGGGACTGTTCAGGGAAATTCTAAGCGTAAAGGATGCCACAGTGATCAGCGACCGCTGCCGACAGGGTTAAGCTTCAATCATTCTGCAAAAGAGGGGTGGGTCAGACTGGACCTTTCGAATTCAGTTAGTGGCTGAAGAAAGGAAAGGACCAGGTGACCCGAAAGATGGGATGAGACGACCGTAAGGGCGACACTCAGCGTATGAAGACCTCATCCGGTAATTTCGAGAAAAAGACGATCAAGCAGGAAGCACCCAAAGCTGCGCAGACCATCGGCA
>JBPCLH010000056.1:0-3830 GCA_051003475.1 Bryobacteraceae bacterium
GCATGGAAGACATAGATGCTTACGCGGTCTTAACGATGCTGAGTTCGAGAACCAATCCAGCTTTGCCGGGTGGACGCTTCGACATCCCGGAAGCTCAAGCAGAAACGATGGTAAACCCAGACGGCATAGCTGATGACTTTCGGAGGGAACCGATGGCCGTAATACACAGACTTGCCGCTTTTCACGGGACTAGTCTTTCAGTTTCCTGCCCAAGTTGACAATGCCTCGGTCAGGTTGCGGGTGGGTACAAAATGTCGGAAGGGTCACTTCACGCCTTTGTGTGGAAGAACGGAAAGCCAGTACATCTTGGAACTTTGGGTGGGACCTGGAGTTCGGCAAATAGCCTCAATTCGCTCGGCCAAGTTGCCGGAACGAGCTCGACAGCGAGCGGCGCGTTCCACGCCTTCTTTTCCGATGGTTCCGCAAAGCTGGTAGATCTCGGTACGCTAGGCGGGATGTCCAGCTACGGAATGGCGATCAACAACCACTGTGAGATGGCGGGAAGCGCGCAGACCTCGCAAGGTCTGATGAACGCGTTTTTATGGCATGACGGGAAACTGAAAAGTTTAGGCACGCTCGGAGGGTCTCAAAGCTATGCCTATGGCGTCAACGATGCGGGCGCGGTGGTTGGCTATTCGTGGATAACAGGCAATCTCGTCACCCACGGGTTCGTCGATTGGGATGGCATGATGCTGGATCTGAATCAGCTCCTTCCGGTGAACTCAGAGTGGACGATTGAGGCGGCCTACGGGATCAACGATACCGGCCATATTGTGGGCACGGGGACACTGCACGGGCAAACCTATGCAGTAGAACTTGTGCCCGACTCGCCTCGTGTGACCCCACGAAAGTGACGCGTTTGCGGGGGTCCACTGGAACGACTATCTAAGCTCTCAGGTGGAGTACATGTGGAACGAGAACAGCGCCGCACTCACATCTTTGCAGGTAGTACCCGCCGCTTCTACCGCCAGGATTTCTCGATCCGGCAGAATTCGGCGCTCGCAAGTATGCTGCTTTACTTCCGCAAGCCATCGAGTTGGGCGCGGCCCTATCTCTCCGTGGGGACAGGAATTGTTTGGCTGAGCGCGGCGCCAGATGGCCCGTCGAAATCGAACGGTCTTGAGCCGCGACAGCGCTTCGCTTCCACTGCCGTGGCACTGCATGTGGCTGTCGGTATCGACATTCGCATGTGTCATGGCTGGGCTTTCCGATATTCTTTCGGGGAGACCACGCGGTCGAATCCGATCAGCAAGCAGTTGTCGCCGCCCGGTGACCGCATGCTCGCGAATTTCCGGAATCTCCTCGGGTTTGTGAAATATTCCTAACCGGCTTTAGCCTGGCTAATGTTCATTTTGCTGCATATCTTCGGGAACTCTTTCACGGTCAAGCGGCCGAAAGTGTACTATCCATCGGACGGGTACGGTCTCCGGCAGGAAGCACTTTTGGTCGTCACAAGCCTGATACCGGAATGTGCCGGCGATGGTTAGATTACCGTGAGCGTCGAGCAAGGGTGTTACAGCCTGGACACTCCCGATTGTCACGTTCCGGCTGAGCCGAAACTCACCTTCGTAGACCGGCACGCTTTCCTGAATTGCTTCCAATCGAAGGATCTGCGACTTCGGATACCTCACCGGTCCAGCCTTGATACCTGCCGAAGGCGCGAGCTCCCAATCGATCGGGACATATCCTTTCACGCCTGGAGCATAAACGTGGACGCGATCCGACAGCCTCACGTCGAGAATTAGCGCTACATGTTGCCCCATAGACGTCTCCTGGTCGCTAATACTCGTGCCTAGCTGTAGGTGCTTGGCATGGATCGACGTACCGGGATCGTCCGGTTGCAGTCCAAATTCCTTCATCAATATGACGGCCGCCGTATCACGCTCCCTGTAATCGTCTTCAAAATATTTCGCGGTGACAACTCCTTTGGCGTCCAGCACATAAATGCCTGGGTTGGGGATACCGTACGATCTGGATCCTTTTGCTGGCTGCGTGTTCAGAATGCCGAAACGCCGAATGATTTTTGAGTCGGCATCGGAGAGTAACGGGAACTGGATGTTCTTTCGTTTTGCAAAATCCCGCAGAACCGCTGGGCTGTCGTAGCTAATCGCCGCAAGTCCCAGGCCGGTGCTCTTTATCTTCTGATAGTTCTGTTGCAACTCGACCAGTTGCGCTTTACAGAAGGGTCACCAGTCCGCTGAACGGAAGAAAACGAGGAGAGACCCTTTGGGACCCGAGACGGAAGCCACCGTTTCTAGATGGCCATTCTGATCTATGGCCTGGAAATCGGGGACGCGCGTGCCCGCAGGCGGACCTGTCTTGATCGTCGAAGCCTCGTGGCCTAATAGTACGGTTTGCAGGCCGATTAACAAGAGAAACGTAGGGCTGGTTTTCATGGCCTTCAATCTATCTTCGACCAAGGATGGCAAAGAGTTACGGTCTCCTAAGGGATGTGTTGCAAAGTGGCTAAACCGATCTGATAGGGTTGGCCCTTTATGCAACGGGACCGGCCAGCGCTGTTCAAAGGACGACATTTCGAAGCCGAGATCATCATTTTGTGCGTTCGACGATATCTTCGATATGCGCTCAGCCTGCGCAACCTCGAAGAGATCATGGCAGAGCGAAATGTCCATGTGGATCACGTTACGATCTGGCGCTGGATTCAACGTTACGCGCCGGAACTGAACCGGCGTTGTCGGCAGGAGCTGCGGATAACTCCAAGGCGCTCAAAGCCCGTCTCAAATCCGCCGCACCGATTCGCGCCTATTCTCTTTACGACGTGCGGAACGAACCAATCTCCCGCCGACCTCTCGCTGACTTGTCCTATGGATCGTATCTGCGGTGCCTGACGTGGGTCGGGAAGACCAAAATGCAAATCCTGATTAAAACACCTCAACTTCACTGATTACGGAGTTACCTTCCGTTGCGTTGCAAGTCCAACAGACGAAGGAGAAAGCAATGCGAAACATATTGGCAGCTTCAGTTCTCGGCCTGTCACTCTGCGCCATCCCCGTGCTGTCGCAAAGCCGAGATACGGTACGCGATGCGCAACAGGCGCTAAAGGATAAAGGCTACGATCCTGGTCCAGTCGACGGAATCGATGGACCCCTGACGAGAGCTGCCGTTCGGGATTACCAGCAAAAAGAAAACATCAACGCAGATGGACGGCTCGGTGCGAAGACACTGGACACTCTGGGCGTGAAGCACGGGTCGGCGAGTACGGAGTTTGGTGCAGCCGGAGAAAACCTCAAGCACTCGTACGCAAACGGCGCAAAGGACATGGGCCATGGGACGAAAAATGCTGGATCCGATCTGAAGCATGGAGAGGTTGTGGACGGCGCGAAGGATTTCGGTAAAGGCGTAGGACACGGCGTCGGGAAGATGGCAGTTGGGACGGGTCACGCGGTCAAGAACGCTGCGAAGGGAAGCAAAAAGGCAGTGACTGGCGACAGCAACCCGCACCAATAACACAGCAATTGACTTACGCTTGGGCCGCTCTTCGATGTCAGTGTACTGAGAACGGCTGATTTCGTCTGTTCAAGATCAGGGAGCGCAAGAACGCGCTTTGGTGGTTTCTTCTTTCGGTGGGATTTCTGCATACTCGGCGGGCTCCTTCGCCGCCGGTGTCAAGAATGCCGCTAATGTTCTACCCTGCGCCGTCAGTGGGGATCTATGTGGAGCAAGAGTCGAATTACGGTAGGAAACTCTATTGCCACTGAATTGCCGCTGACCTAAAAACCAGCGGAAAGAAGAGCGAGAACCAGAAATAGTGGATATGCGAGCAGTAAAAGCACTCCGGCCGTACGGGATAGTTCGCGCCGCCGAGCCGC
>JBPCLH010000057.1:0-12921 GCA_051003475.1 Bryobacteraceae bacterium
AAAAGTTTCATCCGCTCGGGCGCATGGGGACTCCTCGTGATGTGGCCGAAGCAGCTTTCTTTCTGGCCTCAGATGCGGCCTCATTCATTTCCGGCACCTACCTGATCGTCGATGGAGCGATGACAGCCGCCGGGCATTAGGCTGCTTGCGATTACTGTCCGGCTGAACGAGCTCGCCGCCATGAAGCATCTCCTTCCGTGACGATGATCTGCTGATCAGCCGGTATATTTTTCCAATGATCCAAAGAACCGCTCGGCCATTTCACGACTAGTTCGGTAACTTCAGCCGACGGGCCAAGTCCGAAGTGCAACCGGAGATCGTTCTGCGAAAGATAACTACCACCACTACGAATTTCATCGATTTGCCAGGCGGAGCCGGACCGAATCGCCACCCTTGCCCCAATGCCATCGCGGTTGGAGCGAGATCCGATCGTTCGTACGCCAATCCAATGCCCGCCAGAACGAGATTCCGGCATCAACAGCGACGGCCGCTCGTGCAGTTCGTTTACGGCTACGCTCAGCCGCCCATCGCTCAGGATATCCGCGGCAGCGGCACCACGGCTGGAATGCAAATCGCTGAACGCCGGACCCGAGCGCTGCGAGATGTTTTCGAAATGGCCGTTGCCTAGGTTGTGGTACAGGAGCTTCCGCTGCTTATAGCGCGAGTCGCTTCCGGCCCTATCAATCTCGGCCGAGAGATGCCCGTGAACCATCAGCATATCGGGCCAAGTATCGTTATCGTAATCGAGAAATAGGGCGCCCCATCCCAAGTAGCTGCGCACGCGCCCAAGTCCCGCCTCGAAAACATAATCAGAAAAAGTGCCGTGCCCGCTGTTGTGATAGAGGTTCGGGCTGTCGTCCGAAAAATTGGTTTTAAGAATGTCGAGAAAGCCGTCATGATCGTAATCGGCTGCAGCAAGACCCATTCCCGCCTGTGGCTCGCCGTCATCATTGAACGCGGAGCTAGAAGCAAGCCCGGCATCGATAAAGGTGCCGTCGTGGTTATTGTGGTACAGGATGCTCGCCGCCGAATCACAGGCCACATAAATGTCCGGCCAGCCATCGTTGTCGTAATCCAGCGTCAAAACTCCCAACGCGTAATGCCCTTCTGTCCGGCGCATACCGGAAGATTCGCTTACGTCCTCGAAGGTACCGTTTCCCTTGTTGTGATAGAGATAATTAACTCCTGCCTTAAGGCCGCGCGGTCCGCAAGCAATTGGGATGCCCTTGTAGTCGCAGAACTGCCCTGATCCTGGCGTGGGCGCGTTGGAAAATCCCGGACCGAGATCGACATAGTTGACGACAACCAGATCGAGCTTGCCATCTTGGTCATAATCGATGAACGCGCACCCCGAGTTCCAGCGGCCCTCCTGGCCGGCGATACCCGCACGTTGCGCAACTTCAGTGAACGTGCCGTTTCCGTTGTTGTGAAGCAGTTTGTTGCGGCCGTAGTAGGTAACGAACAAGTCATCGTAACCATCGTTATCGTAGTCACCGGCACACACGCCCTGCCCCCAGCCGGATGACAAGACGCCCGCGGCCTTAGTGACATCCGTAAACGTGCCGTCGCGGTTGTTGTGGTACAGGTGGTTCGTCGCGTCGGACTGCGGGCCGTCCCCCTCTGCCGCTCTTCCATTCACGATGAAAAGGTCTGGATATTCATCGCGGTCATAATCGATGAACCCCAGACCACTGCCATTCATTTCAACAATATATTTCTTCTTGACTTCGCCGCCCGAGTAATTCTTCGCGTTAAGGCCGGCTCGCTGCGCAACATCGACGAACCGCGGCGCCTCTGGTTGGGCGGATACGAAAGAAATAACCACCAGAATGGTTGAAAGTTTTGGCTTAATCAATGTGGTACCGGCGCGAGTACGTCCTGCGCCTCCCTGGCCAGCACTTCTTCCTCGCGCAGGCTGCCGAGGGCCGCAAAATGGTGTTCCGCAGCAGTTGCATCATCGAGACGCCCTTGACGACGATACAACTGCGCCATTTTGTACCAAGGAAGAGCATACTTGGTATCCAAAGCTGCGGCCCGCTGAAAATCAGTTAGCGCAGCGTCCAGATCGTTGCCGTCGGCGCGTATCTTGCCACGTAAAAAATACGCGGGCGCAAAATTGGGGTTCCTTTGAAGGCTCACCGCGAGGGAGGTCAGAGCATCGGGCCCGAACCGGTGAGAGATTCGCCACAGGATCAGGGCGTGGAGATAGGGAACGTAAAAGTTCACGCTCGGCCCCTTCAACGCGTCCTCCACCGTGGCTCGCGCCGCGTCCAGGTCACCCGTCATATAGAGAAGAAACGCGAGACCCTCACGAGGCGCGGCTAGAGCCGCATCGCACTGGATCGCCTGCGTGTAGCTCTTGATGGCTTCGTGATAACGCCCGAGCCGAAATTGCACGAGCCCGAGCAAGGACAGCGCCGCGGCAGTGGGTTGCTGATTTCGCAGCTCTAGTTCGAGAAGCTCCGCAGCTTGTTGAAGCTGTCCCTCGCGCATCAGGAAGATGGAAGCGTCACTACAATAATCGTCCCGCGGTTTGGCGCGGCACGCCTGAGCGAGTATCAGGCCGGCTCCCGGACGCTTGAGCGCTTGCACTGCCTTACCGCGAAGGTAAAGCACCTCCGGTTGCAAGCTCTCAGATCCCCGCGGAAGCGCATCTAGCGATGTCAAAACCTGCTCGAAAGCGCCCGCCTTGAACTCCGCAAGCGCCATGTTCCAGGTAGTGGTGGCCGACGCCGGATTAATGCCGTGAGCTTTTTCGAGAACGAGCGCGGCATCGGCATAAGCCTGGCATTCGCCAAGGCCGATCCCGATCGCGGTTAGCGCAACCGCATCAGCAGTGGCTTCGGCAGCTGCACGGTACAGTTGAGAGGCCTTCGCGCAATTTCCTTGCTTTCCATAGATAGCTGCAAGGTGGATACGGGCTGCTGTGAAGGAGGGCAACCACTCTAGGGCCTGCTCGAACTGGCGCGCGGCAGCGTCTTCCCTGCCTTGCTGTTCATACACCATACCAAGCGCGTTCGCCAGAAGAGCGGATTTTGGGAATTGGGATAGGCCCTCCTTGAATTTGCTCTCGGCATCGCCCCATTTCCGTTCTTGGATGAGAGGAAGAACCGATCGCAGATACCGCTGCTCCTCCTCGGATGGCGCCTGGCCCCTTATGAGCTGCGTGCCTAGAATTAGGACAACAGTGGCGCGACAAAAGAGGTCAAGGCGGAGGTCTTCGAAGCCTAACAAAACTGTTTCCGGCTTACAATTTTCCCATGCTCCGTATGATTGTGGCCTGTAGTTTCCTACTTTTGCAGGACACTCGTGCGAAATTGCAAAACCCTATGGCTCATCTCGGAAAGGGAGCCGAGCTGATGAGATCGGAGCGATATCAGGAAGCGGCCAAACAATTTGAAGAGGCGTTGAACGAAGACGCGAAACTCGACCAAGCGCGATTGAATCTCGCGATCTGCGACTTTGAACTGCGAGACTATACTACAGCCCGCCGGCTTTTCTCATCACTGATCGGCTCGAAGGATCAAGCACGCGAAGCAACGTATTATCTGGGCCGCGTTGACCTGCTCGAGGATCACGTCGACTCCGCGATAACTCGATTTCGCTCGTTGGGGGATCGCGAGCTTCGTGACGAAAAGTACTATCTGGCGGTAGCTCTTTTGCGCAAACAGGTCTATGCCGAGTCGGCCGCTCTGCTAAAGCAGTGGATCGCTGAGAACCCCCGCGACTTCCGCGCTCACCAGCGCTTAGGGCGGGTCCTCTTGAAGCTGGGCGAACAGGAACAGGCTGAACAGGAATTTCAGCGCACGAAAGACTTACAGAACTATTACATGGAGGGGTCCGATGCTCTTCGCGCATGCCAACGCCTGCTCACGGCAGGCAAAAGCGACCAAGCGTGGCAGCAGTGCGGATCCATGGCGGAGACTGACGATGTCGATAAACTTGCCGCTCTTGGGCTTGCATTTGGCTCTCAAGGTGACGCGAATCACGCACGTACGATCTGGGAAAGAGCAGTACGTCTCGATCCGGATTCACCAGAGATTAACTACAACCTCGCCCTCGCGTGCTTTCATCTGCGTGACATGGCGCACGCGAAGTCTTATGCCGGCAACGCAGTGCGCCTGTGGCCTGACTTTCCCGAGGCGAACGTGCTTTACGGAACCATCCTCTACATGCTGGCCGATGATGCTCTAGCGAAACAAGTGCTAAGCCATGCCCAGGAACTCCGGCCGGATGACGAGATGGTCCGCCGGCTGCTCGGTGAACTTCGTGCACGCTAACGCGCGCTCTTTTAAAAGTAGAACTTCAGCGCGAACTGCATGGCCCGCGGGTCGGTCTGCACGTTGGTGATTTTTCCAAATTGGCAACCGAACTGGTGAACCAGATCGTCCGATCCATCAGAGTTTGGCCCGAGACACCATTGCGTATTCGGGATACCGAGATTCTGGTGATTCAAAGCGTTAAAGACATCCCATCGAAAGCTGAGGTACTTCTGTTCGGTAATATGGAAGTCTTTCGATAAAGAAGCGTCCACGTTCCAAAAGCCAGGAGAACGGACCGCGCCATTCCGCAATCCCATGTTGCCGAACTGCCACCACTCGTTGTAGATGCTCGGGTCAGGGGCCGTCAGCACTGCGGGATTGGTTTGGAAAACGGCTTCAAAAGCATTGGGATTGAACCATTGGTTCTGTGTATGGACGTCCGGTCCACTGTTCGGGTCGCCTATGAAATTGGGCCGGCATGTGAGGGCGTTGCACGGCCCTGTGATAACGAGAGGCACTCCATCCTGGAAATTCCAATTCTGTGTCAGGCTCCAGCCACCGAAAATCGCAGCCGCGAATCCGCCACCGGAAAGGAACGTTTTGCCTCTTCCAAACGGAAGCTCGTAGGTGGCAGCCAAGTTGAGAACGTTCGGTATGTCGTCAGCAGTGAGAGCGACGTCAGCAAAGCGATTATCGACGTCCTGGGCCGATGAGCCCCCCGCCGTATTTCCACTTCCACCGGACAACGCACCCGGAACCAGCGACGCACGTCCCACGGTTCTGCCAATAGTAGTCGGCGTGGCCGTGTTCCCAATGATGCTCCCCGTATTGGGCGTGCCGATGTTCTTCTGGCGCGTATAGGCCGCAATAAAGTTCAAACCGTTGGAATACCTCTTCTGAACTCTGGTCTGAAAAGAGTGATACCGATTGAATCCATCAGGGTTGGAATTGATCCCGACGTTCGTGTACTGGGGATATGGGCGGTCGAGGAGCGATAGCGGCATCGTGGACCCATAGATTGGAACGAGAGGCGCGGGAGTCGTGACGTTGTCGTTGATCGAATTGCGCAGCTGCTGCCGAACTACAGTGGGAACGTGATCGTAACTTCGAAATTCATCGCCGTAGAGGTGCAGACCATGCGTGCCAACGTAACCTACGCTGATTGACATATTGGACGGCAGTTCACGCTCGACAAATAAGCTCCACTGTTCGACATATGGGTCTTTGCTGCCCTTCAGAAAACCCTGCACGCTGGTTCCGAGAAACTGATTATTGGTTTGCTTAACCTGATCGAGAGGGGGCAACGTCAGGTTGGGGGCACCGTTACTAAGTTGAAACACGGGTCGTTGACCGGTAAAATCACCGTTGTATCCGAAATAGTTTGCATATGCGGGACCGCTGATCCCCCCGTTTTGGTCGCCGAACGCGGCGCTGATGCCATTACTATAAATCAGGTCAAAGCCTCCGCGGATAACGAGTTTGCGATCATTGGTCGGCGTCCATGCGAAGTTGATGCGAGGGCCCAGATCGGCTTTGTTCGCCGGAAAAACGTTCGAATCGGGGTGCGCCGGCGTGCCGAAGTAATCGATGCGCCCCTTATAGGGAACGTCCGGATTTAGGGCGCTGAAGTTGAAATTGGCCAGAAAATCGTGCCGCTCCCGGAACCAGCCGAAAATGTCGTACCTGAGCCCGATGTTTAGCGTAAACTTGGGCGTTATCCGATAATCATCCTGAACATAGAAGCCCCAATAGTCATTCGTCTGGTAGGGATAATGGAAAGTTCCCGTACCGCTGCCCTGGTCGACCGCACCCAACATGAATTGAGCGAGGCCATTTCCGCCCAAGCCGGTCACGGGATCGCTGGTCAGTCCGCCACCGAATCCTAGACCGTAGCCCCAGCTCGCGTTGTACCAATTGTCATCGCGCCTCCACATCAGCCCTGCCTTGACCGTGTGATTCCCAATGATCTTAGTCACGTCGTCCTGCAGGGTGTAGGCATCCACTCCCTGCAAGCCGTTCTGCCATTGTTGCGGGCCGATCGGGCCAAAGCCGCCGACGTTCATATTCGGAACGGGTGCAAAGCGATCCAGGATGAAGTTGAGCCCCTGAATCCGCTGTTCAATGGCCGCGTTATTCACCAGGTTGTTTGGGTTCTGCTTGGGGATTTGGTTCTGGCGGCTGTAGCTGGCGCGGAACTCATTGATGAGTGTCGGCGTGAAGGTTTGAGTGTGGCCGAGAGTAAAGATCTGATTGGCCGTCGTATATGGCTGTGCACCCGAGAAGCCCTGCGTCGGGGCGGTTGGGCCAATCCATGGCAGGCGGAAATTCGCGTAGTAACTTGGATTGAATAGATACTCGGCGAACAAAGCGCTCTTCTCGTTTATTCGGTGATCCACTTTTATCGACATATTATTTGTGGTCAGCGAACTGCCTATAGGGCCCAGGAAATTGTTGCAGAACACCCCGCATCCACTCCCGCCTTGCTGCAATGGATCGACAAAGTTTGGGTTCGGGAAGCTGTTTATGTAGAAAATCGCGAGAGGATCCTGCCGGTTCGGCGGGATAATGTTGCCTGGAAACGGCGTCCGATGGAACAACCCGGCTGCATCCGGGCCAACCGTCGAATATGGATCGTAGATAAAGCAGGTCGGGCAGGTGCCAAGGTCCGGGCGGTCGCTGAAATTGCCCGTTTTCTCGAGCGTCGTCGGCACCGTATAAAGTTGGTTCTTATTCTCGTGCAGCAATGAGGTCTCCCACGAGAAGAAGAAGAACGTTCGATTCTTGATGATGGGGCCGCCGAGTGTTCCGCCAAAATCGTTGTAGTTCACTCGCGGGGACGACAAAAAGCCGCCTTGCGGGCTCCGCCTTGAGAATGGATTGCTCGCGCTGAAGAACGAATTCCGGCTATATTCATACACATCCCCGTGAAAGGCGTTCGTCCCTGATTTCAGAACGATGTTCACGACAGCGCCGCTGGTGCGGCTCCACTGGGCAGACAAGCCGTTGTTCACGAGATTGAATTCTGCAACTGCGTCTGGTGAAGGGTTCACGACCACAGATTCCGGCCCGAGAGTCGCATTGAGGGTACCGTCCAGATACCACGCATTCGCGCCGCTTTGACTTCCGTTCGCGCTGATGCCGGACCCGACGATATGGGTGGGATCGGGGAATCCCCCGAACTGGCTGTCAAACCCGAAACTGGAACCAGTCGGCCCTACCGATTGCGTGATTCCGGGCATCAGCTGCACCAGAGTCTGAATGTCGCGACCGACGATGGGAACTTTGTCGATAATTTGTGCGCTGATCGAAGTGATGAAGTTGGAGGCAGTCGTCTCAACCACAGGAGGCGCTGAGCTTACGTTCACAGTCTCAGTGAGTTGGCCCAGTCTCATCACGCCATCTTCCGTAATGGTGCTGCCCGACTTAACGACCACGTTACTGATATCCAGCTTTTCGAATCCCTGCGCCCGGAACTGCACGGTATATGTGCCAGGCACAAGCTCGGTTGCAAGATAGAAGCCGGACTGGTTTGTGGTTAGCTTAGTAACGAGATTCGTTTCCGTACTGGTTACCAACACTTCGACACCGGGCACCACTGCACCCTGTGCATCGGTCACTGTTCCCCGGATCTGCCCCCGGTTGAGTGACTGCCCTTGGAGGTTGACCGCCGACAGTAGTACAACAATCGACCATGAAACCAGATACTTGTGCATTGTCATTTCACACTCCCATTACTCCTTCTGTCGCTCGAGCACAGCAGGAGTCAATTCGCCGGACACCGTTTCTTGTGAAAGAAAAACCACCGCAGCCAGAGCAAGAACAATGCCCATGATCTGGGTAGCCGAAAGCTTTTCGCCGAGGAAAAGCCAAACCCCGCCAATCGTGACGAGCGGATATAAATTGATGATCGGAATAACAACCGAGGCCTTCCCGCCCTGTTTCAATGCCGCGAAACTGGTGAGCGCGCCCAGGCCGTTCAACAGACCGCCGAGCGCGGCCAGAGCGATCAACGACAAGTTCAGGGAGCGCCACTCCAAATCCAAGAAGATAGCAAACGTGGCGGATACCGCGCAAACAGCGAGACAAAACCAGACAAACGACATTTCAAAAGAGATGTTGTTGGTGCTCAGCTTCTGAGTGACTCCTGTTAGGCCGAAGAAGACAAGCGTCGTGACCGAGAGCCAAAACCAGGCGTGCATTCAGATACTCAGAAGATAGATAGACAGCAATGCCAGTACAACACCCACCATCTGCGCGCGATTGATAGATTCCTTAAGAATCACAAGCGCGAGAACAACGGTGACAAGCGGAGCCAGGCCGACCATCGGTACGACGACGGACGCCTTTCCCCGGGACAAAGCCAGGTAGAACGTCACATTACCGAGGCCGCCAAAGATGCCGGTCAGCAGACCGTAAGCTGCACCTTTTATGGGCTGTCCGGTCGTCTGCCGTAAATTCTTCCAGAAGAGCATCCACCCCAAAAGCGGAAGCAGCCCGATTGAGAACAATACCTGGTTCATCCAGGGAGAAATGCGGTCGACAATGATTTTTGACTCTAGGCCCCACGATCCCCAAAGAAGCACTGTGGCAATGGACAGCAGCATCCAGGATGACCTCAGAGTGCCGAAACGGCTTCGCGCCGGAACGGGCATGGTCGCGTTAGGTTCTGGTTGGTTCATGAGCATCGTCACCTGTAATGAACCTGAATTTTGAGCGGCTCCGAAGTCGCGGGCAGTTCCACTGCTTCCAAGCGCGAATCGACCCGGCTCCAGGCTTTGCCGTTGATGGTCACGCTCTCAATTCGACTCGTCGGGGTGCGCACGATCAACCAGGCTTTCTGCGGTGCTTGGCGGCGAGGCAGCGTCACTTCACCCTCGATCACGCCCGGGCCGGCGCCCGCACGCAAAGTGTAGCTGACCGGGCCGAAGAAGGTTTGGACGCCGTCAACACGTATGCCGTCCTTCGCCGTCACCCAGCGCCGCGGAGCGCCCGCTGCCAGCCAGAGATTATCGCCCTCTTCGAGAACCAGCATGTCCCGGAGGCGGTGAACGAATCGCGCCTCATCCGGTGTCTTGTAGAAAGGCCCGCTGCCGTGACCCCACTGATGATATTCCTCAGTGAAAACGTTGACGTCGGGATAAAAACCGGAAACAAAGTCGTTGTAGAGCGTCCGAATAGCCGCGGGCACCTCATGCAGTCGCAAATAAATGGGGATTGGGTTCACGAGGTTAGCTTGAAAGACCATGCCGCCTTGACTGAACCAGTACCGATCGTCAGTCATTCCGTGGACGTTCATGCCCATGCCGCTGCTGAGTGTCTCGTTGTCCTCCCAATCGTTCAGAACCCACTCAGTGATGGGATCATTTACATCGAAGACACCGAGAAATGACAGCAGCACGGGACCACAAAGAGTATCGCGATCCGCACCAAGCCTAAGTAGCGGATTCATGTCCGGTTTTCCGTAACGCTGATAATAGTCCCGCCGCACTGGACCAAAGAGGCGGAAGCGACGTGTGGGTACGACGGGAACATACGGTTCGTAAGTCCCGTCTTGCATGCGGACGACCGGCGCTGATTCTACCGCTCTGCGAACATCATTGCGAAGATCGCGGAGATAGTCATCCGCTTCCGTGCGGACCCGTGCGGCTTCTGGATTGCCCGCCTCTGCAAGCGCATCGGCAGTCCTTGTCATACCCGCCCAGGCGTAGGCGTTGATCACGAACCAGTGCGCCCAGTCCGAATTGTCTTCCAGCTGCGAGGCTGGCAAAAGGCCGTACTCGCGTACCTTTTTGCCGCGAACATCGGTCAGCTTGGTCGCCTTGCGCTGTTCCACAATCCAGTCGATCGCCTTCTTCATGTGGGGCCAGGCATGTTCCAGCCATGCCCGATCTCTCGTGTAGAGATAGTGCTGGGCCAGCGCCCACAACACGGTGCCATGGTCCAATCCATAGCCCGACGCTGTGTAATCGTAGGTATCACTGATCTTTTCGCCGTGGAAGATCGCATCGGGCGGACCCGTCTGCATTCCGGGGAAATTCTTGCTGCCCTGCAGGTGCAGCATCGTTTCCAAGTAGCTCTGCGCCGTTTTCTTCTGCCCGAGAGTGTCCAGTAGCAGAATCTGGTAAGCTGCTTCGTTCTCGAACGCATCGTAAACGTAACTTGCGGCGGGAAGGATATACAAGCCCGTCCCCGGATCTTTTGCGGCACTTATGTGGATTTGCGAAACGACCGATCGCGCGAGATCGAGGAACTTCGGCTCTGGCACTGAGAAGCGCTGTGTGGAACCAACGATTCCTTCCCAGTAGGCGACGACGCGGTTTCTTTCGGGCTCGTACTGTAAGCGTGCGAGATCGCCTGCTTCGCCCGCTGACAGATCGGACACAAAGGGCAGTTTGATCACGACCGATTCTGTGCTTCGGGGCTGGATGTGGAAGCTAAGGTGAATTCCATGGGCCTGTGAATTCGAAATCGGGACCGAGACCGCCTCTATCGCCGCTCCCTTCGGATGCTCGATTTGCGCACGCAGGTGGCCTCCCGCGGACACCAGATTCCCCACTAATGACAAGCTTTCCTTGGGATCATTCGAAATCCACACGTGGGCAGTTTGGGAAGTTGCCGCGGAATTCGTGGCGCTCAACTTGAGCATCAGCACGGCGGAGGTCTGTTCGCTGCGCGCCGGATCATCGGGTGACAATGGCCCGCGCAGAAGCGTTGCAACAGCTTCTTCCGTGTAATGAAGCCCTTCACTCTCCCACTCCTGCGTACCCACGGGGAGATACCCGCTCAATTTCCGAATAGAGCACTTGCGGTCTTCGCGGTAGTAAGGGTTAGTACCGGTTCCGATCTTCCACGTGACACGATCCCCACTCCACTGAAGGCGCTCAAGTTCATGTCCCTTGGCCTTTGTGTCCTTCTTGCTCATGAAGACGTTGCCACCGATTTCGAACGCAAACTTTTGCCAGCTCGCATCGGGAGCAAGCGGCAGATAAAGCTTGCCGCCCCCTTCGCGGTCCCATGGATCGAGTGGCGGAATTTCGCGCCTCGCTAGCTCGTAGCTTTGTTCCGGTTCACGTTGGATGCGCCCGCGGATCTTCTGCTTCCTCGAAGCCGGTTCAGCCGGTCCGCCTGGCTCGGTGATTCGGGCGCCAAATGCCGGTATTTCGATGGGACCCTGTGCGAGATCGCGGGTACAGAACGAGAAACTCTGATTTTGTTTTTGTACACCGGGGGTGGCGCTTACATGCACCGTCACAACGGTCAGGTCCTCTGATCCCGGAAGACTCGGCTTTGCGGCGACTAACTCGAGGTCCATGTCTCGCGCAACCGGTTTGGCTGACCGTAAATAGCCGTTGTAAACGGAAAAGCTGGCCGGCGACATTGCGCCTCCGTTACCGGCTATGTGAACCCGCAGTCGGATAGGATTCTCCTCGCTGTCTGAAAACGCCTGCAGTTGTGCAATGGCGGGCGCGCCGGACGGCCACGAGATTCTGACCTTGAGCGTTCGCCGATAGCGTACATTGGGCAACCTGTCCGCACGGGCGTTCTCTTTTAGAGCTAGGGGCTCGAATACATACCGGCACTCGGACCTTTCGCAACTCTCGGTTGTGGCGGCCTTCAACCACTCGCCCTGCCAAGGATCGTCCATAGGATCTTCGATGCTAGGCATCCTTGGCGGCTCCCAGGGCCAATTCTTGAACCAGTACTCGACAGCTGCGCCCTTTTGCGCTTCGCCGCGGAATCGAACTCGGACTTCACGAACATCGCGCTCTTCATCCCACTCGAGCCCGATGTTCTCCGCCTTGTCGGCTGACCCCAAATCTGCGAAACGGTGCGGCTGTGATCCCGACCAAGATATGAGTTGTGCGAAGGGAGCAAGATCGAGATAAGTCTCGCCCCGGATCGCGCCTGGCCAGGCCAGAGCGAAAGCGGCCAGCATCACTGTGCCGCTCAGCACTCCCCGCGCCCCTTCTCTGTGCGGTTTCCGCCTCGAACATCGATTTACATGGACGTTAACAATGCTCAGGATCTCCCCCCAAATCGGTTCAGATAGGCATCAGAACAAAAAGAGGAGTCTATGTTAACAGAACCGTATCCAATTGTGGCTGAGGGGCCGAGATTCATTTATCTGCGCAAGAGTTGAACGTCATCACAGACGCACCTGAGAGAACTTCGGCCGAATCGGAGCACGATCAACGGTACTCGGCGTGAACGTGTTTCGTTCCAGTGCTTACCGGAAGAACAATACTGCCGCCGACAGCATCGAAGCCGTCCCAATTCTTGCCGTCCACCTGAACGGTCCAGATCTTTTTCCCTTCCGGATGGCGGATGTGCAATTCAACCTCTTGCGCTCTCAGGTCGGGTGGGAAGGTTATACTAGCGTCGACGAATCCGTCCTGTGCGCGAGACTCAATGCGGAAACTAACGTGGCCAAGATAAGTGGGAGCTTGCAGGATCTCGGTCACTGCTCCGTGTCGCAGCCATTGTCGAGGCGCGCCGCAGTTCAGGCATAAACGATTTCCCTGCTCACGTACCAGCATCAGTCTCAGAAACGTGAGGAAGGCAGCTTCATCGGACGTCTTAAAGAACGGACCGCCTCCGACGCCTAAGCTGGGAACCCACTCCGTGTAAGCTGCTAAGTCCCGGTAATAACTTACAGCGA
>JBPCLH010000058.1:0-25311 GCA_051003475.1 Bryobacteraceae bacterium
AGCCGGGATGGGGTCCAGGGCAAGGGCGGCAGCTGAGCGCCTTGCCCTGGTCAGCCCTTTAGAAACCTTCACGCCGCATCTCCGAGTCTCCGTAAAGCTTCTTTCTTCTGCTCGCGTAACGGATCCATGTTCAGATACTGCATGGCCTCGATCCAGTTCTCGTGTGTCTCTACCGCAAGAGCACGCACGAGCCGGAGGCAGGCGGCCGCATTGGGAAAGATGCGGACCACCAACGTCCGCCGTTTGATTTCCTCCATCAGCCGCTCGAGCAGGTTGGTCGATTTCAGATTCTTATGATGTTGCCGTGGTAAACGGTAGAAGCTGAGCGTCTCCTCAATGTTCGCTTCCACCCAGACGCAGAGGTTGGCGTAGCGTTTGCCCCACTTCAGCAACCACGCCGACAAGTCCTGTCGCGCTTCCTGCGCATCGCGGCGGTCGTAGATCCAGCGCAGTTCCTGTAGGCAATCATCGTCGGCTTTGCGCGGCAGATAGTCGAGCGCATTCCTCAGGAAGTGCACGTAGCAGCGCTGCCACCCCGCTTCGGGCAGCGCTTCCTGAATGGCACGCCGCAGGCCGGCATGATCATCGCTGACCACGAACTCCACTTCGTGCAACGATCGCTGGCGCAAGCTGGCTAGCAGTTCCTTCCAGCTAGACAGGCTTTCCCGGCTGGCGAGCTCGACTGCGAGAATGTTCCGCCGTCCTTCCCAGTTGATGCCGATCGCGATCAACACCGCTTGGCTGCGCACGGCACCGTCTTCACGCACCTTCTCGTAACGCGCATCCAAAATGAGATACGGGTAGGGCTCTTCCAGGCGCCTCTGCGCGAACTGGGCCAGTTCTGCATCGAGCTTCTGCACAATCCGGCTGATCGTCGAAGAACTGAACTCATGGCCGCACAGCTCTTCGGTGATCGTCTTCACCTTGCGCGTGGATACGCCTTGTACGTACATCTCCAGCATCGCTGCTACCAGCGCTTTCTCACTCCGCTGGTAGCGCTCAAACACTTCTGTGCGGAAGCGCCCCTGGCGGTCTTGCGGCACCCGCAACTCGATGTGCCCTACCCGCCTAACGAGCATCCGGTTGTAGTAACCGGCTCGGTACCCGAGCCGGCCCGCTGTGCGCTCGCCTTTGCTCGCTTGCAGCGCTTCGTCCATCTCCGCTTCCAGCACCTGCTGTAGCGTTTCTTCGACAATCGTCTTCAGCAGATCCCGATCTTCTGCTAACAGCTTCTTCAGATCGTCTGCCCTGATTTTTCCTTTCGCGTTATCCTGCTTTCGGGTCACCTGGTCCTTTTCCTTTCCTCAGCTGCTAACTGAATTGAAAAGGTCTAGTCTGACCCACTCTCCTTTTTGCAGAATGATTGAAGCTTAACCCATTGCGGTTGTTTCAATTCCGCGCAACGCGAGGCGATCTCTTCCGGAAGAGACGAGCCCGCCAAAAACGAAAATGCCGAGCGCGCGTGCAGCTCGACGTATTCTCCAGTTGCTAGCCCGGCGGGGCCAACCGTTACTCCGGGAAGTGCCGCGCCAGTAAAATCGCTGTGTCTGGTTGACCGCTACCGCAAGATGAGCGTTGAGCTTCGTTCATGGCCACAACGGCAGATTTCGGATGCAATCTGGTGGCATGAACTGCGGACCCTCGCAGCGGAGTAATCGGACAGGCGGCAGTGTTGGCCCGACGTTTGTTCTACCTCGGGCGAAAAGTCCCGGGCTAGCTCAAGCAAGCTTCGCTCGAAAGCGCTGAGATGCAAATGAAGACAGGCGTAGATCAGGCTATGGTTCGCAGTAAGAGTCGGCTTGGTTGACTAACGGCGCTTGCGCAAACGGACGGGTTGTTTCCACGCCTCGCAGCAAGCGAAACGGCCAGGTTCCCTCCCAACGGGCACGTTTGACGCTCAGCTCTATATGATTCGCCGATGCTTTGGCCTGAGGAGACTGACTACGAACCAGCAGAATGGTGGAAGTGTGCTCTAGTGTGCGCCGCAAACGTTACCAAAAGGAAATCGGAATCCGATCCAGGACTCGAGGCCTCGCTTCGCATACTCCAAAACGAGGGTGCCAGAACCGCCGGCATGGACCACCAGATCCGCCGCACCTAGAGCATGTTCGGCATTCCCGCCGCAGCGGACCCAAATAATCCGTGACAGCTCTACCCCTACCGCCGCCGCGGATGCCGGTTGAAACTGATCATTCGCATCGACCACGGCGCAGATTTCGCTTGTGCCGTGGCAGCGCCAGAATGTGCAGGATCGTAGTCATTCGTTGTGAGGAGCGCCGGCCTATGATTTCGGTGATCGCGCGGAATAGGCCATGTTGAAGCAGCGGCAAGGCGGCACAAGAAAACGCCACTAAAATTCTATAGTTTGCGAACACTGAAGCGACGAGTCAGGCCAGTATTAGCTGATGAGAGCGAACCCCTAGATTGAAGCAAATGATGTCTTAATAAATAAGCGCACCACTAAACAAAGAGCCTAAACATCTCCTTGCTTCTTGTGCACTTCTCGAGTGTCTTTATCTTCCCGGAGTCCCACAAACGCGAGGGCCGCAGGTGATTGTGGGGCGTCCATTCCGCGTACTCGAACTGTGCAATGAGCGCGGGCTTCAACCAGCGGCAGTCTTTCATTTTCGTTGCTGTAAATCCAATTCCCCATCGCCCGCTTTTCGCTTCTGAAAGATTTGCAAATGGACAGTGTGCGATGTCAAGGCCACGAAAGCGCCTGGAGAGCTGCTCGCGAATTTGTTCGTGTAATCCGTTGCACGTGCGAGCGACATAGATCAGCTCGTCGCCTTCATAGTAGCCGAAGATCAATGCGTCAAAATTCCGCGGACCCGGCCTATAATTGCCGATGACGAACTCCTGCCCCTGATTGACGCACATCTTGAGTCAGGCGCCGCTTCGCTCTCCCGCTCCATAATGAGAATCGCGGCAGTTGCAATGATGCCCTCGAACTCTGTTCGCGAACTGATCGGATCGTCGAGTTCGAAAGCACCTGAGATTGCAGCATTTCGCGCCGGAAATCGAGCGGTTCCGATCGGATGTCCCGACCGGAACAGATCAGAAGATCGAAGGCCTAACAAAAATTGGACCTTTTGACGAACCGTAATTCTGAAGCGTGTTGAAGGACGTGTGCCCCGATGCATGGAACGCTAGGATCTCCCCATCGACAACGGTTTCATCCGGCAGATTTTGAAGCGCTTGCGCTAGCCGATATCTAACTGGAAAGTCCTTGTTGTTGCGCGATTCGGCCGGTGCTGCGAAGCGAACGCTATCTCCAAACAGCGCAATCGGCATTTGCAGATCGTGCTCATGGAATAGCCAACCTGGCGCCAGGCTTAAATCCCGACCTGGCGCTGCTCTATGAAAAAGAAGCTCAAAAGGGTAACCGCAATAGGGCCACGGTCGCCATGGCATGCAAGCTAGTGGCCTACTTGTTGGCGGTCGATCGCAGCGAAAAAATATTTGTGATGAATTACAACCACAGCAACGCGACGGCCTAGAAACCGCCGCCCGCGAGAGAAACGACAGGATCGTTCGGCGCGCCGTCGGCCAGGTTTCCCCGCCGCATAAGATGCAGGTGCAATCAGAATTGATCAACCTGCGCAAATTTGTGGACACTACGGGAAGTTCTGATCATTCGCGACCTAACCGCGAGACGGGCTACGAAGGCGAAGTAGATCAGCGGCACTGATCGAGCTAACAATGCTTTTAATGGCTAGCTTTCTGGAGCCACTTCTTTGCGATCTCGTCATTCGCGAGGGCCTTAATGAAGACACCACCCACGACGGACCGTGCTTGGAATCCGACTCCTTTTCCGTTCTTTGTGTCATACCAATCGGTTAATGGAACGCGCGATGGTGTTTCGTTCACCCATTTCGCAATCGGCATCACCAAAATGTTGAACTGATCGGTATTTTCCGCCAGCGTCGCCGTCCACAGCTCCCAATCCAATTTGGTGTACTCGGCACGATTGTCCAACGGAAGTCCATAGCGATTCACGTGCCGGAGATAGAAGGCCAATTCCGTTTGCAGAACTCGCGGCG
This sequence comes from Bryobacteraceae bacterium, assembly GCA_051003475.1. Lineage (GTDB taxonomy): Bacteria > Acidobacteriota > Terriglobia > Bryobacterales > Bryobacteraceae > Bog-105. The sequence goes on from JBPCLH010000058.1 coordinate 4,044, forward strand.
GAAATAGGTTCAGCCCCAGAAGTTGGTCCCACACGAGATTGTATTTCTGACTCCAGGTGCCCGCCTTGTCGAAGGCCAATTTATAGTGGTCGCCGTCGATGGCCATCTGCTCCCACTTCTTTGCCATTTCCTTGGCGGCATCAGAGTAGTTCCTTGCCACTGCCAGTTTGCCGAGCCGGCGCGCCATGTCGGCATATGCCGCAAGCCCTTCTATGGCCTTAATAGATAGGTTCGCGTTGTGAGCCAGGTGCCCGGCGAAATCGTCCGTGCTGAGCTGGTTCTCCGGATCCAGACCTTTTGCTCGGAGGTACTCCGCCCATTTCGCCAGCTGTGGCCAGTACTGCTGCGCTAAATGCCAGTTGCCCTGCTTTTGCCCTAGCGCAGCAACAAGGATCAGCATGTTCCCACTCTCTTCCACTGGCATTTGGTTCTCTTCTGTTTGCTCGCCGCCGCCATACACCTGTCCATTCGCGAGCGGATATGTGCCCAGGTCATGTGGCGCAAACGGCCATTTCCAGCGTGGTAGAGCAGCGTACTCCAGTACTGGTTTTAATTGCGCCTCCAGCAACGCCGGGTTGAAAAACAGGAAAAAGGGTGCGGACGGATAAATTACATCGACGGTCGAGATGCAGCCGTTGCTGAAATTCTCCTTAGGGAACAGCAGGGGTGTCCCGTCCATATCCGCGGCCAAGCCGTGCGCAGCCAAAGTCTGACGATATGCCAACGTGGCTACTTGTGCGTACGGTTTGCCACCCACTCTCTCCAAGTCGGTAATGAGCGCCGTGTCGAACTGTTTGCCGCGCTTGTCCAGATCTAGGAACTGTGCCTCGGCTGCTCCGAGCATTTCCTGGGGGGTCTGCCCGTTTCGCTGCCAATACGGCCGCAACTTCCGATTCAAGTATTCAATCGCATATCTTTCTGTGTACGACAGCAGCACGTGCCGGCTTACCGTTCTTGATCCTTCAATATTGATTGGGAAGACCACGGTCGAATGCGCGGCACTATTTCTCGATGCCTCTTTGGGCATTTCGAGATCATCAGACCCCGGAACTGTGCCCTTTTCGATGAAGGACGTTACGGGATCTGCTACATTCGCCAGCAGCGCGTGCCCGCTATCCGGGACTGCCAGGTGGCAGTAGCCCCAATCGATGCGGAGGTTGTCGCCCGAGCGATCGAGCACACGCTGATCCCGCGAACCGGCGGTCAACACGGTGAGAGAGCCTGCTCGCGCGCGGCTCCACGTGACTTGTTGGTCGTTTGTATTGACAGCTAAAACCGGATCCACATCCAAATACAGGGAAATGTCGTGTTTCTTGCCGTCAACCGCTGCCACGTCCCACGTGAGATAGGTAACGGGTCGCGAGAGCAGATCGAGGTCTTCTGGAGAGGCCGGCGTAAAGAAGGTGAACACAAGTCGCACACCCGCATCGTTGAAACTGTAGACGGTGTGCGTGGGTGTCACAGAGACCGAGACCTGCTGCATTGCGGGAACGCCGCGCCGGGGTCGTACGCCCATGTACCGATAATTCTTGCCATCAATCCGCACCAGACCCGTCAATGGCTGCTCTGTGCCGGTCCAGTGTTTTGTATTCTCATCGGTGAGCTTGTCGGCCATCGACCAGACACTGAAGTAAGGATCGTAGGCCACCAAGGGCACCGCCGGAGGACGTTGCTGTGCGATCGTAGCCTGCGCATTCCCTGCGATTGGCGCAGCACCCAGAATCAGCATCAACAACAGGAGCACAATGGCTCTCTCTGGACAGTTTTGAATCTTGGTCCTCACCTTATCTCCCAAAGGCAGAAATCGCCGAAGTCTTACTTGACGCGGATCGTGATGCTCGGATTTGACGCCAGCATTTCGCGCGAAATTGTAACCTGATTCCTCTCGACCTTTCCGAGACTTGCACTCCTTAGAGGGCTCCCGTCTGGCGGGTGAATATGGACTGCCAAATCGCCTGTGAACCCCTCGGTATACACGGCTGTTTCCCATTCCGTATTGCTTACCGCGTTTGTCGTCCAGCTAACCAGGCCAAAACGTGTTGGACATTTCGTTACCTGAATCCGCTGTCCCGAAACAAACCAGTGTTTGGGAGCTGCTTTCTGCAAGTGGCAGATGTCCCTATCACTCTCCTCATAACAAAGAAGCCAACGAAGTCCAAGGGTGGGTTGAAGAACGCTATTGACCACCGCAGACCAGCCGTAAGGACTGCCCTCGCCTGGATAGCTTCCCGGCACATATGCATCTTCTGGAGCGTAGCGATTCCCTGAATCCGCGGCATAACAGCACAGCGAATAGAGTGTCAGCAGAAAGGGCCGGTAATCCTCCTGCCGGATTCGGACGGAGAGAGTTCCGTGATCCATGAAGTTCGAGGTTCGAGAGACATAGCCGTCTGTATGCAGGCCCATGATTTGTTGACCCGCCAGTTCGCGATGTTTCAAATGACCGAGATCCAAAGCTGGGTTGCCCCAATCGGCCGTGAACCAATCCATCATGAAACGATGATTCTCGTAGGTCGACAATTGGTTGGGGTGATGGTGAATATCATCCGGGCTGAAAGGCGTGATGCCCGACTGCCGCATGGCCGGATCTGCCGCCTCAAGTGTCGCCTGAAGCGAGTGTTCGATTAAGGCTCGCATTTCGGACGCGATCGTCGCAAGGCGCTTCGCTTCCTGCACGAGTTCCGGCACGTTGTGCTCCTGCCCTGCTCGTTCAAGACAGCGCGCGTGTTCTTTCAGACCCCGCCAAGTCCATGTCGCATTCTGAAAATAATAAGGGTGAGAGTTCGAAAAATCGTTTTGCGGGTCCCCGAGATCTGCTTCGGGTGAGCCCCACATCAAACCGTGACGTCGATCACTGGGTGGAAATTGCGTCTTGCTGTATTCATACCGCCTTAGAACGAACTCGATCATGCGCTCCAACATCGGGAGCCGTTTCTTCAAGCCATCGAGGTTTTGCGTGAAGTCATACGCGCGTGCCGAGTTCCACAGAAACACGCCGACATTCAGGGGCGCCTCTACCTGATCTTGCGTGTTGTAGAGAAAATTACCGTCAGGCAGAATGTAGCGGTCTAGATAATGTTGGAAATAGGGATCAGCCAGCTCAGTAAGATTCCAAAGCTGATGGGCCCAAACAAACTCGTAGTGAGCTACAGGAAAGAGAGCGTGACTCCGCTCGGGGATCTTCGTGTAAGCACCTTCGCCGATCTGGTAAGTAGGTTCCAATCCTCGATAGCTGCAGCGTGAGAGTGTAATACCCGCTCGTGCCGCGTCGAGCAGCCACGGATCGGGAATATCGACCGTCATGTGGTCTTCGAAGAAATGGATCCAGTAGTTTGCGACGCCGGCAAGGGCGGAGAAAAAACCTTCTGCCGAGGTGTTCCAATAACGATCGATGTAGAGCAATCCGTCCGACAGCTTCACTGGATTGAGCTCCGATGAGACTCTGTGAACCTCTCGCTCTGGAACGATAAGCCTGATCCTTCCGAGTGGTGTCGCGTCGGCACCGGGCGGTAGCAGGACCAACACTTCATAACCGGCCCGCGATTCGGGGTTCCAGACGCCGATGTCTGCGACAGGCAAATAACCGCCGAGCAACGTTCGCTTACTATATCCCGGCGCAAAGCGATAGACGGTCGGGTCTTCGCCTGGAAAGAAACGGGAGGGATCGAACAGCGGCCCGGCGAGATCAGGCGCCCATACTCCTTGGCCTTCAGACTGGGAGGAAACCTGCCGGGATGTACCGTTTGCCTCGAGAAATAGAGAGCGCAGCGGACCTGCCTGTTCGTTCGCGACCAGCGTGTACCCTATGTATTCCGCTCCGAGCGCCGCCACATTTTCATAGCATGGATCTTCGTTCGAATTGAGAACATAATTCCCGGGTTCGTCGGGCCCGGCGACGTAAGGCTCCTTGCGCGAGAACCGGACTCCGTGAGGAGAGCTGGTCGGGCGAGGACGAATGTTTGCGAGACTGCCGATGCGCTTTGGTACCCGCAGGAGCACGCCTTCGGATTTCGTGACGAAGACGATAGCGCCCTGGTGCGTGACATGTTTTTCAAAAACCGCAGTAGCCGTTCCGTTCATCTGAGCGATCGCTTTGAGCTGCCATCCATCGATCAATTCACCGGTTCTGATGGATTCTTGTTGCTTACCCACTCGCACCTCGACGACGTTGGCCTCAATGCGATCGATGGATGGCTCGGTTGCGAGGGCCTGCCGTTCTCCTGGAAGCAATAGCGAGTACTCGTTAGGAATTCGGCCGGGTGAATATCCTGGTTTCGGCAGGGGCGTTTTGTCCCGAGCCTCGATGCCCGCGATCTTTACGTTCGCGTACAGGCCGCTAATACTTTGAAGAAAAACCCGGCGCTTCATAGGCAGCTAACACTGAGGCTCGATCTTTTGGATAGTCAACTTATCGCCTACTCGCCGGCTACGCCAGCGGTGGTTTGGCAATGTGAGTTCTGCTCAAGATACGGGAATGCAGTGATTCGTAATTTGGCGGCCCCATAAGGCACCAGTGCTAAGGTTCGCAGCGGATCCTTCGAGTTCACAGGGCTTGTCGGTACTGGTCCAGCCGAATTTTCCTGCATGATCCACTGAGGATAACGGCGCCCCTTGACCTCTAGTAAGACCGGTGGATTCTCCACGTCGAACGGCACGTCCGCTACAGCGTGTTCCACTACCTCGGCATCGCAGTCACCAAGTTCAACCGCATACTTCCACTCCGCAGAGGGTGTGATCTGCCAGTCTGCCGATTTTAATGCATATTTCTTTAGCTCTGACCAGCGTCCGTCCAAAGGAAGCGAAAAAACAAGAGGCCCACGCTCAAACACAGCAGAATCGCGATACCAGTGGGTCACGCGCGGAAGCATTGCGAACTTCACACTCACTTGGTCACCTTCCTTCCACGTGCGCCTTATCACGTGAAAGGCTTTCCCGAGATCGCATGCCGCCTGGTCTGCCTCCGCGTTGTTGAAGCCGAGCCCACAGCCTGCGGTTGGTATGTCGCTTGCGTGGCCGTTCAGCGTCAAAGTTGCAGCATGCGCCCAAACCGGCACGCGAATTAGGAATGGAAATGCGGCGGGCCGCGTTGTGTGGATCGTGAATTCGGCTTTTCCGCGGAAGGGGTATTCAGTTTGTTCGTCTACTGCGACATCGGCACCGGCCAATTTGACTTGAACTCGGCTCGGTGCGTAGGCTGGCGTAACGAGACCTCCGTCCGGAGTGACCATCCAAAGACTCGAAACAAGCTTGGGCCACCCCTGGTGAAGATTTGCAGTGCAGCAACCGAAGTTGGGCTCCAAGCCGAATAGGTTTGAATCCGGGCCATTCGTCGACCATTGCCGGTGGGCTCTCGTACAAGCGACCTGGTTGGGCTGTTGATCATATTGATGCGACCACATGTCGTTTGAAAGCGTGCCGGGCAGAGCGTTATAACTCACTTTTTCCAGACGGTCGGCGATTCGCGGATCTCCCAAAATGGCGAATGCCTGCTCGAATGAGAACATGGCTTCGACAACGGCGCACAACTCGATGCCCTGCGACGGATCTGTTCCGGCAAAGTGCTCGTCACCGCTGAACATCCCGTTCGGCAACCCGTGATATTTGTCGAGCATCGCGAGTTGATGCTCAAAGTTTCTGCGATCGTGTGAATCGTGGCTGACAAGCCACCAGATAGGCGCGACCTTCAATGCCATCGCGTTGTTCACGCCATGAGTCTGCATCGCTGCGTCCGGAGGCAGCTTATGCGCTCCTAAACCTAGCTTTTCGCTGGTCTGCTTCGATGTGTATTTGAAATCCGCAAATTGAGCTTCCCAGTCATATCCCTGCGCGTGCAAAATCTTGGCGAGTTGGAGAAGATCCTGATCACCTGTGCGGTTATAGAGCCAAAGAACGGAGTAAACATTATCCTGCCACCGGTATTTGCCCCAATCCCTGAGGGGGCGTTTCGGCAACTCGCGCAACTCGTAACGAAAATATTTCTGCATCACGGGAATGACCCGCGGATCGCCGCTCACCTCCTGATACTGAGTCAGGACCTTAAGCATGACCATGCGCGGCCACCAATCGTCATTACTAGCCGGACCAATTTGACCATTCGGTTGTTGATGGGTAAGGGTCCAATCGACCCATTGCTTCGCCTTGCGAATCAGTGCGGGATTGTTCAATTCGTAGGCGAGCGGCAGGAGTCCGTCAAGATAGTAAGGTCCACGCTCCCAGGATTCACCGGTTCCACCCAGCCATCCGCTGTTCGGTCCGACATCTTTCCAAAATTCACCCAAATGTCCGGTCAGACCCGCAGCCTGAAGCTCCAGTTGCTTTCGCAGCCAGCCTTTCGGTTCAATTGCGCCGAGTGGCAGCGGATTGTACGCATTCGGCTGCAAGGGAGCACGATTTTTGAGGGGCACTTTGAATGATTCGCCGCGCGCGTCAATCGCACCGACGCTAAGCAAATCTAAGAAAAGGGCCAACGAAAGTATTTTGTTCATATATCCTCTGCGTGCTCGAATCATGAATGGGTATTCTGATGCGGCTCCCGAACAGTAAGAATCTGATCAGCGTTCACGCTTCTCAATTGCTGAAGCAACCCATTTGGCCAGCGGATCTCTAGGTCGGCTCTCTTTGCCGGCCCCAGCCCAAAATGTAGCCGCTGATCGCTGCATGAGTAGAAGCTAGACTGGGCCAGCACTTCCTGCATCTGGCGTTTGCCATTGTAGCGGCAAGTCACACGCGCACCAATTGCGCTGCGGTTCGATTGCGAACCAGTCAGCTTGATTTTTAGCCAATGATGGTTCGATTTCAAATCGTTCCGTAACAGCGAAGGCGGCTCGTTCAGGTTCACAATCAGAATGTCGATATCGCCATCATTGTCAAAATCGCCGAACGCGCATCCTCGGCTAGCATGACACGCCGATACTCCCGGTCCAGCCTGTTCTATCAGCTCCTCGAATGAACCATTTCCCAGATTTCGAAATACGGCTCTCGGCGTTTTGAAAGGGTAGCCGGGGATCTTCTGTTCCACTTCCGGGTAAACGTTTCCTGTAACTAGAAAAATATCGGGTTTGCCGTCATTGTCAAGGTCGACAATTCCCGCACCCCAGCTTACAAAGCGCGTTTCCACGGCGATACCGGCAGCAATGGTCCGGTCGTCGAAATTTCCCTTACCGTCGTTCATGTAAAGGACGCTGCTGTCGTCAGCGAAGTGCGTTTTGAAGATGTCGAGACTGCCTGTCAGGCCGAGATCTCCGACTCCTACACCCATACCCGCTTGCTCCATCCCATCCTCGCTGAGCGCGACACCGCTTACCATTGCCGCCTCCTCAAAGGTTCCGTCTTTCTTGTTTCGAAAAAGCAAGCTGGGTGTGGAGTCGCAAGCGACGTAAATGTCGGGCCAGCCGTCATTATCGAAATCCGCAGCAACCACGGTCATGCCGTAGCCTGGCGAGGCTTTGTCGATGCCGGCTTCTTTCGACACGTCGGCGAATCTTCCTGTTCCGTCGTTGTGATACAGCGAATGATGGGAAAACGGCAGTCCGCGCGGGCCGCAATTGACGGGCACACCTTTCCAGTTACAATTGCTATTTTCGCCGGGCTTTAAGGCGTGCTCGAAATCAAACTTCACGTAGTTCGAGACGAAAAGGTCCAAGTGCCCGTCCCGATCATAATCGAAAAAAGAGCACCCTGCGCCCCATCGTTTTTGCGCTTCCCACAAACCACTTTCTTTTGAGACATCGATAAAAGTTCCATCTCCGTTGTTTCGGTAGAGCGTATTGTGCCCGTATGCAGTGACGAAGATGTCGTCAAAGCCGTCGTTGTTGTAATCTCCTACCGTCACCGCAGAAGCCCATTCGGATCGCAGCAACCCTGCCTTTTCCGTGACATCCTCGAAAGTACCGTCACGTCTGTTTTTATACAGCCGGTTGCTGGTCCCGGTGGGAGGCCCTGATACACGCGAGCCGCTCAGGACAAAGAGATCCACCCAGCCATCGTTATCGTAATCGAGAAAAGCACAGCCGCAGCCCACGGTTTCGACAATATAGTCTTTGTGATCGACTGGCCCATAAACCGTAGGGTGTTCTAATCCCGCCTCCTTTGCGATATCCACAAATCTCGCGAGAAAAGGAACGCCGGACGGCTTACTTCGGGGCTGGGGAGTAGCCCGCCGCGATGCGATGCCCTGGCCGAATAAAGGGCTCCCGGCCAGAAGCGCAAGCAGAGTGCGACGCGAAATCCTCACTGTTGTGAACCGGAGAGCCGAACCAGTTTTACCCTATTTTTCTCCACCTCGGCCCGCCGGTCTGCTTCGAGCACGGCTCGAAGCTTTTGCGCCACTCGATTGGCCTCTTGCCGACGATCCAGGCGCCGTAGCGCGAGCGTGTACTGATTGAGCGCAATACGGTCATTCGGATCCCGATCGAGAGCGGATTTGAGCTCTTTGGCAGCACCCTGTGCGTCATCTGCTTCGAGCAGCAGCTTGCCGAGAGTTGCGTGCGCCTTGGCCATAACGGGCTTCAATGCGACCACTTTTTGAAGTAGTTGGCGGGCCTCCTTGCGCGTGTCGCCGGCCGGAGTGTCCGGCTTTCGCATCAGCAAATCGGCCAGCAAGAAATTCAAGGTTGGATTGTCAGGCGAACGCTGAATACGCCCCCGCACTACCGAAATCGCTTCGTCAACCTGGTCCTCTTGGCGAAGAAGAAGCGAGAGGCCCACATCACCGTAGCTCTGATCGGGCCTTATCCGGTTCGCATGCTCGAAATCAGCCGCCGAGCGTTCGATGTCAGAAGTCTGGGCAGAGATCGCCCCCCGCAGCGTGTACAATTCCGCCGACTCAGGATTGTTGGCGATGCCGGCGTTTACCACATCCGCGGCCACATCAAACGATTGATGATCTAAGCAAAGCGATGCCAAGTCAATGTAGTTTTCGACTTTGTGCGGCTCCAGTTCTATCGCTCTTCTGAACGCAACGATGGCGTCAGCCGTTCTGTCCTGCGCCGCAAAGATGGCACCTAACAGACCCATTACGGGCGCATCTTGGCGTAGGTGCAGCGCAATCCGTAACGCCTCCGTGTCCCGGGAATCCAAATGCAGCGCCAATGCGAGGTGGTACGCGATTCGCTGATCCGGGCCTGCCAGCTTCAGTGATTCTGACAGTTTTTCGCTTGCGGGACCCGGCCGCTCCAAGGCCAGCAAACACTCGCCCCATTGCGAAAGAGCGGCCGCATTCGCCTTCACCACTGCCGACGCTTTCTCGAAGTGCTCGATGGCGTGGGCGCAATTCCGATTCTCGAACTCGATGGCCGCCATCATGGCGTGGGCCACACTGTTCTCGGGTTGAATCTGGATAAGGTGCTTCAAATACTGGCCGGTTCTCTTGTCCCTCGACCGGTAGGCTACTTCAGAAGCACCCTCAAGAGCGGCCACATATTTCGGTGAGATGCTGAGCGATTTCTCAAAGCTGTCAATCGCCTCATGGTCCCGGCCCAACTCTGAAAGCACCACGCCGCGCGCTGCCCATAAACGGGGATTTGAAGAATCGCGCTGAAGGCTTGCGTCAGTCTGTTCGAGAACAGTTTGCGGCGGGAGATCGTGGTCCGCTGCCTCGCCCACTGCTAGCCCAAAAACGAAAACAACGCCGCAGCGGAGGAGCGGACAAGTGTTGATTTTCAGCACAATACGGAAACCGATATGTAAGAGGGCAGCCCGCAAGCCGTGGCTGCCTCTTGCGCCTAAAATACCAAACGCGCGCCCAATTGCAGGATACGAGGATCATACGTGCTCGTTGATTTTCCGAAGTTCGCGTTGCTCAAGTCGGACTGAATTCCTTGTAGATTCACCCGATTGATCACGTTGAAGAATTCGAAACGCAACTGCAGGTTGATTTCGCGGCTCCATGTCTCGAATCGGTTGTTCTTGATCAAACTGGCATCGATATTGGCGAAACCTGGATTGCGATATGTCGAGCGCCTCAAATTGCCTTCTGTGCCTGGAGCCGGAGCCGGGAAAGCCGAGGCGGGAGCGATACCGTTGATATATTGCTGGCGGCTGAAGCTGGTGGGAAGCTTCACGCTCGGGGCGTTCGGGAAATCGAAATTCACGCCATCCGCATTGTAATCGCCGCTGCCCGGCGCGAGCCCGACGACGTTTCCACCCGGCCCTAGGATCGGAGTGAAGGGGGCACTGGTGAAGATAGTGATCGGATTTCCTGATTGCAAAATCCAAACGGAACCGAATTCCCAGCCGCCAAGTAGCGTTTTCACATACCGCCAGCGCGGACTCGGGAATTCATATGTACCGGAGAGCGAGAATCTGTGCCGGGCATCCCAATCGGCCGCGGCCTCATATTGGCTTAGATTGTATTGAGTGGGAACCGCATAGCCTGGGTCGCGATTGATCCGCGAACCTGCCTGTCCATAGTCGGTGACCTTCGAGAGCGTATACGACGCCTGCCACGCTGAGCGTCCTAGGGTCTGGCGGACACTGAATACGGCGGCGTTGTACTTGATTACATTCCGGTTCGTCTCGTAATAGATGGTTCCGAAGCTCGAGTTCAACCGGTCGAAACTGCCGTCGAGCAAATCGCCCGGGAAGCGATTATAATCCGTGCCCATGACGCCGTTATAGGTATGCGAGCCGCTGTAGAGAGCTCCCGCAACTAACCGCCCTGGCAGTTGGCGATCAACTCCAATGTTATAAATGACCGTACTATCGGCACGTATATTCCGGTCGATCCCGCCCGCTGAAGCTCGTAATCCGACCACTCCCCCCTTGGAATCCAACTGTCCGGTCGGAATCGTAGGAAATGGGAAACCGAAAGGCGGCTCATCACTCGTGCCCAGGCCAAAAATGGGGGGTATCGGGTCACCGACGCGAAAGGTCGGTGTAACCAATCCGGGCGGATTTTGGCGAATGCGATTGTCTTCTCCTAGAGGAATCCAGTTGTGATAGAGGCCAATCCCGCCTCTAATGAGCGTCTTTCCGTTTCCGTCTGGGTTATACGCGACGCCAATACGCGGACTCCAATTGGTGTTAAGCCGGCCATTGTACGTAGCTTTCACTTGCCGCACATACGCGTTTGCAAACTGGGTATTCAGATCGTTGCCTTCACCTCGAAAGACGTTGCCTTCGGGTGGCGTCTTGCTCAAATCCGGATGCGGATTGCCGTAATCATCCCAACGGATGCCCATACTCAGAGTGAGATTGGGTTTAGCGCGCCATTCATCTTGAATAAAGGCGCCATTGGTATTCATGAGGTGCCGGTAAGCACCATTAGCAACCTGTCCGGTCAGCGGGTCGAAATTCACGCCCCTTTCTTCAAAGGGCTGGTCGCGCACCAGGTCGAGGAGGTTGTTGAACTGAAAGGTCGGCCTTTCGTACGGACCGGCAAACTGTGCATCGTCGTCGCCAGTCCAAAATTCATATCCGAGTTTCAGAGAGTGCGAGCCCTTCACCAAACTCACGACGTCGCGCCAATTGTAGTTATGCTGAATAAAGGTTGCTGGGCCCCACGGTCCATTGATGCCTGTATCAACGCCGGTAATGTTAATGTCCGGGACGTGGAACGGTATGCCTGGAGTGGCTCCGCTGCTGCCTTGTACGCGAATCTGGCCATAGCTGAATTCATTCAGGAAGCTTGGAGTGAAGATATGGGTGTAGCTCAACTGGTAGGCATTGGTGTTGTTGTTGCCAACGTCGTAAAAGCCTTTACGAATCGCGATGTTTTCGGTGTCCAAATCGACCTTATAGAGGCTGAAGTAGAAGCGGTCCTTTTCAAAATATTGGTCGATGCGGAAGTTGTACTGCAGTGCGTTCCGAAAAGGGCTGGGCTTAAACGTACCCTGGTCGACGACCGGCAGGCTGCACGGGATGTTGCCCGCGACAGGCGTGCCGCACGCAGCCCCGAAGAGATCCTGGGCAGTTTGACTGGTCCCGAGAATCCCTATGTTCGCCAACGGATACTGCGTCAAAAGCTGCGTACCGATCGTATTGGGAAACGCTGATTGGGCGAAAGCAATGAACTGCGGACTTTCAAACGTTGTCACACTCGTGGCCTGTGAGACTTGAGAGCGGAGCGGCTCGGCCGACGCAAAGAAGAATGTATGATTTTTAATGATTGGGCCGCCGACGGTGCCGGACAAATCGTGCTTTTTAAAAGGCTCATAGTTCGGAGTAAACTCCGTACGCGCCCTCAAGTGCTGGTTCGAAAAAAAGTAAGCTCCCGTCCCGTGGAACTGGTTGCTGCCTGACTTCGTCGTCATTGCCACCTGAACCGAGCTTCCGCGGCCGTGTTCCACGTTGAAGCTGTTAGTCTGAATCGCCATTTCTTGAACGGAGTCCGGGTTGGGCGATAGATTTGCTGTCCCTTGCAGAATGTTGCTGGTGATGTTAAGCCCGTCCAGCGTGAACTCATTACCGCTCTGATTTCTGCCGTTCCCGCTGGCATCAACCGTCTTCTCAGTGGAGAAATTGTCCGGAGCGTCACCCGGCGCGCCTCCCCCAACAGCGCCGTGTCCTGTGATACCGGGAGCTACTGCAACCAGACTCAGGAAGTTTCTTCCTTGTATCGGCAGATCCTGGAGCTGTTGAGTTCGTACTGTCATTTGGGTCCGCGAATCATCCGTCGCAATTGCGGGTGTTTCGGACGTCACCGATACTTGAGTGCTCGCTCCGGCAACGGCCAAACTCAAATTGACAGCTGCGGTTTGTGCTGTAAATACGCTGATCGTCGACTTAGAGGCCTGGAAACCAGGCGCCTCTGCAGTTACTTCGTAAGTTCCCGGCGCAAGACTGCTGAACCGATATGTCCCTGAGTCTCCAGATAGAGTTGTTACTTCCACGCCTGTGGACGTGTTCTTGAGCCTCACGGTAGCCTTCGGAAGCACAGCACCCGATTGGTCCTGGACCGTTCCTTCGATGTTGCTCGTGAATTGAGCAAATAAGGAACTCGCGCCAAGGCAGAAATATAGAACGCAAGATACAAGCCGGAATTTTCGCAGATTTAGCACGCCCACCCCCTCGATGCAGCAGAGCATCTCTTCAGGCCCACCAGTTCCCCAAACATATTTAAAAGGCCTTTGGGGAATGATATTAGTTTCCAGCCCGGTAAGCAATAGAAAAATTTGAGTTAATGCTACTATCACGACTGAAGATTTTCAGACCTCTGCCTCCCTACTCAGATCATGGATGCCTCGTCTCGGCGCGCAAAACTCGGCTGGGCGTGCGCTTTAATCGGAATGATCCGCAGATTCGCGAAACCGTGTGCAAAAGAATGCCACCGCAAGGTGTCATTTCAGCCATAAGGTCTAGAGATATGCAAAACTACGCAGGGTTTAACAGTATAGCCCAAAATCCATAGTCCGTTTCCCTGGGTATTGCGCTCACGAGATGTCCTGATACCGCGGGGCGGCATTTTTAAGGAAGACGGTTGTCGGATGCGAATTGCAAGCCTTCGGTTGTCGCCCGAAGGGTTGCAGCAACCAAAGAATCAATGATTACAGGTAGAGACACGGGTTCGAGCGAGACAAAAAGGAGCAAGAAATTACCTTAAAACGAGATTGGTTTGGTCATTTGATAAGCAACCAGGTGGCTCCTCAGGTAGGATTCGAACCTACAACCCTTCGGCGAGCAGCTAACAGGTACGATCGCTATGGATTGCTACCTGTTGCGCATCAGTTCTATCAATCAATCGTTTAGCGCCTGCATCGAGAAAACTGATTCGGCGGTATGACATTACCCGGATAGGGCTGACCAGTCCTTGGATCCTGGATGCCAATGGGGGTTGGAAGAGTCAACAGTTCGGAAAAGTTGGTAGTGTCCTAATTTGATCTTTTTCACCGCTGCACCGTGGCGTGAATCGTGCTCCGAATCCATTCTGAAACCGTTTGGTTGCTGGCCCTGGCTGCTGCCTCAATTGTCCTCAGATCCTCTAGCCGGAACCGTACAGGGACAATCCTGCCTTTCGCCTCGCCTTTCGGCAATTTCGGTCGTCCAACCTTCTTCGGCTTAGGCTGGCTGGGCATCTCTGAACTCCTGAACGATTGCCGCTCTTACGGCGGTTTCTGGTGATATGGCCGGGGGAATATGGAGTACCGTCACGTGCCGCTTCGGATTATCGGGGTTGTCGGTCTGGTGTGACCAAGCGTAAGCCCTGTGCGTTTTAGGGTGATCGTGTAAATCGAAAACCTCAACAATCCCATCCCACACAGTCTTGCCTTGAAAGATCTCTTTTACAGGTACGCTCTCAACGTGCGTGGATTTCGTTCCATGCAGTCGATGAATGATATCTCTTAACTCTTCGATGTGGCTCACGCCGCAGCCTCCACGAGGTCACCGACGCCCCAGAAACTTTGTGTGACGCCAGCAGCCATTGCGGGAGTGCATCGGAGCGTGCTGTGACGGCGAACGAAATTGTAATAGGCAAAATGCAGTCCGACCGCCGCTTCGAAGTTTTCACGTTTCTTGCTGAATGCATGCGTGAGACGCGTCAGCCGCTTCATGTGCAGACGTGTGGTCGCGTTCAATCGCTCAATGTAACTGGTTGAGATCAGATCAAACCTAGGTCGCCCAAATATCGCTTTCTTCTCAGTAGATATGATCTCCGGTGCGCTGTATCTACGATGTGACTGTATCGATTCCTCTACTCCGTAAGTTTTGATGATCTGTCCGTAGTCCACATTGCCACTGAAAGCCCAGTCGATGGCTTCCACATAAGCCTTTAGGCCGTCCGTGGAGATCTGCACTCGGTTTTTCATCCGATCTGCCACATCAAGCATGAATGCAGTTGCGGTCTTTGCGTCACGGTCATTACCAACCTTAAAAGCGGGAACGAGTTTCGTATCTGAGTCGATAGCGCAGAACGTCCAGACGTTTCCGAACTGTGGATCGTCACCAGGGCGAACGTGGCGATCTTTCTTGCCAACAAAACCCCAGATCTCATCCATCTCCAGACGGTGGCAGTCCAGATTTCGCATTTCAGCGTCCATTAGGGCAGTGCAGCCCTTGCCGACGCGCACACCTAGACGCATGATTGTGTCGCGGTGCACTCCCGTTATGCGCTCAATCGAGCGAATGCTTGAACCTTCCGCTAATGCGCCGATCACCGCGATTTGCTTATCTGTGCTCAGTACGTTTGCCATACTTTTATTGTATTACATAAACTATTCTTTGTCAATAGTTTTTGTGTTACAATATTTGCAGCGTCGAGTCCGCCTCCAAATATGTCGAGTTTGAAGCACTAGGGACAGAATGCCGAATCCAATGACAATTCCGACCGCCGATAGCGCAAACCAAGGGGGCATCCGAATGTGGCCGTCAGAAGAACTAGCTTCACGTTTATACGACTTGGCTAATTGGGGTTTGATCCTAGGGCTAGTGATAGGCGTTGTTTCAACTGTCTTTCTCGTTTGGATGGGAAACGTCAAGGAATCATATCTGCGGAAATCATTAACGGCTACAAGTTCCGTTGCGGCCCGGGCTAATGAGCGTGCCGAGGTCTTAGAATCCGCCAATCTCGGCCTCAGGGCAGACCTTGAACATGAACGCCAGAAAACCGCACGGTTAAATAGGGACGTCGAAGATGAACGCGCGAGGAGAGTCGAATTAGAGGATAGGGAAGAGTGGCGTAAACTCTCAGACAAACAACAATCAAGACTGGCCGCTCGTTTGTCGCCGTTTGCGGGCCAGCCCGCAGTAGTGGGCTTCCAAGCCGGGAATCTGGAGGCTAATCTGTTCGCGTTGGACATAACCGCCGCGCTTCGCAAAGCTAAGTGGGATGTCCCGTTACCAGTATTCTGGCCACCTTCTGGCGATGTCGGGGGTGCAAAGTTTGGGCCTATTTCCAGGCCAAAGACGGGAGTCTCGATCCTTAGCAGCCCACAAACACAATCCGAGACTCTCGCTAAAACTATTTCCGCAGCGTTTAATGATTTAGGGTTCGATGCAGTCGTTGACGCACGCCATCTTTCACCTATGCAGCCACCCCCAGTAGCCATTGTCGTTGAATTTAGGCCAACAGGAAAACAGGGTGCGGCAAAACTTGCAACGCAACATGGTCGTGCCCCGTAACCCTGCGGGCTGGCGAACGCCGTCCAAATTGCGGAAACCGTCGCTGAAGCCAGCGATTTTCGTGATACGTTTTCTCCATGCCTAAAGTGCTCCGCGCGTTGTTCGTGACTACATATTTTCCATTGCTCTGGAATCCAGCGTTCGGGCAATCCCAAGGTGTAGGGGTGAGCGGCGTTCAAAAGCCAAACAATAGAACCAGCGGCAAAACAGCAGACACCCAAGCCGACGAGCGCGGCACGTACAATCGGCCTTTCGTCGTTGATACAGAAGGGCGCAAGAAGAACGATCAAGAGGCCACCGAGGCAAAGGCCGATAAAGATAGAACAGATTACGTCCAGCGATGGACCCTTTACTACGCAGGGACTGCCGCCGTGGGAACGATTGGACTGGTGATCGTCGGTGCCTTCGCTGCGCTTTTCGCGAATCGCACGCTGAGGGCCATTGAGCGGCAAGGGGACTTTTTGCGAGAGCAGGTAATACTTATGCAGGCTCCGCATCG
The DNA here is from genome assembly GCA_051003475.1 of Bryobacteraceae bacterium. GTDB lineage: Bacteria > Acidobacteriota > Terriglobia > Bryobacterales > Bryobacteraceae > Bog-105. The sequence goes on from JBPCLH010000058.1 coordinate 20,599, forward strand.
GCAATGGATACAACTTCAGAATTGGCACGCCCGTTGCGAACCGGATAGAAACCGATTGCTGGTTCGCGTTGATTTGCTCAATCCGACCGACTTTCCAGTTACGGTATCTGGATCGATAACGTTCAAAGGGAATTTCCCAACCAAGTACGAGCTGAGCGAACGAATGTTCTTGCCGCCAAACACGCCAGGTGCGATTGACGTCATCGTTGACATTAACGATGAGCAAATCGCCCTGTTCAATCAAGATATTCTTGACATCAAAGTGAAGGGTGTTTTTTCGCACAGGGCCACGGTTTACAACCAAACCCTTACCTACCAGGAATTCAGCGGATGGCTCCGCTGCGGAAAAGCTAAAGGGGCGAGCTTCCGCTACTCCACTCACTTGACCCCCGAATATCAGCGAGACCGCGAGTAAACTCCAACCTAGGACACTACCGAAAAGTTCCCTCCGCGCATTGCGGCGGTCGGGAAAGTATCGAACAGAGTGCTGGTTCTCCGCTCGCGAAAACCTTCGTAACTGAAAAAAAAGAACGTCTTGTCGCGGCGAATGGGCCCCCCGACTGTTCCACCGAACTGATTGCGCCGTAGCGGAGTTTTCTGCTCTCCGGCCTGATTTGTAAAAAAGTTGGCCGCATCCAGCTTGTCATTCCTCAGAAAGTAATATAAGTTGCCGTGGAGCTGATTGGTTCCCGACTTCGTCACCATGTTGACCAGCCCACCCGCGTTAGCGCCGAATTCAGCGGAGTAATTCCCGGTCTGAAGCCTGAACTCTTGTATTGCATCGACCGATGGATTCATTCCGTTGGTGCCATGCATCCAGTCCTTGAACGAGACCCCATCGATGATGTAGTCGTTGTAAACGTCACGCGTGCCGTTGACGGAAAAATTTCCACCTCCAATATCCAAGTTTTGGGACGCGATCTGAACCGCACTGAACGTACCACCAACGCCAAGCGTCGTTCCAGGTGAGAGCAGCTGGAGTTGCAGAAAGTCACGCCCATTCAAGGGGATTTCATTGACCACTTTTGTCTCGAATAGGGTACTCACGGACGATTCGCTCGTTTGTAGGGCTGTAGCAGCTGCAGTCACAGTCACCTGCTCAGTAACAGCCCCTGGAGGCAGAGTCACGTCGACCGTCCGCACCAACTGGACTTCTAACGTGACTTGTTCAACGACCTTACGTTCAAAGCCTTGTTTTTCAGCTGTAACTTGGTAGGTTCGTGCATTCAGGTTGGGAATCGCATACTGCCTACATCACTGCTGCTCGCTTGTCGTGTCTCGCCGGTAGCGACATTTTTAGCGGTAACAGTGACGCCGGTGAGCACCGCTCCCGTTGAATCCGTGATGGTGCCAACGATTGCCGATTGCTGAGCCAAGCCGAGACCGTGCAAACCATCAAGAGCGACAGTATCAGGTAAACTCTTTGCTGAGGCATTTTCTCCCTCCGATTGATGATCGATAACCGATTATTACGTGAACTATATGTGGTCCCGTGTCAAGGCCCACTCCCTTGAACGATGGATTATCGATCATTCGACCTTGGGGTTTGGAGCCAATCGATTATACTGAGGCGTGATCCTCCATAGGTAAATACCCTGCCACTGATCACCACCAAGCTGAACACTCAACCGGCGCGCCACCAAGTTGCGGACAAAATTCGTGAGTCGATCCTGGATGGATCGCTTTCACCCGGTGAGCGACTGGTGGAACGTAAGCTCGCTGAAACATTAGGAACAAGTCAGTCAGCCATTCGAGAGGCGCTGATCCAGCTCGAACTGGAAGGTCATGTCAGTAAAAAACCCAACTCTGCCACTTTCGTGACCCACTTCAGTCAGCGGGATCTGGAGAACACAATTGCGGTGCGACGCGCCCTCGAGGGGTTCGCTGCGGAGGAGGCCGCACGGCAATCCACACCGGCCGACATTGAAGGCCTCGAAGAGCTCTTTAAACAAGCTCAGGCGGCCGCCCGTGCCCGTGATTTTCAGAAGTATATAAGAGGCGATTTGAAGTGGCATCTTGCCATGTGGGAGTCCACGCACAACGACTGTCTTGTGGAATCCCTCCGGCGAGTCGTGGTGCCGCTTTTCGGATTTAGCGCAATTCGCGTTGCTACGCAGGCGGGCTTCAATCTCACGAATGATCTCCAACTACACCGTTCACTGCTCGACGCCATTGCGGCCGGAGAACCGGAGAGAGCAAAGCGTGCGTTCCAGGCAGCGATGGGCGAGTGGGCTGAACAGGCATCGCGTCTCTACACTGCCGAAAACGAAGAGACCTCGGTAGCTGTTCCAACCACTCGAGCGTCATAAGCAATTGCTCGGCAACATCCCCGATAAGATCAAAAACGAACTCGGGGCTGCCATGAAGGACCGTTGGCTTTGTCTGTCTAGGGCAGACGAATGCACGCGATTTGTTTCTTAGCTGAATATCTCCCTTTAGAGGATCCAGCCGCCATCAATAATATGAGTTTGGCCTGTGGTGAAACTCGATTCGTCAGACGCGAGATAAACTGCGAGCGCGGCGGTAGCGCTCGATTCCGGCGTTGTTGCAGAGTACGTCGATGCGTCCGAAAACTTCTGACACGCGTTCGACTAAGGCGTGTACCTGGCTCTCAATCCGGACGTCGGCATTGACGAATAACACCTCACGACCCGAGTCGCGAAGGGAAGACTCGAGGGTTTTCCCCCGGTCAGTGTTGCAATCGGCGATAACGACGGTTTCGCCCTTGCTCGCGAATTCCTGCACAATACCGCGCCCGATGCCGTAGGCGCCGCCTGTCACCAGGACCACCCGAGACTCCGTCATGAACGCTTCGAGCCATTCGAGGCCATGGGCACGATAGACTCCGCTGCGTCCTTGAACCGTTCCAGAGCTTCACGGTTGAGCTCCACTCCGAGTCCTGGATGCTTGGGCAGGGCGATCTCGCCGTCGACCATATGCAGTTCGTTCGATACTAGTTCCCGGCGCAGTGATGATCCGCACAATTCGTCAGGCAGATATTCGATAAAAGCGCAGTTAGCTGTGCTCGCCGCCAGATGAGCGGCGGCAGCAATAGAAATACCCGATTTCCAAAGATGCGGAACGATGGTCAAATTCCTTTGCTCCGCCATATTGCAGACTCGCTTGGCCTCTGTAAACCCGCCTACACGACCCACATCTGGCTGTACTACTCTGACCTTCCCACGATCCATGAGATCCAGGAACTCGAACCGTGTGGCCAGCCACTCGCCCGCCGCAATAGGAATGGGTTGTTCCGCCGTGAGGCGTGCGTACCCATCTAGATCATCTGAGGGCAGAGGGGTCTCAACGAAAAACAAATTGAAGTCAATCCACGGACGAATCGCTTTGAGGCAGGTGTCCGCATCCGGGAACGCGTATTGCACATCGACCATCAACGTAAAAGATTGGCCCACTGCATCACGAACCTCGCCGATCGCGTTTGTCATTTCGGTATGCGACGCGCGCAGGCCCTTGTGAGCATACGGTCCGCAAGGCGTAATCTCGATCTTTGCAGCGCGGAATCCTAAAGCCTTCGCACGCAATGCCCAATCAACGATGGAGTGGCGGTACGCGTCGAAAGAAGTGACTTCTGGCTGAAGCGAGGCATAGGGCGTGATGCTGTTTCTGATCGCGCCTCCAAGCAATTCATAACAAGGCTTCCCTAATGCCTTCCCGCGTAGATCGTGGAGCGCCATGTCTAACGCTCCGATGGCGTGAATGACTGCCCCGCGTCGGCCATTCATCGCCGAGCCGACATAGAGCTTTTCCCACAAAGCTTCCGGCTCTAGCGGGTCTTCTCCCATAAGCATTTGGGAGAGCCCCAGTCCCATCGTGTGGGTTCCGGGAGCCTGGAGGCAAGCGCGCGCGATCCACGGATTGACGTCGGTCTCTCCAATACCCGTGACGCCTTCATCCGTGTGAATCTCCACAACTATGTCGTCTTGCGACGAGCTGGTCGCCCCGACGTCATAATCAGGATCAAGAAGTACGTGACAGTCGATGTGAGTAATTTTCATTTTTCTTCAATCATCCAAATACAGCTTCGTAATGGCCTGCTCAGGCCAAGTACACCGCAGATTTGCATAAACAAACGTCAAGGCCATAGCCACTCAGTCCTACATCCCGAGTAGGCTTTGATCGATATATATACTCGATCAAATCGGTACCCCGGTGGGCGTTCAATTCGCGGTCCTGGGCGCGTTTTATGAGGTGATCATCGAGTCAGATTGAAAGCAGATTGGCGGTTGGCAGCCCGTGGGTAAGCGCGAGCAAATTGTCTCGATGGATTTACTCGATCGGCTCAATAACTGGTTCCAGATCCGGGGTTAATGATAGAGAGTTGCGGGAGAGTCTGGTAGGCGCGCCGGGCCAATCGTGACCGTTGAGCGATTTCACGGACTCGTATCAGCGGAGTCGTTTTCGAGATCTAAGGGATCGATTTGCCAGCTCGCAAAAGGTCTATGGGCGCGCGCAGTTCTCGAATACCGCGCTCCCGGATGAAAATGCGGGAATCCCTACCGTGCCGCTGAACATGGGCGAATCGAACGATTGTCTTTCCAATCGGTCTTATGTTCTTTCGGATTTGATCGAGGATGTCCCGAGCTTAGTTGAAGGTTAGGGCGGCTGAGTTTCATGTTACGCCACTTTCTCAGAAGAGGCGCTGGATTTGTGTTCTCTCCCGAGGGCGACGGCAAGAGCCCAGAGGTCTCGATG
>JBPCLH010000059.1:0-10179 GCA_051003475.1 Bryobacteraceae bacterium
TCCAAAAACCACATCGGATCGGTAGACCCCGATGCCTTGAAAATCCCCGCCCGAAGGGCGGAATCTACACTAACGGAATACGCTCGCCTTCCATTTCACGCTGAACCGGGACAACTGTTCCAAATAATTCCGGATTGAATATCGGTTCGAACGCGCTCTCGGTTATCTACGGTACAGCGCCAAATACTGCAGCACAAGGGAACGACAGCCGTATTACGGGCGCAGTTCAGGCGAGCAATAACCTGAGCGATCTTGCGAATGTAACTACTGCCCTGCAAAATCTAAACCTAACCGGGGCTAGCCCGGCGTCGATTTCCGCGCCAACTACTGGCAATGCAGCTACTGCTACACGCTTAGCGTCCCAACCGACCGTTTGCGCTTCCGGCCAGTACGCCACGGGGGTACTGCCATCGGGCAACGCCAACTGTGCTCCGGTCCAATACTCGCAAGTGAGTGGCGCGCCTCCGGCCTACTCGCTAACGGCAGCAACCACCACAACACTGGGCGGTGTGATCGCAGGTACCGGATTGGCCGTTTCGTCGGGGACACTTTCAGCGAAAGTCGGTACTGTTGCGGGCACGGTTGCCGCAGGAAACGACAGCCGCATTACGGGCGCGCTCCAGGGGAGCAACAACCTGAGTGATGTTACGAATGTAACCACCGCCTTGCAAAGTTTAAATTTAACGGGGGCAAGCCCAATCTCGATTTCCGCGCCGACTACCGGTAATGCGGCGACTGCAACGCGCTTGGCAGCTCAACCGACCGTTTGCGGTTCCGGCCAGTACGCCACGGGGGTGCTGCCGTCTGGCAACGCCAACTGTGCTCAGGTCCAATACTCCCAGGTGAGTGGAACTCCATTGGCCTACTCGCTTCCAGCAGCGACCACGACCACGCTGGGCGGTGTAATTCCCGGTTCCGGATTGGCCGTTTCCTCGGGCACCCTTTCCGCTAAAGTCGGCACTGCGGCGGGCACGCTTGCTGCGGGAAACGACAGCCGCATTACAAACGCGCTTCAGGGTAGCAATAACCTGAGCGATATTGCGAATGTAACGACTGCACTACAGAACCTGGATCTGACGGGGGCGAATCTTGCGACCATCGCTTCCTCTACCACCGGAAATGCTGCCACAGCTACCGCTCTTCAAGGAACCGGCCCGTTTCGAATCGTGGGTGGTATAAATCCAGCGATGCTAGTTCAATCCTGTGGCGTATCGCCGACTATAGCTGGCAGCGATTCGGCCGGCATTGTCGTGGTTGGTAGCGGCGCTGTGAGCAGTTGCACGATCCCCTTCGCCAGCGCCTTTCCAAATCCACCGGTCTGCACGGCAAACGACAACTCAGCCTTTTTGGTCTTAAAGCCGTCCGCGAGCACGACCGCCCTTACCCTATCCGCACAGAGCTCGTTCGGCGGCGACTCGCTTAGCTACATCTGTATCGGGAAGTGATCGTTGTGGGATAGTTACTTCGCTCAGGGGTGTGTGTTACACTTTTGACCCGTGGGTTACTGGAGAGCTTTCGGTGATTACCGATGATAGAGTTTCGCGGTAATCAGCGGCTTTGTAATCCCAGCTGAAATGCCGTTCCGCGACTTGCCGCGCACAAGCGCCCATCGTCCGTGCTGTCGCGCGGTCGGCAGCGAGGCTCCTGATTGCAGCCGCGAGCGCGTCTACATCGTCAGGGGGAACGTAAACTCCGGCATTCGCCGGTTCAATGTATTCACGGGCTTCCCCTTCAAAGTTCAATATCACCGGACATCCGCAGGCCAGATAATCGAAGAACTTATTCTGAAGAAAAATGTAGGTGTATCGAGTAGGCTTAACGAGTGCCAACCCGAGATCTGCCCTTCGGAGGAAAGGCGGAAGGGCCGCTTTGGGGACCGGGTTCAACAGATGAACATTGTGAAGATTCCTTCGTGAGACTTCACTCTTCAGGCGCGCCTTTTCGGCTCCGTGGCCCATGATCAGGAAATGTATCGAGGGCTCGTCAAGCAATCTTTCTGCACCATCCAATAAGAAATCCAATGCGTTCGAAAAACCGAGGGAGCCAACGTGTATACAAACGAATGCATCAGCAGGAATATTGGCTACCGTTAGAAGGTCTGCCTCGGGCCCGTCAGAAGTAAACAGAGTCAAATCGTTTGCAGTAGTTATGGTTCTAATTCGCTCCGCTGGTATGCCCTTTTTAATGATCTCCTTCCGGATCCCCTCGGTAACCGTGAAAATGAACGCTGCTTTGCGGTATAGGAATGATTCCAGCCAATAAGCAGCGCGAATAAGAAATCGGCTCTTCACGAAACCCCATTCGACCGGACAATCAGGCCAAAGGTCGCGCAGTTCGAAGACGAATGGGACACGCCGTATGCGGCTAAGCAGGTAGGCAGGGATTCCGATCGTTAGAGGAGTGGAACTGGCAACGATGACGTCAGGGCTCCGAACCGAAAAGGCCGCAAAAAAGGAGAAAGGAATAAACCACAAGAAACCGATGATCCTCGGGACCATGTTGCGGGAGCCGCCAAAAGGGATGTTTACTCTGATAACATCGAGAGCATCGACTTTGCTACGCGTCCAGAATAAGCCACGCTGGGGTTCTTTTCGCCCCGTCGCATATATCCAGTTGGCGGCAATGAAGGTGACTGAATCGCCGCGTTCGAGCATCCTCCGGCCGATCTCATATGGCCTGGTGCTACCGCTTACCTCGTTGGTAGAAAAATATTGATAAAACGCCAATACATGCATGGGAAGAATCCGCGACTACTGAATTAAACAGCTGATCGTCCGGCAGTTAAGCCGGGCTAGCTGCTCTCACGACTCTTGTTCGAGTTCTTGGACCCGTTCTTTGCATTCCGACATGGCGAGTCGTTGGGGAATCGTCATGACCCTCATGTTTGGTGAATCAAGGTCCGTTGGCTCTTCAGTTCGTCGTAACTCCTTGCACCTCTGCTGAGATGCGCAGGTAGAGGTTCATTCTCGTCGAGATCGAGGCACCGGACGACGCCAGGTTGTATTTCCTTATAGCGGTACCCAGTTTCGGGGCACGTCATAACGCCATCCGCATCGGGATCCCGGAGCGGGTGACCGTGTCGGCTGATCCACCCGGCTCGGCGAGCCGGATTACCGATCATCAAGGCGTAGTCCGGTACGTCCTTCGTGATAACAGCACCCGCGCCAACCAAACAGTACCGACCAAGTTCCACACCGCACACGATCGTGGCGTTTGCTCCGACCGTTGCGCCGCGTCTGATCACGGTGCTTTCGTAAAGCGAATGGCGATTTACTTGTGATCGCGGATTTTTCACGTTCGTCAATACAGCTGATGGTCCGAGGAACACGTCATTTTCAACAACCGTCCCTGTATAGATGGAGACATTGTTCTGACATTTAATGTTGTCGCCAATCACGACGCCCTCGGCGACGCTGCAATTCTGCCCAAAAATGCAACGCTCGCCGATGATTGCGCCCTTGAGAACATGCGAGTAGTGCCATATCTTGGTACCAGCGCCGATCTCACATCCTTCATCGATCACGGCAGTTGGATGCGAGTAATAACGTTTTGAAGATTCTGGCGGGACCTGGACCGAAGATAACTTGTGGCCCGTTTCAAGTGATACCTGGCACGCGTCGAGGACGCGCAATACACGCAGACCCTCTTGACCGTCAGTTAGCGGTGCTCGGCGGCTTTCGACAGCCTCGAGGAACGCGATGCACTCATTGCGCAGCGGCTCTGAGTCTTCCAAAGACACGGGTTCGCCTTCAGCTTTCACCGCGTTCGGGACGCGGTCTTTCCATTCGATTTTGTGCCCGTAAAGGACGAGTTTGTTAGAGGCGGAATCGTCGAATACAGCCATCCTCTCCGAACCAACCACAACCAAGCGCTGCTCCTTGAACGGGTGCAACCAGCTCACGAAGATGTGGGCGCGAACTCCACTCGGAAAGGTGAGATCGGTGAGGGTCACGTCCGAGACACCCTGGCTCAGATACGCGCCCCCGGTGCATACCGCGCCCGAGGGCTCTTCATTGAGCAGGCCAAGCATGACGGATATGTCGTGCGGCGCGAAGCTCCACAAGATATTTTCCTCCGTGCGAATCTTCCCCATGTTCAGACGATTCGAGTACAGATACTGGATTCGCCCCAACGTCCCGGACTTGATGAGTTGCTTCAATTTGATTACAGCCGGATGGTACTGAAGGATGTGGCCAACCATGAGAATGCGATTGCGCCGGGTCGCGAGATCCACTAATGCTGTGCCTTCCGCCGCGGTGATGGCCAGCGGCTTCTCGACGAATAGATCCTTACCAGCCTGAAGTGCCTGAATGGCCATGGAATAATGCGTCTTAGCAGGCGTTGCGAGCACGACGGCGTTGATGGCCGGATCTGAAAGGACCTCCGAATACTCACGCGCATATCCGACGGACGGATACTTTTCACGAGTACTTGCCTCGATCATCGGGTTGGGATCGCAAATTGTACCCAGAGCACCTAGTTCATGAAAATTACGGACCAGATTCTTGCCCCAGTATCCACTTCCGACAACAGCAATCCTAATTGGCATCGTAAGCTCCTAAAGACGTTTTGAAAATTGGCAGATTGCACGTCACATAACCTGTCGCAGTACCGATGTAAGTCTTTCCGAAGACGTTCAGCATATAGGTCGTACGGCTCGTGTGTCACGCGTGCGAGGGCTGGAGCTTCGAACAAGCTGCCAAAGCCGCATCCGCAACGTAGTGGATCATCTCCGGTGTAAGCTCGGGATATATCGGTAGCGCAAGCACGTGCTTTGCAGCGTGCTCCGATATCGGGAATCGCGCTCCGGGCGGGACAACCGACAAGAAGCATTCCTGAAGGTGCAGTGGAAGCGGATAATAGACCTCGGTCGAGATCCCAGCCTGCGCCAGCGCTTTCAAGGTGTCATCTCTGTTTGTGAGGCTCACTACATACTGATTGAAGATACTGACGCAGTCGGGACGGATATATGGCGTTCCGACGGGCGTCCCAGCGAACAATCGATCGTAGATCGAAGCGTTGCGTCGGCGGCCCTCGGACCATGAATTGAGATAACGGAGCTTGACGAGCAGAATGGCCGCCTGAAGCGGATCCAGGCGGAAATTTCCTCCTACGTACTTGTGATAGTACTTCGGTTTTGCGCCGTGGCTCCGCATGATCGACATACGCTCATACAGCTTTTCGTCGTTGGTTACGATCATGCCGGCGTCACCAGCGGCACCGAGGTTTTTGCTCGGGAAGAAGCTGAAGCAGCCAGTTGTTCCAATGCTTCCGGCTTTTCGGCCCTTGTATGTGGCGGAGATAGACTGCGCTGCATCCTCGATGACGAAGAGCCCGTGCCGATTAGCAATCTCCATTACCGGGTCCATATCGGCCATTTGACCGAATAAATGAACCGGTATGATGGCTTTGGTTCGCGAGGTAACGGCAGATTCAATCAACCCAGCGTCGATGTTGTAAGTTTGTGGGTTGATGTCGACGAAGATGGGCTTAGCTCCGGTGCGCGAGATACAACCGGCCGTTGCGAAGAAAGAGAACGGCGTAGTTATGACTTCGTCGCCCGGGCCGATAGAAAGGGCCATGAGGCTGCATAGAAGCGCGTCGGTACCGCTCGAAACCGCAACGCCATACTTGCAATCGGATAGCTGAGCAATCTTCTGCTCCAGTTCGGCAACTTTCGGGCCTCCGATACACACTTGTGATTCGAGCACCTCCGCTACAGCGGTGAGGACCTCGTTCTTGATGAGGGAGTACTGGGCTTTAAGGTCTAGTAAAGGGACTTTCATATTGTTTTGGTTTAGGGCTATGCATCAACTTTCCGCGTGGGCCTTACAGTGCTCCTTGCCAAACGGCTGAAGGTCGCCGCAACAGCAAAAGCTTAGCCAGGAAGCCGGGCATTTGTCCTTGCAGCACTAACCTGTGCTCCTCGTAGCTGGTTACAGAAATCCACAAGCCGCACTCCTTCCCCTTTCCAGCTATATGAAGTGAGCACACGGTCGCGGCCTATTTTCGACATTTCAGAGAGCCTGGCTGGATCGGATAAAAGATCCCGGATCGCACGCTCGATTTCAGCAGGGTTCTTAGGATCTACTTGTACTCCACACCCTTCCAAAAGCTCATTGAATTCCGGAAAATTCGATGCGATGACGGGAATGCCGGCAGCCAGATACTCATACAATTTTATGGGTTGGGAGTTTTTGTGGCTGGGTGTCGGGTAGAGAAGATTGATCCCGATCTTAACAGAGGGATAAAGAGCTAACACTTGAGGATGCTCCAGCCAGCCCAGCCATTTGATGTTTGATGGTAAGTCCTTCAGGATCTCGTCTTGGAACGCCTTGTCGTGGAATATTCCCGCCAACCAAAGTTCCGCTTCATCTGGTCTGATGTGCCGGAATGCTTCCAGCAATTCGGCGATTCCTCGCACCCGGCCAAGCCCACCCGCATAGATCACGATGTTTTCTCGCAAATCGATAGGCAATCCTTCGGCGCTTTTCAGGGCTTGTTCCGTCGGGAAATTACGGATCGAAATGCGACGATTTTTTGGGAAACGCGGCAAAACTGCGTCGCGTGCTACGGCGACACCACTCAACAGCCGGGACCCGAACCATTCAATCAGCCAAGCCAACGCTGAAGCCGGGCGGCGTAGCGGACGCGGAATCCAGCTTTTCTGAAGCACTTGCGCGGGTAGGTTTTCATGGCAATCGTAGACTACCTTCTTGCCCAACAGGCGTAGAACGAGCCCAACCCCGAAAAGCTCGGGGTCGTGGAACAAGAACACGCGGCTTCGCAGCCGGAGCGCAAGCCGTATCATCATCCATCCCTGCATGAGCCTCAAAGACCCTCGGCTTTGTTTCGGCAATGCCTCAATCCAGACTCCCTCTAACGTTTCCGGTTTGGGATGAGGCCCAATCACAGCAACTGCCAATCCAGCTTCGGCCAGGGTTTTTGCCTCGCGATAAAAGATGCGATTATCCGTCGCAGGATGAGCAGTGGTCAGCATGACTACGTCGAATGATTGTTTCTTCGTCACTGATCTCAAGCCCTGGTTTCGGTGGGAGGCACGCAGGCTTCGAAAATTCGTCGCGTCCGAATGGTTGTCAGGATCTTTCTCACGTGCTAATTGGCTGCCGCAAAAAGCTCTTCTGCCAAATAAACTGTAGCCATTCAGGCCGCCGCTTCACCAACACAAATAGGTAGACACCGCAGATGACAATCTCAAGAGCGATAAACCGGACCAGGCTAGTTCCCGCTCCAACGACTCCTCTCATGGCCGCAGCAACGGCAAAAAGCAGAACGTTAACCAGCAGTGACTCCGCGAGACTTCTCCACACTGGCTTGACTTGACATAGGCGCCGAACCGTCACAGCAGTGAGGCCGGCGAGCAATGCCAGGGTGAGAACTGTCGAGACAGCAAGGGCGACCAGTAAAAACGGTCGGGGCGCTATCACTACCGAAATAGCAATGAAAACGAGCATCGCCGCGAGCGAAATGAGAAGATTATGGGCATTCGAGGCTTTCACCGACACCGCGTCTATCACGCTGCGGAGCGCCACAGGGAAAAGGACAAAGGGGATTGCAAAGGCAAGAATGCGAACGATAGGAACGGCGTTATGAAAACCCGAGCCGACCCAAACTCTTAAAACAACATCCGCAAACACAATTAACTGCAAACTCAGGAAAATGGAGATTTCGAGAACGCCATTCATCATGTAACTGAGTGGCAATCGAATCTCCTCGAGCCTGTTCTGCGCGGCCATGGCGCTGACCTTCGATAGCAGCAATGTTCCTAAAGGCGCCACGCTGATACTTGCGGCCGCCATCAGACTGGTGCCTAAGAGCAAAGGTGAAACTTGACTCAATGGCATGAATTGGGCGGCGACCATCGGTCCCACGGCCGGAAGTGCAGCCCCAGCGAAGTCTCCCGGCACGCGCGCAAGACCATAACGCAAAAGGTCCTTCAATGGCCGTATCAGTTCGAAGTTTCCGCCCTTGAAAGCACGCCTTAGCGCCGGAACGGAAACCAGTGCCGAGGTAGCGATGGTGATGACGCCGGTGACGTTCACAATTAATGCGACGGAGCGAAAACGGACGAGAACCAGAAGGACAAGTATTGGAACGAGAGACATATTCCAAATCTGCAGAATATTGGCACTGTTCATCCATAGATACCCCCGGAAGTATCCATATACCGCCGTGTGCAACGCCAGTCCGGCAACGGTCAGCGCTAGGGGCAGTATTAAGTAATTCATTTGGCTGCTGCCAAACAACAATCGGGCAAAATCCCGATGCCAGAGGTTTAGTATTAGCCCAACGCCGAGGGCCACCACACCGAGGCAGGCGGCACCCGCGGCAAAGTAGGTTTCGGGCTTTCCTTCCGCCGCGGCCGCTTCGTGCGCCACATAGCGAGGTATTCCGACGAGGAGACCTAGCTGCACTCCCGATTGCAACCACGCGACTACACGCCTCAAAAGCAGGTACTCGGCAAGCGCAGCCGCACTCAGAAACCGCGCAAACAAGGAGATCAGCAGCAGATTAGATACGAAAAGCGAGATCTGCGCTGCGCTCGTGAAACCCAGATCCAGCAGAAGCGGGTGTGATCTGATTCGCTTACGCCGAGAAAGGACAGGGGGCGTTCCCGCGGTTGCCGGTGTCATGAGCTGGTTAACGAAAGGAAAGTATCGCTTCAGCGGGCCAACCGATAACCCAGGCCGTAAGTTGCGATGCCACTCGCGCCCGAGATTGCAGCTTGCTGGAGCGCCTGCATGGTCTTCTTCATGCCGCTTTCCGGCACAAACAGAATATCGTTCCGCTGAAGATCGAGATCGCTACCTTTTCCCTTCATAACAGCACTGACATCTACGGGTATCTGCTTCCTCTCTTGCCCTTCCGGTGACCGGCGTATGATAAAGCAGCGATTTGTTGCCGCAGTCGGCTTGGTGCCCTGTGCCTTAGCGATTGCCTGTAAGACGGTGAAATTGGAACTCGGGTCGTCAAGCACGTAACCACCCGGCTGGACAACAGCACCGACAACGTAGACGACTGGGGCCGTGGCGACGCTGAGAACATCTCCCGGCTCGACTTTTAGGTTGAGGGACGGATCAGTGCCGGCCATCAGCCTACCTAAATCAATTATAAGAACCGTGGTGTCGCCCTTGATATGGCCGATGGGCAAATCGTGACCTTTGCGAATCAATGTTAACTGCCCTCCCGCGGTTGGGAGCAAGCCGCCTGCCATGGAAATCGCTTCCAAAACCGTGGTGGGGCGGTTCAGCGGATAGACAAGTGGGTTTGTAACCGCTCCGAGGACACTTATGGTCCGGCTATGAAACTCTTCGACGAACACACTCACGATGGGTTCCCGAACTATTTGCGCCTGCTTCAGATCCTCTTTGATTTGTGTGCCCAGAGCGGCGGGTGTCAAGCCGACGGCTTTGACGGGTTTTGGCAAACCCGGCGCGATAATAAAACCGTCTTCGCTGACCCGGACTTTACCGCCAATCTCTGTTGCATAGGTGACGGAAATGGTCAAGACATCTCCCGGACCTATTGTGTAATCAGGCGGCGGCACAGTGTAAGGGGCCTTTGAGGAATCGGCGTTCTGGCCACGTAATGGCGATACTGCCCCGCTTAGGGCAATAATTCCCAACAAAATCGCGCCACAGCAGCATAACGCCCACCTGTGTTGATGAGTGTGATGGTTTGACATATATGAGTATCCTGCTTATAGCGGTCGCTTGCGCAGAAAGCGCGGGCTCAACTCCATTATACTTGCGGAAAAGGCCGATGAACGCTGCTTTTTGATTATCCCATGCTTAAACAGCCGGCCGCTATTGTCCTATCTAAATCAGTACTAGGTTGATAGTGAAAGTCTCACCGGCAATGATGGTTATCGGGTCAGCAGGATTGGCGTCTGTTTGGAGGCACTGACTTGTTTCTGTTTTCGAGTCAACTCGGGCGTCCTCAGCCACCCTTGATTGCGATGCTAGTGAGACAGCACGATTCCACCGACGATCCTCGCCCCGTTAATGGTGAGCGCCACGGGAGCAGGCGGAAGTGTTCCAGGCGGTCCAAATGCGCCGGCCATCCAGACTCCTGCCGATTGATCGTACGTGCCATAGGGCGCGAAAGTTGCCCCTGAACCTAAGATGAGGTTGAGGGTAGCTCCGAGAGGGGTGCCAC
>JBPCLH010000060.1:0-5491 GCA_051003475.1 Bryobacteraceae bacterium
GCTATGAAGCAATGCACATGATTCGCAAAGGTCAGGTTCGGTGGTTGTCAAAGGACGATCTCGCCGCGCAAGTCCGGTTCATCAAAGTTATCTTCGGTGTTGCTGGTTAGTTACTAAGAAATTTCGCAACCGCTTTGTCCTCTTGCCGCTATTTGCAACACAGCCCCTTTGATGCGCTCAACGCACGATACAAGGCTATGAAGCAATGCACATGATTCGCAAAGGTCAGGTTCGGTGGTTGTCAAAGGACGATCTCGCCGCGCAAGTCCGGTTCATCCAAGTTATCTTCGGTGTTGCTTAGCCATAAACAAGATTCGCAACCGCTTCGTTCCCCATCCCTATTTGCAACACATCCGTCAAAACCGAGGTTTCCTGCCATCCTTACCGTAGCCTCCACGGAATTGTTGGTGATTACGCCAGCAATAACCAGTAGGCTTTGGTTTGTCGCGCGCAGCATTGGCTCAAGATTTGTCCCAATGAAGGCGCTGTTCGTTTTTTTCGAGATGATGATCTCTCCCGGGACCGGCTGTGCCTCCAGTTTGAATTGGTTACCAGCTTGACCGGGCCGATAGGGGGAAGTCGGTTCCGATGAATCATGCCGGATGTGGTACACGGGCCGAGAGCTTGCTCGCCAAACCCGCAGCAAGGATGCTATGTTCCTCTCTGTTTCGCGATTATTGCGTTGTCCCCAACTGGGATAGTCGATTGCATTTTGGAGGTCGATAAGGATCAACGACGCGTCGAGTGGAAAAGGTTTAGGAACATTCCCGCTCATTCCGTGATTGTAGTGGTTGCAGGTCTAACTCTCCACGCGACCAGCAAGACTAGATCTATCGCATACCGCTTTCAAACCGACCCCTGACGTCGTAGTTTCTTCGTCAGCCGCAAGGAGGCGGCTGACATGCGGAAGCGCGATAAATGCCATCGGAATTTAAAGGGTCCCAAGTCCAAGTTAGGCTTACCAGATTTGGAACACGCCAAAACGGCTGTCTTGAATAGCCTGCGATCTCGAGAGTCAAAACGTGGGTACGGGCACCCGATAGACGAATTTGTCGATTGGTACTGCTCAGAGCCCCGGTTGTCGCTCAACAAAACAGTCGTGACGCGCTACCGTATGCACCTCGAAGACCGCCATCTTGCGCCGGGCACGATCAACGGTCGTTTAGCCGCTGTTCGGCGTCTCGCCTATGAGGCGGCAGAGGCGAAGCCACTTGGCGCGCACATCGGGAAAGGCCGAGATCGCGGACCGAAGCGAAGCAAGAGTTTCGAAAACCGCCGGCACAAGCGCTGGACTGAAATTCACGCGATCAGCGGCTGATGTTGCGTAGACTGAGCAGGTCGCCGCTGGTCAGATTGACGTTGGGGGTGAGCGGCTTGTGCAGCAGTTCAATGACACACTCGTATAGTCGATTTCGCACCTCAAAGCGCTCTGAGGCGCGAGTGACATAGCGGGCGATGATGTCAATGCCTGTCACGCCCGGGCGCATATCGACGCCGGGCGCTGCTGTGAAATGGTTAGAGCCCTTGTTCCGGGTGACGCGCCTCCATTCCTCCTCGGCGAGCTGAGCATCTTTTTCGGTTTGTTTGAGTACCGCTTTGTGGATGAGCTCGATCAGGGCATAGCTATCCTCGCCTGCCGGGATGCTGACCCGGATTTCATCCCACATCCACTGGCCGGCGGTGGAGAAGTTAAAGTACTGACCCTTGATGGCGAAGCTATTGATGAAGGTAGCGCGGCGGCCGGTGGGACGGCCTTTGTCGGTCCAGTTGCCCGTTTCGAGGATGGCGGTGCGCCAAAGGCCAATCTCGACGACTTCGCCGCTGACGCCGTTGATTTCGACCCAATCGCCGACACGAATCCCGTTTTTACCCATCAGCACGAACCAACCGAAGAAAGCGATGATGAAGTCCTGCAAGACAACTGTGAGTCCGGCCGTAGTCAGGCCGAGGATGGTGGGCATCTGACTGGGGGCGCCAAAGATGACAAGCAGGATGAGAACGACACCGATTATTTGCACGCCGAGTTTAAAGATGACGCGAAGGGTTTGAATCCGGGGCCGGTCGAGCGTGGGCCGGTCCACGAGATGGCGCACGAGCGCATCGAAGAGGATGACGCAGATGAGGACGAAGGCAATTAGCGCGACGGACTGCAGGATAAGGTGCAGAAAGATGCGATGCTGCAGGAGCACTTGGGCGGACCAGTTGCCGTAAAGGGCGGCGAGTTGACGCTGGCTCCGGATACGGTCGTCATAGATGCTGAGAAGCTGGCGTTGCGCGCTCCTATCCTTCAGGTTGGCGAGTTTGGAAGCTACGTCTAAGGCGGTGTCCGATGACGGGTTTGCCGCGGGCTGAGATGAGTTCCTGCTAATTACGGAAGAGGCCGTGTCGGCCTGGCGCTCGAGTTTGTTGTGCTGGCCGGTGAGCGCGGCTGCATCAGCTTGTGCCTGCTGCCTGGCCTGCTGGATCAACTGGTCACGTGTGCGTTGATCGATCCACGCCTTAAGGCGCCTGACGAGGGTACCGTATTGTTGGGCGGAGACGATTGCAGTCTCACTTTGGTTCCGGGACTGGCCGTCGTATTTGCGCATACTCGATTCGTGCGCAGCGAGCTCCTGTTGAATCGTGGCACGCTCATCGCCGCTGGCGCGAGCGAGGTCCTGCTGTGCGTCGGCCAGTTCATCCGAATCGAGGCTAAGCTGCGCTTTGGCAATGTCGATATCGTCTGTGGGGATCGTGTGCGGCGCAGCGCGGCGGGCTGAATTGGTGGAGAGGCCGGCGGCGCTTGTGAGACTCTGCAGACGGGCTTCATCCTCCTTAACAAGTTGCTGGAATTGTGTGAGTTTTTGGGAGAGCGTTAGCGCCTCGCCCGTGAGTACATGATGCTGCGCGCTGGCCAGGCGCAATGCCGAAGCAAAGGCCTGGTCCACTTCGTGATCAGCCAAGCGCTCGGCCTCGCGTGCAAACTCGACCTCCTCTGCGGTGACGGCCAGAGCCGTGAGCGTCTGGGCCGTCTGCCAGGGATGCAGATCGACCAGCGTGTTCTTGCTGTCAGCGAGACCGCCCGGCTTGCCGCGCCCGTTGAGAAACGGGAGATGGGCCATGGCGTTCCGCGTGTTCCAGGAGAAGGCCAGACACACGACGAGAAAGGCGAGCAGACCGAGCGTAAACATGAGCCTGACCCTGCTGAAAACGGGATAGCGGGGAATGGCGACCGAAGTTTGGTCCGGGAGGTTGGTTGCCATAGATTTTGATTGTGAGAGCGGATTGCTTTCTGCGGCAGTGAACTACGGTATGAGTGCCGGTTTTGACCGATTCGGCTCTTGTTTACGCGAGAATCAGATTCTCGGACTATGTTGAACCGCCACGTGGGAGTGATGATTCTCTTTGGTGAGGCCCGGCTACGTTGCGGGATTAAGTCGTGCCATTCGTTCGATACCCAGAGTGGACGCAAAGAGTCGGTCCGCGCGCCAGTTGTCCGATAAAGGTCCCTCTGACTGACAAAGTCACTCCGTCACAAGCCGGCCCTCACATGTGTAGTGCTTTTGGGGTTTCTTGGTGATTCGCAGCGCGCCGGTATTCGCTCGCGTGCCTAGCGCGAATGAAGGAAGGCCTGTCTATGCCCCAAGGGCGTAGCTGAGATTTTTGGCGTGAGGCGGTCGATCGCAGTCCCGCTGATCGTTGCCGGCGAGATCGCGGAGGCATTAGCCGGTGCTCCACTCCGGAATTCTCGCACTGACTCGCGCGTACGGCGATTGCCAGAAGTGCATTCGTCCATGGTACAGCCGGGCGCTGATCGCGACCAGAGAGTGACCGCCTACCAAACCTTGTGTGTCCCGCTCCGGGAGAACCAGGACGCCCGATATCGCCGCGCCCGCAAGCAGCTTATCGAATATTGATCCGCAGCACCGCATCTGAGTGGTTGGGACGCCAGTCCCAGTAACGTTGTCGTTGCCGATCATTCGCTTGTTCCCACTCCCAGTTGGCGTGGCGCTGTTGCTGCGCGTACATATTCCATGCGCGATTTTCTCGTTCGTCAAACTCGTGGTGGTCGCGATGGTGCTTGTCATAGTAGCGCTGATGCTTATACCGATCATGGTCGTGATCGTGATCATAATCCTGTGCGATTACGCAAGTTGGAATTAGTAAAGCCGCAGCCAGCCCAAGAGTAGTAAGTATTCTGTTCATCTTCGTTTCCGATCTCCTAAAGGGTTTATCGGTACAAACAGATTTCTTCATTAGATGATGAAGGAGCGTGGTCATTTGTCCCGCTGGCCGGTGGCGGCCTATCTTTAACCAAAGCACCAGTTATGAATTGGTTCACGCGCCCAACCTCGACCAATCAAAGCCGCGTATTTCCTCTCTGGTTCTGTGAGCGCCTAACGGTGAGGGCAGCAGCAGCTCCAAAGCCTGCACCCAAAGCAGGTACAGTCTCTGCTGAATGTCGCTAACGCCAGAATCGACTTCTAGCCCGCTGCCGCACCTTGCGAAGCGTTTCAACCCTCAACAGCATCACGCCCGGCCGCGCGCAAATGGCCACCTTGGTTTGGGTTCGTCATATCGAGTTCTACTATACGCCCATGGCGTTACGGGTGTTAACCAGAGATTGCAGAGAGCAATTTGGCTCCCCGACATGGATTCGAACCACGATTCACGGCTCCAAAGGCCGCTGTCCTACCATTAGACGATCGGGGATCAGGAGAGGGAGGTTACTCTCGCCATTCAGTTTAACAGGGCGAAATAGGAAGTAGTTGGGTCACCAGTCGGCATACGGGGTCCCATCCAGGCCCGTTTTGTCTGAACCACTTCGCACGTCGAAAATCCCTGGCGGGTTGTTGCTTCCTCCGATCGGCGTGTCTTCCATAATGAGCTTCCAGGTTTGGTCGGAACCAGTAATCGGATCCTGCGGGATCTGTCTCAAATAGCCTTGCGATACGAGGTCTTGCAAAGTCTCCGGAGCCTTTTGTTTATCAATGGCGTACTCATCGATCATAGAGCGAAGAGTAAATAGGTTATTCCGGAGGACACTTTCTTTCGCGCGGACGATTGATTTCTGGTAAATCGGTAACGCGATAGCAAGCAGCACCGAGATGATAGCCATTACGACCATCAATTCGATGAGCGTGAAGCCCCGCTGCCATCGTGGCTTTGGCTTCGTCATGGGTTCTCTCTCTTGGCCCGCTGTTACCATTCTGAGTACGGCGTTCCGTCGCTCGCCTTATCCGTGGTCTTTGAAAACACGTCAAAGACGTTTTGCCCCCCCCAAGAGCTAGAAGTTGGTTCATCCTGCATGCTCCGCTTTCCCCAATCAGGGTCCCCCGTCATGGGATCTTTGTGAATGCGGCGCAGAAAATGCATCTTTGAGCTCTGGCCAAGGCCACTGATTTCATTGTTCATTTGTACGCCGTCCACAAGAATTTCGAGCGTTGGTGGATAGCAGTACGTGTCGTTGCCCGTCGACTGAATCTTGCCTTCATCGCAGAGATCCTTATAT
>JBPCLH010000061.1:0-8463 GCA_051003475.1 Bryobacteraceae bacterium
CCATCGAGACCTCTGGGCTCTTGCCGTCGCCCTCGGGAGAGAACACAAATCCAGCGCCTCTTCTGAGAAAGTGGCGTAACATGAAACTCAGCCGCCCTAACCTTCAACTAAGCTCGGGACATCCTCAGCACTGAAGCCAGTTTCCTATGTATAGTAGCGGCCTCGGCCCTCTCACTTTTCTTCATCTTCAAAAAGGGGCGAGTGGGAGTTGCCGGCGATTGAAAAACCAGGGAATCCTGGTCCAACAACCGGCGCAGTGTTCCATGACTTACCTACAGAGTAGTCATGTAACGCGTCACCTCTGTCACTTTGTCTATATGCGATTTCAGATAACGCCCTTAGAGCCTCTGCTTCTTTCTTCAGTCGGGCTACACCAGAGATCTTGACCTTGCCTTCCATGATTTCGGCATAACGATTTATTCCGGGCAAGATAGCCTTCGCGGTCTCCGTCGAAGACTGTTGCTCGACCTTCTCTTCCCGGGCGATCTTAGAGCTGATGCTACGCGTCTCTATGCCATCCCTGATGGAACTGACAACACTAACAATTAAGGAAATAGCCAAAATGCCTCCAATCAAAGCGACGCATCCAATGCATCCCCGCTTTTCAGCTTTGATCTGCTCAGCCGTTTTCGGCACTGAAGACTTCGGTTGATTTTTCCGACAATGCCCGCACACACCAGCGGTTGCTGGGATCTCGAATTTGCAATATTGGCAAGTTTTCATCATGGTGATGATCGTGGTCGAGGATCAACAACCGGAGGCGGCGATTGTATACCCGGCGAACCCCTCTCGAAACTGATGACACCAATCCGGAGGTGGGCTGTGTGGCAAGTCTAGTAGATAACCTACGCACTTTGCGGGGCAGTCGGGACTATTTCGGGATGTGTTCAGTACTAACCCGCTTCTTATGAACTGAAGACCGAGATTGAGATCGACTGAAACAGATCAAGTTCGGGTGCTCCGCTCCACCAAACACCACGGAAAAACAAACGCGCCGCAGCGAGTACTTTGTTGCTAAAATCTGAAATTGAAGATTCGATTTGGTTCAGATCTGGCCCGGACGATCCAAAAAAATCCGTGAAAGCCGCTACTAAGTCCAATGCTCAAATAGGTTAGCCGTTGTAGCTCAGTTGGTAGAGCGCGTCCTTGGTAAGGACGAGGTCACCGGTTCAATCCCGGTCAACGGCTCCAGTTCAATGGTTGAGGGTTGCTAGTGGAGTTTGCCGTACCTACTCCGTACCCAACTAGACGGCCGTGATCCTGTGAACGTGGTCCCGTTCCCGCTTCACATTCGATCCGCGCGTAGAGGTCTAATGCAAGAGTCTACGCAGCTTCTGCCTTGAAAACGAGATCTGCGGATTTTATTTGCCTTCCATAAAAGCGCATCGGCGCTTGGCTGACCTTGCAAGCGTAATCGAGGGCTTCTGAAAGCGAGCGTCGGGGCAGCATCCCATAGAAGGCTTCGACCCAGGCAGCGGTCATCTTTGCGCTTATGATGTCGCGGGCCGCGATGACGTGACACACCATCACGAGCGTTGCCGCCAACGCAATCGAGTCACAGCTTCCGATCACCACGAGCTTTGTTTTCGACATGGCTAAAAGCGCTGCAATCGCATCTGCGGTTACGATATCGGGGTGATCGGAGATGCCCGCTCCGGTTCTCAGGTCAACGTCACTCAAATACAAGTCACCAGACCGTGGGCAGACGAAAGCCGCGATGTGCACAATGTCGAATTTCCCGTCAGCAAGCACATTACGCAGCTCGCTTGATGACGATACCCGCTGATGTGGCACCGTGGCAGGGAACGCGTTGAGAACGGTCTGTAGTTGGTTCTCAAATCCCAAATTCACAAACTGGGACTTGTGATACAAAGGGCCGTCGGATTTCGGATGGTCTCGACGCCGTCGTTCAACGTCGCGGGCGAGACCGATGCAGTTAGTCTCTGCTGATACTCTGCCTCAAGGGCGGCCACTTCCGCTGCGAATCGCTCGAAATTGATTTCTGGGATGCCTGATCCTAAAGCATCGGCGATTACCCGGTACAAGCTGACAAGCCCGTCTTGCTCAGTTGCGACTATGCCTTCGTACTCGCTCAGAGGAACCGGCAATTGAGCAGGTTTCAAGCCGCTGTGACACAGGGGAATCAGGGGGATGCCTCGGAGATGGGCGGCTCCGGCCTCGAAGTTTATCCACGGCCGCCCGACAGCCTCATCGCTGCACAGTATCAGGTGTAGATTTGCTTTATTCAGAGCTGTTGTTACCTCACTCAGCCACTTCGATCCGGCTGGAATACTGATCCTGTCTGAAGACACAAACACCTCTACTAAGCCGATAAAGTCTTTTGTGAGATGAGTCTGAATGGCATCCGCCAACTTCGATTCACCGTTTAGATGACTCAGGAATATGCGGAACCTTTCCATATCAGCGCATTATACTGATTCCGGGGGTATAGCGTCTGTAATCTGCTTACAGCAGCTTTTGGTATCCCGAAGGCTCTTTGGATTCGCCGAATCGCCGTACTCAACCGTACCTGAGAGGATTGATGCCAGTGGTGTGGAAAGCCGTGTGGCTTGCGGGAATATTTGTGATTGCCGCCTGGGCTCGCCAACCGATCGCGTTTCCGCACAACACGCACATGAAGCTTGGCCTGGGTTGTGTCGACTGCCATATTGGCGCCGATACACGCGCGAGCGCAGGCATTCCCTCGGTCCGGAAATGCATGCTGTGTCATGCCAAACTGGCGAGGGAAAAACCTGAAGTTAAGAAAGTCATCGAATACTCTAATAAGAACCTGGAGATTCCTTGGGAGCGGGTGTACGGTTTTTCTTCCGATGCTCACGTGAAGTTCCGGCATGCACCGCATTATCGGGCGGGGATTGCCTGTTCAACGTGCCATGGGGATCTTACGAAGGTGACCGTTGCGGAGCACACAGTGACTCATACAATGGGCACGTGTCTCACTTGCCATCGCCAGAAGCATGCCTCGGAGGATTGCGCTGCGTGCCACTACTAACACCGGTTACGGTTCGTCAATTGCCGCCAGGGAAGAACGTGCATTAATTTTATGGATCGCCGCAATTTCTTCAAGATTGTGTCCGCTGTCTCCGCGAGTGTAGCGACCAGCGGCTGCGGTCGAAAAAGTGACACGCTAATTCCACTGCTGGTTCCGGAAGGCGAAATAGTCCCGGGAGAAGAGCAGTGGCACCCTTCCGTCTGCGGCGAATGCGGTGGCGGCTGTGGCACTATCGTGCGGGTGATGGAAGGCGAGCGCACGATTGAGCGTAAAGGGGAGAAGTTTCGGGAGCGAATCGCCTGCATCAAGAAGATCGAAGGCAATCCCTTGGATCCGGTGAGTGGAGGACGCCTCTGCGCACGAGGCCATGCGGCTCTTCAGTCTCTGTATAATCCTGATCGGCTGCATGGGCCGGTGCGCCGAACGGGACCTCGCGGCAAGAATGAATTTGCAGCCGTTTCGTGGGACGAAGCAATCGCCGTCGTGACGGAGAGGATAGCGAAGGTTCGCTCGAGCGACCCAAGTAAGATCTTGTTCCTGACAAGCGCCCAGTCGGGTACTCACGAGCTTTCGATTGAACGATTCCTCAAATCGCTGGGCGCTCCGCCGGCGCTTACCTGCTCCCTGGACAGTCTGGCTCTCGAGAGAAAGGCGGCCGAGCTGGCGTTCGATTGGAAGGGCGTACCCCGTTACGACCTGGCCCAAGCGCGTTTTGCATTGGGAGTGGGCGCTGACTTTTTAGGCGGTTGGGCGTCTCCGGTTTACTACGCTCGCCAGTTCGGCCATTTTCGGCAAGGCCGGCCTGGGGTGCGAGGGAGGTTGGTCCAAGCCGAATCCAGAATGTCTGTGACGGCCTCGAGTGCGGACGAATGGCTCCCTCTGCGCCCTGGTTTCGAGCCCCATCTGCTGGTTGCCATCGCTCGTTTGCTGCTGGATGCGAAACTCGCGCGCAATCAGGAACAATATTCCGGTCCTGAAGCGGAATCGATTCTCGGGGCGGATGTGGCTGGCCTTATCCGCGCCTCCGGGATCGATGAAAAACGTCTTCGACGCGTGGCTCGGGAGTTGGGCGAATCGGAAGCACCGCTAGTAATCGCAGGAGCTTCGATCATACATACCAATTCACTTCACGCTCTTATTGCAGCCCATTACCTGAACTTCTTGCTAGGCAACATCGGACGACCTGGTGGCGTTTTGCCACCAAACCCGGAATCTTTTGATCGCCCGCAAAATAGCAATGTCGTCGCGGCTCTCAATCGTGCCCAAATCCTTGTATTTGACGGCCAGAACCCTGTTTACGGCCTCCCGCCATCAAGCGGCGTGTCTCAGGCGATCGCGAACATCGAAACGATCGTGAGTTTTAGCGGTTTCGTAGATGACTCCGCAGCTCATGCGGATCTGATCCTTCCAGATCACGACGTGCTCGAATCGGCGATAGCAGTCCTACCGGTTGTATCGCCGCGGCCAGCGATCACCGTGGCTACGCCGTTCGTGCGCCCACTCTATAACACGCGGGCGATCGAACAAACGCTGGGCGATATTGCGCGCAAAATGAATATCGCGTTTGAGCCCGTAACCCCGAAGACGTACGTCGAGCCGTTGTTGCAGTCCGGTGAGACATGGGACGACGTTGCACGCCAGGGTGGCCTGTGGCTGGATGAGAAAAATGAGGAAGCAGCGGTAAAGCCGAGGGGTGAGAAACTCGAATGGAGCGACCCGGTTCTTGCCGGAGCGCCGGAGCGATTCCCGCTGCAGTTCCAACCCTATTTGTCGCTCCAATATCACGACGGGCGCGGCGCGAATTTGCCTTGGATGCAGGAGTTGCCAGATCCTGTCTCCAGTTCTATGTGGGATCTTCCGTTAGAAATCGATCCGAAAACCGCAGCGAAGCTCGACATTGCTACAGGCGATTGGGTGCGCGTGGAATCGGACAACGGAAGTCTGGAGGTCCTGGCCTATGTGCATCCCGCCGCGCTTCCTGGAGTCGTGAGCATGGCGATCGGAGAAGGACACACACATTACGGTCGGTACGCTTCGGGGAGAGGGGCGAATCCGCTTTCAATTCTTGCGCCCGTTTGGGAGGTATCCACGGGATCTCTGGCGTTTGGGGCTACGCGAGTGCGTGTCGCTCGGCTGGAACGAAGGGCTGGAGAGCTGATCCAGTTCTCGCCGCAGGACCGGGAACAAGGGCCTTGGGGGTACAGGTGAACGAAGAGAGCAAAATGGAACACCGATGGGGAATGGCCATCGATTTAGACCGCTGCACGGGATGTCAGGCCTGTGTTGCCGCTTGCCACGCGGAAAACAATTTGCCGCTTTCTGATCCTGAGTCCGCTGCCAAAGGCCGCGCGGTTCACTGGATTCGAGTGGACCGCTATTACGAAGGAGAATTTCCGAACGTTCGCGTGAAGTACATGCCAGTGCTTTGCCAGCAGTGCGACGAAGCGCCGTGCGAACCAGTTTGTCCGGTATACGCCACTTACAAGAATCCCGAGGGCCTCAACGTACAGGTTTATAACCGCTGCGTGGGGACTCGCTATTGCGCCAACAATTGTCCATACTCGGTGCGTTTCTTCAACTGGTTCGATCCGGCGTGGCCGGCGCCTCTTGATCTGCAACACAATCCGGATGTCTCTATTCGCATGTCCGGCGTCATGGAGAAATGCACATTTTGCATTCAGCGGATCAAGAGAGCGAAAGAAGAAGCGCGCGCGGAGGATCGGCCGCTAGCGGATGGAGATGTACAGCCGGCTTGCGTTCAGTCGTGTCCGGCAGAAGCGATGGTTTTTGGCGATCTGAACGACCCGGAGAGCAAGGTTTCCCGTTTGGCAGAGAGTGGGCGATCCACGCGCCTGCTCGAAGAACTCGGGACCAAGCCGAAAGTGTTCTATTTGCAGAGGGCGAGATAAGGTGGCGGCTGCCGGGGAAGCCATTCCCTACCATGAAGTGCGCACCGATTTGTGGCGTCCCTTGTCGGGGGCGAGCCGACCGTACATTATTGTGCTCCTCTTGTTGTCTGCCGTTGTCCTCTGGGGTCTCGTGGGTTGGGGCTACCAACTCCATCGCGGGATTGGCGTGGCGGGAATTCGGCGCCCCGTCTTCTGGGCCTTTTATATCGTTAATTTCGTTTTCTGGATCGGGATCTCGCATGCCGGGACGCTGATCTCTGCAATTCTGCGTTTGACGGAGGCCGCCTGGCGTAAGCCGGTCACGCGCGCGGCGGAGGCCATCACCGTATTTGCGCTCATGATTGGCGGCATGTTTCCGATCATTCACCTGGGCCGCGCGTGGGTTTTCTACTGGCTGATCCCGTATCCCAATTCCAGACTTTTGTGGCCCAACTTTCGCTCGCCCCTTCTGTGGGATCTGGCCGCCATCAGCACCTATCTAATGGGCAGCTCCATTTATTTGTTTCTGCCATTGATTCCTGACGTCGCGCAATTATCGCAGCACGCCACGGGCTGGCGGCGCCGCTTTTACCGCACGCTTTCACTCGGCTGGACCGGCAGCGATCGGGAGTGGCACGCATTAGAGCGCGCGATGAAGCTGATGGCAGCAATCATCCTGGCAGTAGCGGTTTCGGTTCACACGGTAGTGGCGTGGGATTTTTCGATGTCTATCGCGCCCATGTGGCACAGCAGCATTTTCGGGCCATATTTCGTAGTGGGTGCGATCTTCAGCGGAATTGCCGCGCTTTTGCTGGCCATGTCAATCATTCGGAAAACGATGGGCTTGGAAAAGTACCTTACGTTTCACCACTTCAATAATTTGGCCAAACTGCTGCTTTTGATGAGCCTGCTTTGGCTCTACTTCACCGTGGCCGAGAACCTGACCGCCTGGTACGGAAACGAGCCGAAGGAAATGAATGTGTTCGGAGCCCGCGTGCGCGGCCCGTTTGCTCCTTACTTCTGGATCATGGTCTTCTGCAACTTCGTGGTTCCGTTCGTACTACTGGGTATTCGGCGTTTGCGTTCCATTGGGACTGCTACCGTTGCGTCGGTGATGGTGCTGATTGGCATGTGGCTCGAGCGCTATCTCATCATCGTTCCCACCTTGAGCATGCCGCGGCTCGCTGCAGCCTGGGGCCGTTACTCGCCAACTTGGGTCGAGATCTCTATCACGGCCGCCACCTTTGCCGTCATGGCCGTGTTGTATCTCATCTTCTCCAAGCTGTTTCCCATAGTCTCGGTCTGGGAATTCAAGTCGCATCCGGCGGAAGAGGCGTAGCTGACGTGTACCTGACGGGCGATTTTCAACAGAAGGAAGCGACCATCCAAGCGCTGCGGAAACTAACAGCGAATGGGTTTGGCCCGAGTGAGTTGGACGTGTTTTCGGATGAGCCTCTGGAATTTCCGCGCGGCGTGCTGGATCGTCCGACTCGTATGTCTCTCGGCGTGGTTGCCGGTGCAATCATGTTCTGTTTGCTTGCCATAGGATTTGTCTTTTTTACGCAGTACAATTATCCGCTGGTTACCGGAGGGATGCCCTTATTCTCATTCTGGGGCACGGGCGTTGTGTTTTATGAAATGACGATGCTGGGCGCGATTCTGACAGCATTTACTTGGTTCCTTGCGGAAAGTGGGCTTCTCCGGCGTCATCGCAAAGCGCCCGTCCCGTCAATGGAACCAGGCATGATTTGTGTTCGGGTCCATTGCCAACCTAATCAGGTGGACGATGCCGGTCGCTTCCTGGAAGGCGCGGGCGCAATCAACGTCCGGAAAATCGGCGACTCCGCATGAATTGGAAATGGGTGCTGTTGGTAGGGATTGCCGCAAGCCTTTCGGCTGCGCACATCAAGGCTCCTTCCTGGGAGAACTCTCGCGTTGTGGGGCGCGACCTTTACCGCGAGAATTGCGCCGTGTGCCATGACATCGACAAAGATAAAATGCACTCGAGGAAATTCGGCCCGAGCCTAAATCACTTATTCAAAAACCCAAGACTGCCACTCAGCCGCGGAAAGCCGAATCGTCCATATGTGACGACCAGAATCAAATTCGGCGGTGCGCTGATGCCGGCCTTCCGCAACAAACTGGATGATTCGAAAATTAATACCCTGATGGATTATATTGCCTCGAAGTAATGCGAGATGAAGGCCGAAGATAAGTGAGGTTGATCTAGCGGCTCCTGCCGGTCCCCATTACTGCTCCAATCCGGTCTTTGAAACCTACATGCTATGCTCGACCTTGAGAGTGCGACGAAAGTAGTGTGCGCGCGCACGCTTCAGTCTCCTTTCCTTTAAGAGGAAAGAATCCACGGTTAATCTTGAAACAGGACGCTCATGGCGAAAGAGAAATTTGACCGCAGCAAGCCGCACGTGAATATCGGGACGATCGGGCACATCGATCACGGGAAGACGACGTTGACGGCGGCGATCACGAAGACGTTATCGAAGCACAATCCGAAGGTAAAGTTCCGGAGCTTCGATTCGATCGACAACGCGCCGGAAGAGA
>JBPCLH010000062.1:0-35470 GCA_051003475.1 Bryobacteraceae bacterium
GGAGGATTTCCGCCCCAGGCTCTTCTTTGTCGACGAGTCGAGCCTCGCGTCTGGCAAGCAGATGCGCGATTTTCTGCAAACTCTTCAACACGACGACCGGGTTCTGCTCGTTGGCGACACCCGCCAGCATCAGTCGGTCGAAGCGGGCCGCATTTTTGCCGAGCTTCAGGATGCCGGCAATTCTGTGATTCGGTTTGACAGTTCCGGAAAAGAGGAAGGCCGAGTGATGGTGGAGAAACTTGTCTTAAGCGATGCAGAGTGGAAGAAGAGACTTAGTCCGCAAGAATTCGAAGTCACCCGTAAAGCAGGCACCGAGCTAGCCTTCACCGGGCGGTACTGGAACAACCACGATAAAGGGTTGTACCGTTGCGTCTGCTGTCAGAACGCGTTGTTCAGTTCGGATACGAAATTCGAATCCGGTACTGCTGGCCGAGCTTTTTGGGCGCCCGTTGCCAAGGAGAATATTGAGACCTTAGCGGACAACACTTTCGGGCCCCGCACTGAAGTAAAATGCCACCGCTGCGAGGCCCACCTCGGTCACGTCTTTGGTGACGGCCCCCCACCAACAGGGCTACGCTATTGCATGAACGGCACATCACTGAAATTCGAAAAGGTGTAGCAGAACGGCCAGGACCTTTGCTGACGCGCTGTTCACTTCCGCGCGGGTGGTTGCGGGACAATCAAGTGCGAGGGAAGGGGTTCATGCTAGCCCACTCTGGAGAGGAGCATTGAACGATCTGTACCAGCATTCTATTGCTCGCGCTGATCTCGAACAGTTAATGGTTCAGTATCAAAATGCTGATGCAACGGCCACTACTGCTCTCATCCAAGCCGTAAGTCCATTATTGTACCGGTTTTTTCTCCATCGGGTCATAAGCCGTGAGGACGCGAACGATTTACTGCAAGACACGTGGCTTCATGTTCATAAGTCACGGCACACATACCGGCCCGGAGATCCAGTGCTGCCGTGGCTGTACGGAATAGCGCGCCACGTTCAAGTAGATGATTTCCGTCGACAGCAACGAATTCGCTTTCGCGAGCAAACGATGGAAATTTTGCCAGAACCAGGTGCATACCCGCGATCTGATCGGGACGAGCTGCTGAGCTTTCGAAGCAATCGTTGCAACACTGCCCGAAAGTCAACGGGAAGTGGTGACGATGCTGAAAGTGACGGGTATGAATCTGAAGGAAGTGGCGCGCGCCACGGCGTCAACCGTAGGCGCAGTAAAACAAAAGGCGCACCGCGCTTATGAAACCTTGAGTCAAATACTCACAGCCCGGGCAGATATTCGCAACAGAGAAACGTCATGACATGTGACCAGATTGACAATCTCCGAAATCAAGGACTGATGACGGGAGCTCCACTGCCCCGAGGTGCGGTAGAACATATTCATGAATGCCAGCGCTGCCGCGAGTTTCAGGCTTTCTGGGACTTGCCGACACCTGCAGCAGAGGTCCCGCCGGAGATACAAACTCGCATCGCGCAACAAATTGTCACCGGCCTACGGCCTGTCTCGCCGCTGCCCTCGAACCTTGTTTTGATTGCATTGCTCCTATTGCTGGCTGTTGTGGCCATTGCAACAGGAGTTTGGTGGCTGGGGGAGGCGGGCTGGCAAGCGCTCGCGCCTTTGCAATCAGCTGTCGTCTTCTCTTTTCTAGGTACGGGTGTTTTGTTAATTGCGCACGTCGTGATCCGGCAGATGGTGCCGGGCGCTCGGCAATGGATCGCGACCCCGGTAGCGATTACTGGAGTGTTGGCGTCAATTCTGACTGCAGTTCTGCTGTTCTTCCCCTATAAGCCTAATCCGGATTTCGTTTCAGCGGGGCTCAGATGTTGGGGACGTGGCCTCCTGGTCGCCACGGGAGCGGCCGTACTCTTCTTTCTCGTGCTACGCCGGGGCGCATGGTTATCTCCGATGAAGCTAGGAGCCGCAACCGGATGTCTAGCCGGACTTGTCGGCTTGACCGTTTTGGAGATTAACTGCCCTAATCTGGATCGCGCACACATTGGCTTTTGGCATTTGGGAGCAGCACTAACCGCAACGCTCATCGGCGCAGCCACCCCTGCGATCAGCATCAGATTTCGAAGCTGGAACCAAGTGAAGACGCCTTAACGCGTCATCACCAACAACTGCACACAACTCTCTGAATACCGTAACCTCGCGCTCGGTCATTGCGAATGAGCAAGAGTGAGGCGCGCATGGGATCGGTTTTTTTTTACGTAATCGGGATTTTAGGCGGAGCGCTTGCTGTGACGCAAGGCGGCAGCAGTCTTCAACTCAAGAAGTTACTGGACGCATCGGTACCGCCGCTGGCTTGTTTCTGGTCGCCAAGTTTTAGAGGAGCCTAAGATGATCGACACTAGCCGTCCTGAAAAAAAGATCCAACTGCGCAGAGCCTTCCTGATCGGAATGCTCGGAGGCGTCGCGGGTGGTGCGGCGAAACTGGTGGGAGAAGCGATTATCCCACCCCGTAAGCCTGGCGAGGAGCCTCCACCAGCTCTCATAGCCGAGAAGGTTCTCCAGCGTTCTCTATCCAAGGGGCAGAAACTAGTTGCAACGCAGATCTTCCATTGGACGTTCAGTTCCGCGCTGGGAGGACTCTATAGCGCGCTCGCCGAGAAATTCCCTCAAGTGACCGCCGGATACGGAACGGTATTCGGTTGGGTGGTCATGCTGTTGACACATGAGTCGAGTCTCCCTGCTCTCGGCGTATCGCCTGCTCCTTGGAACCAAGGCCCGAAGGAGCTCATCAGCGAATTCATTACGCACGGGATGTACGGCGCAGGCACCGAGGCCGTCCGGCGCTGGTTTGTTTCGAGGGGTGCTCTCGAGAAATAACTCCGCCTCAATGCGCAGCGAGGAAATGGTCGGCTGTGCGCAGGCCTAGAGCCATAATTGTCAGCGCAGGATTGGCTGCCAACGCACTTGGGAATGTCGAATTATCCGAGATCCAAAGATTAGGGACATCGAAGCTTTGGCCGTACGAATTGACGACCGCCGAGCTGGCATCTACTCCCATGCGACAGGTCCCGATGGTGTGCGCAGTACGCTCGAAAGTCCAGACATCGGAAGCTCCAGCAGCGCTCCAGATGTCCCGCATTACTTTAGCAGCGTGATCTCGCATGCGGCGCTCATTCAATCCTTGAGTGAAGTAGATGCGTGGCTTTAGCAATCCTCTGCCGTCGCGTTCTTCGGACAACTCCAAGTAATTTTCCGCAGAGGGCAGGCAGTCGCCATTAACGCCGATTCCGGCCGAGTGGTTATACCGTCGCAAGTGATCGCGAAGAGCTTGTCCCCACAAACCGCGGCCTTGAGCAACCTGCGCCGCCCAGGTAACTGGGACAATACCGAGACTCTGCAGAAGATATCCGCCAGCGAAATCTGCGCTCTTAGGCCGGAGATTCTCCTCGGAAACTAGTGACGCAGGAAAGCCCTTGTGGGGGCGAGTCTCTTCCTCAAATTGACCCCAAACCTGTGTTGCGACATGAGCCATGAAATTTCGGCCTACTTGCCCACTCGAGTTCGCCAGTCCCTGATAAAGAAGCAGGCGAGGTGTCTCGATCGCTCCGGCACAAAGGAATACCGTCCGGCAGCGCTGCCGCATTTCCTTGCCTTCATTCCAATACAAGACGCCGGAGATAAGCCCGCGGCCATTCGTTTCGAAGCCGTGAACAAAGCAGTCCGGCCGGATCTCCGCTCCCGACTGTAGAGCCGCAGGCAGATACGTTCGGTCCATGCTTCCCTTCGCGCCGTTTATACATCCCTGGTGACAGAAGCCGCAGTTGATGCAAGCCGGACGTGAGCCGTATCCGCGCTGAAGGTAAGGATTCGACAGAACCGCAGTAGGGGACGCCGCCGTTTGTATTCCGAGTTGCTCGCAACCGCGCTGCATAAGCTGGGCAGGCGCATTTAGGGGCAGAGGCGGCAATGGATACCGGCAAACTGCATCCGGTCCCCATGGATAGTTAGCCGGACCGGACACGCCAATGAACTTTTCGACTTCGGAGTAGTAAGGCGCGAGGTCCTGAAAAGACAAAGGCCAATCCTCACCAGGCCCGAACTCACTGCGTAAACGGAAATCCCGGGGCTGGGCGCGAGGTGCAAAAGCGCCATAATGCAAGGTGGAGCCGCCTACGCCGCAACCGCTGTTATTCCCGCCGAACGCGATTGGGTCGGCACCTCCGCTCAAACGTTCGTCCAACCAAAACAGCTCACGTTGAGACACTTCGTCGGAAGCATATTCCTCCGGAGGGTTCCACTGGCGGCCGGCTTCCAGAGCAACCGCGGAAAGACCAGCCGCGGCTAGCCGTGCCAGTACCGGTGCACCGCCTGCTCCCGTGCCAACGACTACCGCATCAACCACGTCCTCATTCGAGTAAACGGCCGCGCAATCACTCATCGGGCTTGCGGTTCCCATGCTTCTGCTTCGTTCAGTCCAACTCTCTCCCAACCAGGTTGAATGGCGATCCCGCTGAAGCCGATTTCAGCTAATGTCTCGGGGTGCGAGACGAATATTGAGGTTGCATCCCTAACTATTTCTTCAAACCATCGATTCGACTCGAGCGCGGACCATCGGACATCTCCACTCTGTACTTCGCTCAACAAAAGGTCCTGCCGATCAGGACTGAGTAGCACAAAAGCTTCGGCGTACCGCCGACGGGCATCTTGTTCCAGCAACTCCAGGCCAAGTTCCAATGCTTCTTTGTCCGCAGGCATGCCGGCGTAACGCCAACCGTTACCCTGACCAACGAAATGTTGTTTATCCAGGCTGGCGGCAATGTCAATTGGCTCCGCCCGATCGTTTTGCGGAATTAATCTTCGCAGTGCAGCTTGAAGGATGGCATAGAGGTGAGGGCGAATTGCCCGTGGCTGATAAGCCGGCCCTTTCTCGAGCCGCTGTAGAAGCACTTTCCGGGTAGAGGGAAGAACTCGCTGGGAGTAGAGAAGATCGAAATATCCATTGTCCATGCTAATGGCTTTTCATTCTGAAGTGGCGTTTCTCGCCTCAATATTCGTCACTTCGCCCGGGAAAGTTACGGCTTAAGATCTAGGATCCAGCAACTTCGGATTGCGCCGCGGCGAGCAATCAATTCTCCGAAATGGAAATTCGGTCCAAGACGTAACTTTCGCTGTAGCGATCACGAACTACAGCTGAAACGCCGTCGCGTTGCAGCCAATAGCAATCCGACGCTGTTGTAAGCTTCAGCCCTGAAAGGTATGCGATTACGCGAGCCAAGAGAGCGACCGAAAAGTTGGGACGAGAACAGGCAAGCGATCAGAGCCCGCTGGGCAGCGCCATTTCATGCGCTCGAATGGATATGGCAATGGACAGCCTATTTTCTGAGCCACTGGGCGTTCCTGGAAGTACTGGAATACCTCAGCACGCTGTCCGTCCTGGTTGCCGTCGTCTTCTATTTCGCCGAAACGGGAGACCGGCGAAAGCAGAAGCATTATCAGGCTTGGCAGGTGATCAATACGGCTCAGGGCAAGGGCGGAAGCGGCGGGAGAATCGAAGCACTTCAAGAACTCAACTTAGATGGCATACCTCTTGTGGGCGTCGATGCCTCGGGTGCTTTTCTGCAAGGAGTTCAACTCGAGAAGGCCAATTTGTTGCGAGCCAACTTGGAGAGCTCAGATCTTAGAAACAGCAGCTTTCGAACCAGTAACTTGAAAAATGCGGACTTGTCAGGGGCGGATTTAGAAAACGCTGATCTGCATGGTGCTGACTTAAGCGGAAGCAAGCTCGAGAATGTCGACTTGCAGAACGCCAACGTGAACGGTTTTCGATGGCAAAAGATCAGCTCGATTAAAGGAGCTAACATTCGCGGTGTTCGAAATGAGCCAGCCGGTTTCCGCGCGTGGGCACTCGGGCACAAAGCCGTTTTGATTCCATCTCATGGGGAGTAACGCGATGACGGAAAACAGACAATATTCAATTCTGGGGTTCGAGCAGATCTTAGGTCGCGACCCCCGCTTCAACTGGGTCGCATTCTGGAATGCAGCAGACGAGAGCCCCAACGTCATCATCATCAGCGGGTCTTCATCGACGTCGAACTGGTCGGTCGCTTATGAAGCAGCCCCGATTATGGCTGAGCTGCTTTGGTCCGGCGAGTGCTGCGGATCGGGAGTAGTTGCCATTGTCACCGAAACGGAGACCTATATTACGCTCTGCGTGGGCGGTCTTCTGCACGTGACCATCGCGTTAGCTCGTGTTCCGAGGTTAGTTAGCTCGCTCCGTTTAGCACAAATAGCCGTCCACAACTGAAGGAGTGATTTTGGCCAACGCGATTATCGATAAGAACGCCAGCCGTCCCGGCAAAGCGAATTATGCGGATGGCAAACCGGGGTTGGATCCGGTTTGGTCGTCCGGTGCCAAGACTATCGTCGGTACAGCCGCATGTGAGCAAAGCCGCGTATGGTACACCGTCGGCAACGGGGTGCTAAACGAGATCTACTTTCCCGATATCGATCAAGCGAACACTCGCTCCGTCCGCTTTCTGGTCAGTGACGGCGAACAATTCTTCTCTGACGAGGAGTGGGACGCGGAGCACCGCGTGGAATGGCTTGAAGAGGGGGCGCCCGCCTGTCGCATCCGATCGCGATGCCGGTCCGGACGGTACATTCTTGAAAAAGAGATTTTCTCCCATCCGGTAAGAAATGTGCTCATTGTGAGAGCTCGATTCTGCCCATCGATCGGTGAGAGCGCCTTGAAGCTATATCTGGTGGTGGAACCGCACATATGCGGCCAAGGAGGTGAGAACGAAGGCTGGATCAGCCAGTATAAAGGTGAGCCGATGATGTTCGCTCAGCGTGACCGTACTTGCATGGCCGTCGCATTGGCTCCGCCTATTCTCCACGCAACGTGCGGATACGCCGGCAAATCGGATGGATATGCGAGTCTGTCCATGCATCGGCCGCTTCCAGAGAGCAACACCGCGCCCTGTGGCAACGTTGCGCTCACGGCCGAGGTGAACTACGCACCTACCGAGGGTGTCTTTGCCGCGTGTATCGGATTCGGATCGAATCCTGCCGAGGCAGCGCAACAGGCGCGCGCCGGAACAATCGAAGATCTCGACAAGGCATGTTCGCTCTTTAAGCAGCAATGGAAACAAAAGCAGGAGGAGTACGACGACATTGCGGACATCTCAGAACACGCATTGAACATATACCGCGTAAGCACTGCTGTGCTTGAGACGCACCAGTCGAAGCGATTTGCTGGTGGGTTCATAGCCAGCCTATCTACCCCGTGGGGGTTCGACCGTTCGGATGGCGACGGAGGGTATCACGTTTTATGGCCTCGCGACATGGTCGAGACTGCCATGGGCAAGTTGGCTTGCGGCGATGCTCGTGCGGCTCGCGCCACGCTCTTTTATCTCGCTTGTACGCAGTAGAACGATGGAAGCTGGAACCAGAATATGTGGCTCGATGGCATTCCATATTGGAAAGCGATGCAGATGGATGCCATGTCTCTGCCAATTCTGCTAGCCGACAAGCTACATCGCCAGAATGCGCTCGACGGCTACAATCCCGCGCCAATGATGCATCGCGCTGCACAGTTTCTTCTGCACAATGGACCGGTGACCGAGCAGGACCGCTGGGAGACGACCCCCGGTTATTCGCCGTACACGATGGCGACACAGGTCGCAGCTCTGCTTGCGGCGGCCGATTCTGCGGACCTGATGGAGCGCCCGCGCCATGCTGCATTCCTGAGGGACACCGCCGACGCTTGGAACGATTCCATCGACGAGTTCACTTACGTCGAAGGAACACCGCTTACGAAGAAACATGGGGTAAGCGGCTATTACGTCCGCATTACGCCACCCAAAAGAGTGGAGGAGGTGGCGACGGGGGACCTTCAGATTCTGATGCCTAATAATGCTGGTCAAGGCAACTACCGGAAAGCGGTGGATATCGTAAGCCCGGATGCACTTGCGCTTGTTCGCTTTGGGCTCCGCGCGGCGAACGATCCCAAAATTGTCGACACGCTCAAGATTATCGATGCAACGCTGAAATACAACACCAGCACCGGCCCTACCTACACGCGTTTGACGGACGATGGCTATGGAGAAAACGACGACGGAAGCCCATTCAAGAAAACGGGAGTTGGGCGAGGTTGGCCGCTTCTCGCCGGAGAGCGGGCGCACTACGAATTGGCTTGCGGAAATGGTGCCCTCGCGCTTGAGCTGTTAAAGACCATGACCCGTCAGACAAGCGAGTGCGGGATGATTCCGGAACAGGTTTGGAATGCGCCGGACATTCCGAAACACTTCCTCTTTAATGGACGGCCAGCAGGCTCCAGTATGCCCCTGGTGTGGGCGCATAGCGAGTACATCAAGCTGCTTCGCTCATTGCATGACGGCAGGGTTTGGGACATGCCGCCGCAGCCAGTGGAACGCTACCTGAAGCAGAGGAGGATAGCGGCGTTTCAGATATGGACAGCGAAGCAGCAGCGTGGCTGGGTAACACAAGGCAAGAATCTTCGTATCGACTTGACAGTCCCATCGACAGTGCACTGGAAGGCGGAGGGAGAGTCCGGCGAGGTGGAAACGAATGAACCGGTCTTCAGGCTGCATTGCGCACTGCTCACCACTTCCGGACTTGCCGACAAGGCAAAAATCCGCATCAAGATATCCCCCCAGAATGGGGATGGACGAGAGTCCTCGAAACCAGTCAGTTTCTCGGTGATGGTGCACTCTGTCGATTGAGAGGACTAACGATAGTCGTAATCGCAGCAGTGCCAACACTCCACGAGGGGCTATGAAGAGTACGGAATCGAATAAGAGTGAAGTACAAACGGCAGTTCGAGTTGTCGTGCATCCGTACGCGACCGCATTGCCGCTTGGCTGTTTCGCCTTCGGTATCGGCAACACGCTCGCAAGCGCTTTTGGTTTGCACTGGATTCCGGCATCCGACACTCCAATCCTGGCGGTGATGATGCTGGCCTTTGTGGCTCCGCTGGAACTCATCCCTTGCATCATGGCCTTTCTCTCGAGAGACACGGGAGCGGCGACGGCGATGGGTATCTTCGCTGCGGGCTGGGTCGTGCAGGGGATTCAATTGCTCATGGCTGGACAAGGCACGGCAAGCCCGGCCACAGGAATATTTTTTCTCCTTTTGGCTCTATGCCTGGCGATCCTCGCAGGCGGAACCTTCTCCGGCAAGCCGCTGTTGGGAGCCCTGCTTTGCGTTGCCCTGCTACGCTCCATCGGCGCTTCGCTGCTTCAGTTCGGGATCGCCGGCGGGGTCGACGTGATCACCGCGGCGCTTGGATTCCTTCTCGCGTTTCTTGCCTTCTACTGCGGACTGGGTCTTCTCCTGGAAGACATCAATCAGAAGCCTCTCCCTATGATGTTCCGCCGAGGAAAGGCTCAGGCGGCCATGGTGGACGGCCTACAGCAGCAGCTGGAACGTGTCTCGACAGAGGCGGGGGTAAGGCAGCAGCTATGAATCGATTCAAATAACACCAATCGCGGAGCGGCTTTCCCGCGAGCGAGTGTATTCGGCCGAGACCTCAGAACGCAATGTACGCCGTCGGGCCAGCGTAACTTCTTGGCATCTACAAACGAAAACTCTAGTGGAGTCAACAAGAATGACGAACTTAACTCGCAGGTCTTTTCTTACGGCTTGTGGCGCCGGCTCAATAGGCTGCTTCTGCGCTACAGGCGCAAGCTCACATCGCTCGACGCGGGTTTCGGTGATGCGGTTTGACAATGCGGGCAAAAAGGAGGGATTCGCAACAGTGGAGAAGCTCGAGTTAAGCGATACGGACTGGAAGAAGCGTCTCAGTGCACAAGAATTTGAGGTCACCCGTGAGGCGGGCACTGAAATGCCCTTCACCGGTCGATATTGGAATAATCATGAGAACGGTCTGTACCGCTGTGTCTGCTGTGAGAACGCATTGTTCAACTCGGATACGAAATTCGAATCCGGCACCGGCTGGCCGAGCTTTTGGGAGTCCGTTGCCAAAGAGAATATCGAAACCGCCGTGGACAACACCTTCGGTGTGCGCACTGAAGTAAAGTGCCGCCGCTGCGATGCGCACCTGGGTCATGTCTTCAACGATGGTCCTCAACCAACGGGGCTGCGCTATTGCATGAATGGCACAGCACTGAAGTTCGAGAAAACATAAATCCAATCCGACGGATTAACGAACCGGTGAAACCTAGTCTGACAAAGCTACAATCGTGATTTTACCTTCGAACGACGTTGGAGCTGGCGATCCCGTAATTCTATTTCTGCATCACTTTGGCGGGTCAGCCCGGCAATGGACAGAGGTTATTACTACGCTGGCTGCAGAGCACCGCTGCGTTGCCGTGGATATGCCTGGCTTTGGCGAGGCCGCATCGCTCACCGGGTTCACGGTTGAAGAGATGGTCGACCAACTGGCTGCCTTAATTCAGAAGCAAGCTTTCGCTAGGTTTGTGGTGGTCGGCCATTCCATGACAGGCAAGGTTGCGCTCGCCTTCGCCGCTCGTCAACCAGCGGGTCTGCTGGGGCTTGTTCTGGTTACGCCGTCTCCACCCGGGCCCGAGCCGATCGAGGATGAAGCTCGCGAAGAAATGCTGCAGAGTCACGGGACTCGTTCTGGCGCGGAGCGGTTGATCAGCAAAATCACAGCTAGGCAGTTGCCTCCGGACCTTTACGAATGTGCCATCGAGGACAATTTGCGTGCTTCGCCCGAAGCCTGGGAAGCATGGCTGAAGCGTGGGAGTTATGAAGATTGGTCGGATCGCGTAGGAACGCTAGAGTGTCCCACGCTTATAGTTACCGGCCAGGATGATCCCGCATTGCCCGCGCCCCTCCAAAGACGTCTCACTGTTCCGCACTTGGCCCACGCCAGACTCGTGGACCTTCCAAATTGTGGTCATCTTCCGCCACTTGAGGCACCGGCAGCACTCTCGCGCGTACTCAAAGAGTTCATGCGGGTGGATGTCAAAGCTTCGGAACCTATTGCGCCGAGTCGCATACCGCTTCTTAACTTACGCGGCTCGGAAGAGGCAATTTCAAGCTCAACTCGACAAACTCTTCTAGGATTTTGCTCCATTGGCGACTATGCAGTGATTGGCGGCTGCCGCTCGGCCGCACTGGTCTCGAAAGCGGGCTCGCTCGATTGGCTTTGCTGGCCATGTTTCGACAGTCCCTCCCTTTTTGGGGCGCTTCTGGATCGAGAGAAAGGGGGCAACTGGCAGGTTTGTCCGACTGGCGTGTTCCAGGCGAGCCGTAAGTACGTAGCGCGGACAAATGTTTTAGAGACTCGCTTCGAGACCGCCACGGGTACCTTCCTGCTTACCGACTTCATGCCGGTTGCGGACGAGGAATACAAGCGCACATGTCCGTGTCCAGATCATGAGGTAGTCCGCATTCTGAAGTGCTTGCGTGGGGAGGTGGAAGTGCGAATTGGGTACAATCCCCGGCCAAATTATGGCGCGCGAGCAGTGAAGTTTGTCGATAAGGGTAAACTGGGGCTCCGGGCAGAGGCTGGCAACGGAATGCTGACACTTCACAGCCAGCTTGCCTTCGAAATAAATGGCGGTGCTGCCTGTGCGACTGTCCAGCTTCGCGCTGGTGAAATTCTCCCGCTGAGTCTCACTTTTTCACTGGAATCGCCTGAAATTCTTCCAAATCTAAGGAAGTCGGAAGAAACTCTCGAACGAACTGTTAAATGGTGGACGAATTGGGCAAGTCAGTGCACTTACCAAGGACCCTATGCAGAAGAAGTGTTGCGCAGCATCCTGGTGCTCAAACTTCTGGAATTCCCCTCAACCGGGGCCTTCGTCGCCGCCGCGACCACTTCACTTCCTGAAAAAATCGGCGGTGATTCCAACTGGGATTACCGCTACTGCTGGCTGAGGGATGCGTCTCTGACCATTCAAGCGCTATGCGAGACGGGCTATGACGCGGAGGCGGAAGCTTTCGCTGAATGGATGCTGCATGCCACTCGCCTGACGCAGCCTAAGCTGATGGTCATGTATGACGTCTACGGAAATCCGGCTAAGGCAGAAAAGAAGCTCGAGCATTTGTCCGGTTATAGAAATTCCCGGCCCGTACATACAGGCAATCAAGCCCGCAAGCAGATCCAGCTCGATACCTACGGCGAGGTGATTTGTGGCTCAGCAAGAGTTATTAAACGCTCGGGCCAAGTGGACAAGGAAACTTCCAAGGTCTTGATCGGGTTCGGAGAATATGTTTGCAAGCATTGGCAGGACACGGATGCCGGAATATGGGAGCCGCGGGGCGGACCTGTCGTTCATACCCATTCCCGTCTGCTCTGCTGGGTGGCTCTGCACGAACTCATTCTCCTGCACGAAAAAAAACTGCTTAACATCCGTAAAGTCGATGGATTTATTAGGACACGCGCTTTGATTCGAAAAGATATCGAGACTCATTCCTGGAATGAGGAGCTGCGTAGTTATACCAGCGAGCCTGGATCCAAGACTTTGGACGCAACGCTGCTGTTGATGGCTTGGCATAACTTCGATGAGCCGTCATCGGAGAGGCTTAAGCAAACCTACGAGCGGGCTGAAGAGAACCTCGGGGCCGGAGGAGACCTGCTTTATCGTTATCGCGCGCAAAAGGAACCAGAAGAGGGAGCTTTTGGCATCTGTAGTTTCTGGGCTGCCGAGTACCTCGCGATGGGAGGTGGAAGTTTGGGAGTAGCTACGAAGAAATTCGAGAAGCTATTGAGCTACGCGAACGATGTCGGTCTATACGCGGAAGAAATCGATCCGATGACCGGCGATGCTCTCGGAAATTTCCCTCAAGCATTCACGCATGTCGGTCTCATCAATGCCGCGCTTGCGATCGAGAAACGGCAGAAATCAGAAGAGGCCCGCGGCGCCCCGGACGAGAAACATGCCGTGGAGAAAGTCCGATGAATTGGCAGAATTGGTTGTTTTGGGGAATCATGGCGACCCTCGCGCAAATCACGTTTGAAGCGGCAACGCAGGGTTTGCGGTTGACTCGCATGAGCTTGCCCTACATGTTGGGGACGATGTTTACTGCCAACCGCTCGAAAGCAAAAGTGCTTGGATTTGTATCCCACATTGCGAACGGCCTGCTTTTCGCGTTGATCTACATCGTGGCATTTCATTATTGGGGCGGGCCCACCTGGTGGCGAGGAGCGGTTATCGGCCTTGCGCAGGCCAGTTTCGTGCTGCTGGTAGGAATGCCTCTTTTGCCGGAGATCCATCCACGCATGGCCACCGAGAGGTATGGGCCAGTTGCCATGCGGCAACTCGAGCCGCCCGGATTCCTGGCCCTGAATTACGGACCAAAGACCCCGATTTCGATCGTTCTTTCACATGTCATCTTTGGCTGTGTTATCGGCAGCTTCTGCCGGGCCTGATGGCGCCGACACTCGAATCGCACTGGGTGTCCCACCTAACTTGCTTGTGGTTCGCCACAATCACGTCTGGGGGTGGCATTATGCAGCAATGCGCTTATAGCAATGATGTAGACCGCCCAGGTACGGAATCCGGATAATCTTCCCCTCCGCTAGCACGGCTCGGGGTGTCGGGCAATCTTTTCCCAGGGCTAAATGCGTTCTCGAACGCTGATAGTAATCGAAGTACGAAGTGAGCGTTCGCTTGAGATGCCGGGCATTTAGAATCACGACGTGGTTCAGGCATTCGCGGCGAATCGATCCATCAGCCGTTCCACATAGCAGTTTTGCCAGGGGCTGGCTGGTGCAATAAGCACTGCTTGAATGCGCAATGCTTGCAGACGTTGGGGGACAGTGCTGCCATAAACGCGATCACGGTCACGGATTAGATATTTCGGTGCGTCCCGGTAAGCACAAGCCTCAACTACCTGCTGTGCAATCCATTCCGCCGTGGGGTGGTCCGTCACATTAAAGTGCAGGACGTCGCGGCGGCGATGAGCGAGCGCGACAAAGACGTACAGCACTTTGAGCGTGATCGTCGGTACGGTAAAGAAGTCAACTGACAAGATCTGACCGACATGGTTGTTGAGGAATGTCTTCCAGCTCTGGGACGACGGTCGGGGAACGGTGCGCAGAATGCGAGAGACGGTCCTTTCTGAGACCACGATGCCGAGCATCTTGAGTTCACCGTGGATCCGTGGTGCGCGCCAGAGCGGATTCTCCCCTGCCATCTGCACAATGAGCCGGCGTATCTCTGCCGGGATGCAGGGCCGCCCTCTCTTGATCCCCGTTTGCTTGGACAGGCGAGCCCAGAATCTGCGAAACCGCTCGCGTTGCCATCGGACGACAGTCTCGGGCTGCACGAACATCAGCGCACTGCGCCAGCCGCTCCAGAGTTTCGCCAGAGCACACCAGAACAGGCGGTCAGAAGCGGTCAACACCGGTCGCCTTCGCGCACGCTGAAAAGCGCGAAGCTGGAGTCGGAGCGCCGCATTCTCGATCACGATTGACTGGTGACCACTCCACAACAGGCGAACGAATCGAAACAAGGACAGAATCATGGCCGGCATGCATTTAATTGTTCGTCCTAATCTCAATGGCTGTCAATCGCTTGCCGCGGACATACTATTGGCGAACCACACCATGAATCTTTTACGTCGGCCGATCAGTGCGGTGGTGGAACGGAACGCGAAGGGATCTCTCGAGCAAGGC
Organism: Bryobacteraceae bacterium; assembly: GCA_051003475.1. GTDB lineage: Bacteria > Acidobacteriota > Terriglobia > Bryobacterales > Bryobacteraceae > Bog-105. The sequence goes on from JBPCLH010000062.1 coordinate 14,596, forward strand.
TGGCACACGCCTTCTCTGTTAGCCAGCTTTGCCGAGATGTTCGTGCAGGATGTCGCCTTCGGCCGCGCTACTTGCTCTGCCAGTGCTGTCAGCTCCCGTTTGTTTCAGGCGCCTATCAAGCCCGATACTGTTCGCCCGCCTGCCGGCAACGGCAGCAAAAACGCAATGTGCGCGAGCACGCCAAACGGGCGCAGAGTCTTCGTGGGGAAGGCCAGACCGTTCGGGAGATTGCTGCTGCACTGGACCAGGATTCCGGAATCGTCAAAGCCTGGCTCGCCAAGAAGTCCAACCGTTGATTGCGCCACCGGCCGATCCGGAATTAACGCGGCGCGACGCGGCTTTTAACGCGAGAATGCTCGCGTTAACGCGCCCATTTAACGCGGGACTGACTTCCACGAAGAAGTCCCGTCGCCCCGCGTCCCCTAGCCGCAATCGCTTGATCCGGCATGGCTTTCCGCTCTACACCCCTCCACAGCCACTCAAAAACCAGCATCCCCGTTCGCGTTATTTTGCGTTATTGTAACGCGGCCGATGAAAAAACACTCTCTTAGAGAGCGAGAGCGCCCTGTGAATCGGGGAGCCAACCTGTCCTGTCTCACACTCTCAGATAGGCCCGCTAGTAACGTCACTCGCAACTCGGGGCCTGCATCGCCGCTATGAACATTTGCGTAATGATATGTCGACGAACATTTCTGGCGCACGGATTCGTCAGTTAAGCGATAACGCAGGCTTTTACAATCCTTCCTGGTACTCCACAATTCAGACCGCGGTCTTAGATAGCAAACGAGGCGCAAAGCTGCATGCGAGAACGTTCCGGTCAAACGATGACTTATCCTCCGTCGGCGTAGATGCCCTGTCGCCTCAACGAGCCAATTACAGCACCTCGCAACTGCGGTAGATTTGAGTCCCTAAAGCCCGCCTGTTAATGCCACCTTCCGCTGATTTTACCGCAGAGGCGTTTGCGATAAGCCGCTCGGCAATGTGGCGCTCAACGTAGATGGCGCAGGGTTGCATTCCGGTCCAGTACTCACGCTAAAATACTCCGCAAAGTCTTTGACGTACCCGGCCGTGGCATGACGAGACCGCTCACGGAGAGTATTGTCGCGCTGGATTTCCCAGAAGCAGAAGCTGCTCGCGCGGATGAACTCAATGCGAAGGCCAACGACGGTAAAGAACCCCATTCGCTTTCTACCGCGTCGTAAATTGCGGAGCGGAGCAGCCGTGCTCTCAAGTGTCGCGTCCAAAACCTGCGAGGAGGCCCGATAAGACTTTCTTATCAATTGTTTACGGAAGCTAATGGGAGTCGGAAGCTTGGAGCCCGTTTAGTAGTAGGAACTTCCTTTAAAATCAGCATGGCAGAATGGCCCTGAGCGCCGCTTTTGCTAGTGTAAGTTACCTAATGTCACCCAAAAGTGCGGGTCGCATCCGGGTTGGGAAGGATGATATCCCTAACGCGGGCCGCTAAATCGTGAGACGCTTCCAGAAACTGGCGAAGGGTCCGTACTGTCGGGCCGAACGCATCGAACTCTTCGGGCGAGAGCCCTTCCTCGCTGTATGCCCGTTCGAAGTCCGGATACTTTTGGAGAAGCTCCTCGACAATATTCGGGTCAACCGGCCTGTCGATTCGCTTTGCGACACCTATATCGCAAGCGTTCAAACGAACCTGCCACTTATAGGGGGGTGAGATTACAAGATCCCCGCCGATCAACTCGCTCCAGTGCATGTGATTTCTGAAAGCGGCAGAAAGTAGACGGATGCGGTATCCCCGTTTACGGAAGATAGCGTATGTCTTCTTAAAAATAGCCACTCCGGCCCACTCGAGATATCCCGGATTTGTGATGATGTCGTGCTTCTCACTCAGCACCTTCAGCCAGTCGTCTAGCCGTCCCACCATGATTGTGCAGACGGAACCTAATTGATCGGATGTCCTTCTTTTCCGCTTCTCGCCTCTTGAGCCCTCTCTCCACTGCTCCCGCAACGGCGATGCACTGCGGCAGCGTAAAGCAGACTGTCGCGTTAGTGCTCACTCCTCGATAAGTGGCCTCTTCTATGGCGATGATGCCAGCCCGCGTCGCCGGAATTTTCACAATCATGTTCTGAGCAATGGCATCGAACTCAAGAGCCTGTTCGAGCAACGCCGCCGGATCCCGGTATAGATGCGGGTCTGTTTGGATGGACAATCGCCCGTTCCTTCCAGTCTGCTCCTCAAAGATACGTTGCAGCAGTTTTGCCCTGCTTGCCGAGATTTCCTGGACGAGCTTCCAGCCAATCTCCTCCTCAGTAGCAGTAGGCATCACATTGGCCAACACGCGGATCCGATCGTTCCAGAGATGCGCCTCTTTTTTAAGTACATCCAGAACAATAACCGGGTTACATGTCGTTCCCACGGCCCCATGCTCCATGGAATAAGTCAATTCTGAAAGCGTCGCTGAATCATTCCATAAACAGGTGGGCGTAGTTTGAGTCATTTCATGGAGAGGACTCTTGTGGACTGTGCTGGTCGTACTCAACGCCTAACTCCTAATCTCATCACCCTATTCCGCGCTGCGGCGCCATTCGCCTTCTTATAATTTTGGGCCGGTTTTTGCCAGCCATATCCTACGACTCCCGATCAGCGTACGATTTTCTCGCTCAACCCTTGGCGACGGATTGCTTCTGCCAGGGCATCTAGATGCGTTGCGGCAGCGATAAGCTCTGCTCCCTCAAAGGAACAGCTTTTCCTTCTTTTTTGCATCGGCATAGTTCTGGTAGGCCGCTCGTACAGATTGGCCTTCAGAGGTTTCCGCAATGGGGACATCCCACCAAGATTCGTATCCGGGAACTCGCTGGTTATAGTCGGTTTCAACAACAACCACCGAGGTACGTACCTGCTTACGAGCCTCGCTGAGTGCTTTCTCGAGCTGCTCCCGAGTTCGCGCCCGCACCGCGCATGCACCCAAGCTGCTGGCATTCGCCACAAAATCGATGTTGATTACATCTCCGCTCCCGTTTGCTCCATCGCGATAGCGATATTCCGTTCCCATGCCGCTATTTCCGCAAGCGCGGCTTAGCCCTCCGATGCTCGCGAATCCATGATTGTCAAGCAGAACGATGTTTAGTTTGTATCCTTCCTGAATTGAGGTGACAATCTCCTGGGCCATCATGAGGTACGAGCCATCACCGACCATGACGTATACTTCGCGCTCAGGGGCAGCCATCTTTACTCCCAGTCCCCCGGCGATTTCATATCCCATGCAGGAGTAACCGTATTCCAGGTGGTAGCCCTTTGGATCGCGTGCGCGCCAAAGCTTGTGCAGATCGCCTGGCAGGCTGCCTGCCGCACACACCACGACATCTTTCGGTCCTGAGATATTGTTAACTACCCCGATTACTTCTCCCTGGCTGATCGGCGGGCCATGCCGTAAGTCGTGGATGCGATCTACTTCTTTCTCCCACTCGTCTCGAAATCGGGTTGTGCCTGCGCTGTAGGAGTCCTCCACTTGATAGCCCTTGAGCGCTGCCTCAAGATCTTCGATAATCACCCGAGCATCTCCAACCAATGGCAACGCTGCGTGTTTGTACGCATCGAACTCTGCAATATTGATGTTGATGAAGCGTACGTCCGGATTCTGGAAAGCTGTTTTAGAGGCAGTTGTGAAGTCGCTGTAGCGAGTGCCAATGCCGATGACGAGATCAGCTTCACGAGCGCAAATGTTGGCACCGGGAGTGCCGGTGACTCCAAGGGCGCCGAGTTGCTGGGAATGATCGTAGGGCAAGCTACCCTTCCCAGCTTGCGTCTCGACAACTGGCATCCGCGACTTTTCAGCAAAGCGCGATAAAGCTTGCGTCGCTTCGGAAAAGATTGCGCCGCCACCAGCAACGATCAGGGGTTTCCGTGAGGAACGAATCAATCCTGCTGCTACGGTCAATAATTCCCGGTCGCATCGCTGCCGGGGTATCACGCGCACTCGTTTCTCTAGGAATTCCGCTGGATACTCGAACGCTTCAGCCTGAACATCTTGAGGTAGGGATATCACCACTGCCCCCGTCTCTGCCTGGGATGTCAGTACACGCATTGCTTCGGGCAATGCAGTCAGGATTTGTTCCGGCCGTTGAATCCGATCCCAATACCGGGCCACCGGCCTGAAACAATCGTTGACTGAAATGTCCTGGGTTGCGGGTGATTCCAGCTGTTGCAGAACGGGAGCTACGTTGCGGCGAGCGAAGATGTCCCCGGGCAGAAGCAACACGGGTATACGGTTCACGGTGGCGGCCGCCGCACCAGTCACCATATTCGTAGCGCCGGGGCCAATCGAGGTGGTACACGCGAGGGTTCGCAGCCGATTGCTCATCTTCGCAAAGGCAGCCGCCGTATGCACCATGGCCTGCTCGTTGCGGCTCAGATAATACGGAAAGGAAGCGTTTTCTTCGAGGGCTTGTCCCATTCCTGCGACGTTGCCGTGACCGAAGATGCCAAAGCATCCCTCAAAGAAACGGTGCTCTTTGCCATCCCGTGAGACGTATTGTTTTTCCAGAAACTTGACGATGGCTTGGGCGGTCGTAAGGCGTCGTGTCATGGAACCCTGCGCAGCTCGTTCAGATCAAAACTCCGTGTAAGTCGAAGCAAGGTGGCAACCCGCAAATCGCAATGAGAGAAGACCCGGCAAGGTTTCCCGCAATGACAATCAAGCAACGGTCATCCCCTCCTCTTTAGCTGTACGGACCAGCGGGAGGCGACCATCAGGTTGCCTCCAAGTCGAGCTAAGCCAAGTGTGTGTCGGATCTTCTGTAGCTGCAAGAGCGCGCGAACTTCCGGCAAGAAAGTTTAGATAGTAAATGTCGTACCCTGGACCGGCCACAACCGGATGGTATCCGTCCCGTACGAGCACCGCATCTCCGTCGCGGACCTTAAGAACAAGATCCCGGGAAGATTCGCGATTGTATAGATTCTGGAAGGCGAACCCTTGGGGTTGCTCAATGCGGTAGTAATAAATCTCATCGAGGTCCACTTCAACTGGCGGATTATGGACGTCGTGCTTGTGCGGAGGATAGCTTGACCAGTTTCCACCTGGAGTGTAAACTTCGACGACAAGCAAGCGGTCAGCGCGAAACTCCGGATGTACAACGTTAACGATCTGGCGGGAAGAGTTCTCGCCCCCCCGCAAGCTGCTGACGACATCTTGGGGACGGATGAGCTTGGGTTCTAGCTGAGCAGTTGATGGTACTCTGCATTCTGCTATTTCGCAAGTTGTTTCGGCTTTCAAGGCTACGTGATTCGCCGAAGGAAGATAAAGAGCGTAGGGCAAGCCGTCAAATACGTTCTTCCTCTCGCCAATCAATTCCTCGCCGTTACCCCAATCCGCTCGGCACTGGCCGCCTAGGACAATAAGAACCGACTCTTCGGCCGCCGTTGAAGATTCCCAACGCATTCCCGGCGTCAACCGTCTTACGCAGAAAGTCATCCATTCCCAGCCAGCATCTTCTCGCGAAAACTGGAGGAGTTCACCTGCGCAATCGCTAGTTAACTCTCGTGAATGGACAATGTCGCGAATCGAACTCATTCTGCGCTCCACGCGAAAACGGAAATGTCACAATTCCCACCGCGTTCTTTGCATTCTCTTCGTGGATGGGCTGTTTCTGCGGACCGGTTCGCGAAACTGCAGAATACCGCCTTCATCGATTTGGCTGGGTATCGAGAACTGTCGTCTAAACGCTTAGAAATATGATAGCCCTTCTTGTTCATGTCAACACTAAATGTTTCCGTTTGATCGGCACTTCCGCTCAGCGCCAGAACAATAGCCCTATCGGGGCAAGAACCATTAAAAATGCGGACCCGACCGGGACCAGAACTCCACGCGCGACGCCCCGTCGATCCGCGACGAAGCCAACGGCGGGCGGAATGACGACAGCGCCGAGCCAGCCCCCGGTAGTCACCAAGCTGATAGCTGTCCCTACCAGGGTAGGGAAGTACCTTCCGGCAAGCCCTAAAGCCGTAGGAAAGATGGCAGCCATAAACCAACCCGCCCCGAGACTAAAGAGCACAATTCCCTTCCGTGCGCGAAAACCAAACATTCCTGCCAGGCAAATGACTGCTCCAGCGGCACTGATCAACAAAACTCGCTCGGGTCCAAATCTATCGAGAGTCCATTGGCTAGCCCACCTACCGGCGATCATGGCCAGAGCAAATAGAGAGATTATTCTTGACGCGGATTTCTGCGCATATCCACGCTCGGTCGTCAGGAACGTCACTGTCCAACTCCAAACTGAAAATTCTGTGCCGACGTAAAGAAACACCAGGCACATTAGCATCCACAGACGGGGCTCGGAAATGAGGGCTCCCGCGCGGGCGAGAGGAAACGTCTGGGCCAACTCGGGCCTGGGGAAAGAAAGTGCTAGGTGAAAAAGCAAAACCAGACCGGTGAAAACGCTCGAAACCTTAAGCACGCCCGAAAATCCCCAACGCCTGAGCACAGGCATGACAATAAACGGAGCGATAAAAGCACCGACGCCAAAGAACAAATTCAAGAGATTCGCAGCAATCTCGCGTTGGCTGGGATTGCTAAGAGATATCGTGGTGTTCTCACCTGCCACGATCATCGCCCCACCGAGCCCCAAAACGAACGCCAAGGGATACAGCCATCGAGACGAGTTGATGGCCCCTAGGCCCCAGAAGGCAACCGCGACAAAAAACAGGCCAACACACACGATAACTTTCGTGCCGAAGACATCCATAGTTACACCTGATGGGATCGAGGATACGATCAAGCCAACAGAGCTGATCATAAAAAAAGTACCCGCCTGTGATTTATCTAGTCTTAGCTTCTCCATCAGGTTTGGAAGGACAATCCCAAGCATTGCGTTGAGATAGCCATAGACACAGATGCCGAGCCAGGCGGCGAGTATGAGTGTTCTGCCGCCCGTCATGCGAATTTCATTTCCAAGGTGAAGGACGTTCTTGCTCGGCCATTAGCCGGCCCAGAATCATCGGTTGCGTTCTCTTACGGCAAATCCTACGCACAATCAGTTGAATCATTTTGCGCGGGTGCGTCGTCTTCGCGTCCAACGGCACTGTTACTCCGGTGGCCCATCATCCCCGTACTCCTTCACGCCAGGCAGATCTGCTCCACTGCTTCTTTATGTAGTCCGCGGCCCTGAATGCAATCGCCTGGATCGTCAAAGAGGGATTGAAACCGGCGTCAGTCACAAAGACGCTGCCGTCAGTGACAAACAAATTATCGATGTCATGACTTTGACAATAGGAATTCACCACGGAGGATTTCGGGTCATCGCCCATCCGGCACGTTCCGTTCTGGTGGTCGCCCACACCGCCTCTCCCGTTTCCCCCGCGCCAAACCTTGATGGCCCCTGCCTCTTTCAGCAGTTGCTCCTCCTTATCCATCACGAAATTGGCAATCCGGTAATCGATATCGGAGTAGGAATGCGTGATCCGTGCCACTGGCATGTCCCAGGCGTCACGGACTGTGGGATCGAGATCCACGCGGTTGTTCTCTTGGGGCATCGCTTGACAGTTACTGCCGAGGTGAATGAATCGATAGAAGTATCGGCGCTGAAACTCTTTATGGGCTTTGCCCCACGTGGCCTCTCCGGGAGGTCTTGTTGAAGCAAATTCGATCGGCAGAGTGCAGTAGTAGTTGTAAATGTAGCCGCCACCGGGGATTTCTCGAGTCCGCGGGTGATTCCAATCGTTAAAAGCGATGGAGGGTCCTGGTCCCTTGTCGTGAGGAATTTCGAAGTCAAAGATTCCAAATGCGTCCGCGCCCGTATGATCGTTGAGGTTCCTGCCTACCTGCCCCGACGAATTTCCTAGTCCGCGGGGATGGAATTTGTTCGACGAATTCAAAAGCAGACGTGCAGATTCTGTCGCCGAACACGCCACTGCAATCAGGTCAGCATACAGCTCGTGGCCCTGTTTCTGAGCATCGAAATACTGAACGCCTGCCGCGCGACCCTTCGAGTTTGTAAGAATTCGAACCACAAAACAGTTGGCGTGTAGATCACACTTTCCTGTCTTGATGGCCTGCGGCAGCATGGCGATCTGCGTGCCAGATTTAGCGCCCACTTCGCAGGCGTGGGCCAAGCACCAACGGCACCCGACACATGCAGCACGCTTGTGATATGGTTCAGTCAATATGGCGAAGGGCGGGGGAAATGGATGCCACCCCAGACGAAGACCCGCCTTTCGAATAATCTCTCCCTGAGAATTAATTGGGAGTGGCCGCACCGGATACGATTTCTTACGCGGCTCAGCAAATGGATCCGCCCCCGCAAGACCTGAAACACCGAGTTCGAACTCCGCCTTCTCGTAATAAGGTTCGAGATCGTCATAGCTAATTGGCCAATCTTCCACCGTGGTTTCAGGAATGCTCCCGTACGTCGATTTCATCCGAAAGTCTTCGCGTTTGAACCGCCACGCCGCTGCGCCATAGGCGAGAGTGCCTCCCCCTACCGCAGCCGCAGTTTTCCCGTAGTTGCCATCAATTCCCGGATACACTAGTCGAGCAGTTTCGCGATCGGTGTACCGGAACGTGCGAGGGTTTGCGTAAACTGACGGCCCGTAGGCGGGGGGAACCGAGTACTGAGATTCCAATTCGGAGTGATCGGAATCCGCCGTCGTGTACATCTTTCCGCGTTCGAATACTGCGACAGAAAGACCCGCCTCCGCAAGTTCCTTGGCCACGATCCCGCCGCCGGCTCCTGATCCGACGACGATCGTATCAACTTTCTTGTTCGGCATCGGTTAGCCGCCAAACCCGATCATTTTCCAGCTAGCAGCGTTGAGGTTCCCACCGTGCTCAGGATCCCCGTAATATCCCTCGAATGTGTGTTGCAGGATCAAACCAAAGAACTCGTGCGCGGTTGTGCTGACTTCCTTATCAGACTCCAAAGCCGCGAGAATGGACGCCTGCTGGCCTGAATCCAGAGAAACAAAATCGGACCCGAAGCGCGTCTGGCTTACCTCGTTGATGGCTGTGAGCCCCTGCTCGTAACGGGCTGCGTATGATCTCCCGAAAGGACCCGCCAAAATCCCATCGATGTAGCTAACCACCCCGGCTGCTTTACCGCCTGGATAATCATCGGCAGGAACAATTCGGTCCGCAATGGCACCCACCAATGTGGCCCGAGAAACCGAGAAAACTTTACAACCTGGAGCCAGGGGCTCTGGGAGGGCTCCATTTGCCAGAGCGGGCCATGACGTCAAAGCAACTGTTCCGCCCGTAGCCATATACTTCAGGAAGTGCCTGCGATCTTGATGTTCGGCCATTCGGACCTCTAGGGTTCAATAAAAAATAAGCGGGAGCTCACGAGAACAATGTCTGCTGTCCCATCTCGAGCAACGCGGATAATGATTGAGGCAGGTTCGCACCTCAGTGAGTAGGCGCCAGTGTAACACGGAATCCGAGATTCTAGCCAACTCTTTTGATTTCCCTGTGACGCCGACCGGCTAACCGTTTAGTTCGGAAAGCTAGCCGGGGAGATGTTTACCTGTAGCAATTGTGAACGGCGTATTCGCGGTGATCCCAAGACTTGTGAATTAGGCCAATACTAAACTTGTTTGTACATGTGTGGCATCAATTCGCCCTGCAGCTTTTTGCATTTTACAGAAACATGTAAAAGCGGTTGACAAGGCCTCCGATTCGCTATAAGATCGGCTGAGTTTTATAAGCGGTTAGTGTTAGACCGCGCAGTCGTTCAGCCAGGACGCACTTCAGGGTCGGCCCATGACCCGAAACCGCGCCAGTTTCTGTGATCTCTCGGGGGAAATATGGGAATTTACCTTTGCCAGTGGCTCCATAGACGATTCGTGTGTATATTCCTGATTCTGTCCTTCGCTACCGCACTGCGCGCACAGGTAGACACTGCGAGTATCGTCGGCACTATCAAGGATCCAAGTGGTGCAGTTATCCAAGGGGCGCACGTCACTGTGACCAACATTGCCACCGGGGAGGCGCAGACAGTCACGACCGGGAGTAATGGCTCTTACCTGTTCCCTTATCTGAGAGTCGGCACCTACTCGGTGGCTGCTGAAGCCCCGGGCTTTAAGAAAGCTGCCACTGAGAACGTCGCCTTGAACGTCCAGGACAGAAAGCAGCTAGATATTTCCATGCAGCTGGGGACTGCAAACCAGGAAGTCAAAGTAACGGAGACCGAGCCTTTGATCGACACGCAAACGGCTGACGTAGGCCATGTCGTCGACGCGCAACAAGTGCAGGACCTGCCGCTGAATGGGCGCCGTTATGACCAACTGGCGTTGTTGGCAGCCGGTGTAAACCCGGCTAGCGCTTCTTTTCAGCAGCGGGCTGAGGGAGTCTTCAGTGTCAACGGAAACAGCTCGACTCAAAACAACTTCGTTATCGATGGGGCCGACAATAACTCCTTCACGACGAACCTCCAGGATCAAAGCGCACAAACCGTGCAACCGGCGGTCGACTCTCTTCAAGAATTCAAGCTACAGACGCGAGATTACAACGTGGAGTACGGGCGCAGCGCCGGAGGCGTTATCAATGCCTCCTTGAAGTCGGGTACAAATGCCTTCCATGGCGATGTTTACGAGTTTCTCCGTAACGCTGATCTTGATGCTAACGACTTCTTTCTAAATCGGGCGGGTGTCCCCAGATTTGCTTTTCAGCAGAATCAATTTGGTGCCACGTTGGGCGGACCGATTCGAAAGAACACGACGTTTTTTTTCGCAAACTGGGAGGGAACGCGCATCCGCCAAGGTCAGACGCTGGTCGGCACAGTCCCTACACCGCTGATGAGGCAAGGCAATTTTACTGAGTTCAGCTCGCTTCCCAGTTCTCCGTCGGCCGTCGTTCCCCAATTTTCCAACTGTATTAACAATGGCATTTTGAGCGCCGCCTGTATCGACCCGGTCGCGGCGAAGATCTTTGCCTTATATCCTTTGCCAAATACGAATCGTGCTCAGGAAGGCGTGCCCGGCGGATTCAACGGCAACAACTACATAGCGAGTACAAAGGCCTCGCGAGATTCTGATGAGGGCGGTTTCCGGATCGATCATAAGATCAGTGATTCGGACAATATTTATGGTCATCTCATCATCTACGATTTACGCAGGTACTTTCCCGGCATATTCACCCAAGCGAATCCCATCGCAGATGGAACCACGGATTCGACTCTAGGGCGAAACAATGACCGGGGCACGAACGCCACCCTAGCTTGGGTCCATCTTTTTAACGCTTCGCTTTTCAACGATGCACACTTCACGTTCAATCGCGCCGCGTCGCATTCTCAGCAGCCTCCAATAGGCCAGAACGTGTACAGTCAGTTCGGTCTAACCGGCATTCCCGTGTTTCCGGGTATTACGGGAGGGCTGCCGGAATTCGACGTCTCCGGATTCTCCCAGATGGGAAGCCCGCGCTGGCTTCCCCAGAACCAATTCGCCCAGATCTGGCAATTCAAGGATGCGGTCAGTTTAGTCAGAGGCAGCCATACTCTTAAAGGCGGCATCGAATGGCGCCGCGATGCGGACAATTTCCTCGACCTATGTTGTAACCGGGGCTTTTACAACTTCAGTGGGCAGTATACGGGGCAAGGTGTCACCGATTTCCTATTAGGTTTGCCAGCCAACGAGGAACTGGAAAATCTCAATGTGGCGCACATTTATCGAAATGGGTTTAACTGGTTTGTGAGTGATACCTGGCGAGCGGCCAAAAGGTTGACCATAAACTATGGCGTTCGATACGAATACGCGAGCCCACTATTCGAGCGTCAGAACCACGTGACAAATTTCGATCCTAGCCTAAACAATGGGCAGGGCGGACTCCATACCGTTCCCGCGAATGCCTCGGGCACATTTGAACGGACCACTGTCCATCCGGTGCTGGACAATTTTGCACCGCGGGCAGGTCTGGCTCTACAAGTTACTCCCAGACTTGTCTTGCGCGCCGGAGCGGGCATTTACTACGAGAGTTACTACCGCTACGGAAGTGAGAGCCAGCTGGCGCTGAATCCTCCCTTCCTGACGGATCACGCAGTCAACAACTCCCCGAGTGAGGCGCCTCCGTTACTGCTTCAGAACGGCTTCCCACCCGGCTTTCTAGCCCCTGTAGATGTCAACGACATACCGGCCGTGAGCCAGTTGCAGCTTCGCACTGTCAACTCCAACATTGTTCCGTCCACAATCTATGAGGCTAGCTTGGGGTTGCAGTATTCTTTTTCTAACAACTGGCTGGTGGAAGCAAATTATGCAGGAAACCGGGGACGGCACTTGTGGAATTTGACGAACTTGAATCAAGGAAACTTGGTGACACCCGGGAGCCCACCGGTTTTTCCATTTCCACTCTTTATGCAAGGTACCCTGCCAACCAACGTCGAATTCTTGGACAGCAATGCGAATTCGACTTACAACGCCCTTCAACTAACTCTCGACAAGAACATGTCGCGGGGGTTGACTTTTCATCTCGCGTACACGTTTAGTAAAGCACTAAGCCAAACTAGTGATTTTGAAGCGGGACTGTTCGGCATTCAAGATCGATATCATCTGCGGTATGGCTACTGGGACAATGACACGCCTCACCGGTTCGTAGGCAGCTTCACTTACGAACTACCCGTAGGCAAAGGGCGCCAATTTAATCCGTCGGGCATTGTTGGAGGGGTTTTGGGCGATTGGCAATTGAATGCAATCGCCACTTACGCTAGCGGCCAACCTATAACAATCGGTACTCCTTTCAACAGTAGCGAGACCGGGGGAGGTCAGTTCGCGAATTGCATCGCGACGGCTCATATACACCAAACAATCGACCACTGGCTTGATCCTAACGCTTATAGCCAACCGGCCCAGTTCACTTTTGGTAACTGTTCACCCACGCCCGGCCCCAGGGCGCCCGGAATTTCAAATTGGGATATGTCTCTGTTCAAAATGTTCCCCATCACCGAAACGAAGGTGATCCAATTCCGCGCGGAGGCGTTTAACATCTGGAACACGCCGCAATTCGGAAGTCCGAATTCGATCATAAACACGCCAAGCTTTGGGCAAATCTCGAGCCTCTCTAGCCCACCGCGGCAAATTCAATTTGCATTGAAGTTCTACTTTTGAGAACGGTATAAAGGCAGAGGACTGTGCAACCCCTCCGTTACGGCGGAAACTCGGACTATGCCTAATTCAATCCACCGACGAGAGTTTCTCAAGGCGGGTGCTGTTGGGGGCTCAGTTCTTGCCGGGCCATTTCTCGCGTTCGGTGCGGAGCAGCCGCAGAAGTTCAAAATCGGCATGGCGGCGACAACTTGGCTTTCAACAAGCCCGTCAACTGCTACGTACTGGAATGCGATGGAAGCAATCTCTCAGCTCCAGATCGGGGCGACTGAGGCAGATGATAGCAACGCTCTCCTCGACTCCGCCTACGGGAACAACACCGCCGAATTTGTGAGCCGTTCGCGTAAGGTCGGCGTGCATCTCGCCGGCGTTTTTCAGTCCTTGCTCCTACATGACGAGCAGAAACGGTCCGAAAATTTATCAAAGATCCGCTCGATCGCAGGCTTCCTGAAAGCAGTAAATGCGGAGTACATAGCTTTAGGGTGGTCATTGCCGCCGAGAGTTGGAGGCAAGGAGCACGGGCCAACTTCCGGAAACGTAGTCCGTGCGATTCGTGCTATGGATGAAATTGGACGTCTTTCGTTAGACGAGTACGGCATTTACATCGCCTTTCATGCTGAAAGAGACATCCCGAAGGCAACTATTCTAAATGTGCTCGATCAAACGAATCCAAAGTATGTGCGATTTTGCGCCGACGTCGGTCATCTCACTGCTACGGGACTTGATGCCCTCCAGACGGTCAAGAAGTACGCCTCAAGACTTGCCGTGAGCCACTGGAAGGATTTCGATCCGAAGCTTCCTGGGCCGGATTATCTGGGCTCGGATTTCCGAGGAGACTTTGTGGAGGTTGGAAAGGGTATTGTCAACTTTCGCGGTCTGGCCGACTTCTATCGTGAGATTGGCTACACTGGATGGGTCATGCTCGAGCTGGATCGCACCCGTGAGGCGAGCATCATGGCAAGTGCGCGTGAGATGAAGGCGTTCGTTACGGAGCAGTTGAAACTCCAGTTCTACCCACCTTACCGTTAGCTGCATCGGTCGAGCCGCTAGGGCGGGAGCCCTCGTATCGCTTCAGGATTAGCGGCATTTGCAAGTAGGAAGCTGACTCGTGCATTTCACTCGTTTTCCCAGCACGCATAAACTAAAGCGGGATCCATGGTCCGGCTTTATCATGTCTGCCTTGCTGCTCAGCCTGACCGGCACTTTGGTTGGGCAAGGACAAAATGATCTGAAGCGTGCGCAACAAGCCCTCAGCACCGGTGATACGGCGGAAGCCATCGGGCTGCTCGAGGATTACCGGCGTGCCAATCCGGCGGAAGCGGAGGTCTATAATCTTCTCGGAATTGCCTATGGACGCGCCGATGACAATGCGCGTTCGCTCGCAATGTTCCAGCAATTCGCTCGTCTCAAACCTAACGGGCCGGAGGCGTACAATAATCTCGGCGCAGCTTACCTTCGGGACGGGAATGACGAGCAGGCGGAGGCTGCTTTTCGTCAGGCGCTTCATCTCAGCCCTGAGGATCTGAATGCCCTATATAACCTGGGAGCTCTGCTGAATGCCCGGCACAAGTATTCGGAGTCACGACCGCTCCTGGATCGTGCGCTGAGCCGGGAGCGCACTTCAGCGATCGCCTATGAAGCCGCCCTTGCCGCAGCTGGAACCAGAGATCGGGGTGGCGCTTTGCGGATTCTTAATTCGAATAACATGCCGGCTGGCCAGGATGCTGTCCCTTGGTTGAAACTTGCGGGAACTCTGAACCTCGATGAGGGTAATCTCGCAGCAGCATCGAAAACCCTCGAGGAAGCCGTCTCCCTGAAGGCGGACGATGAATCGTTGTACGCGCTCAGCCTGGTGCGGCTCAAGGCAAATGAGGCCGACCGCGCTCTTCCGCTGCTCGATAGACTCTTCAATTCACTCCCTGCGAGCGCAAAACACCTCCGAGAGGGAACGTTGCTGGCCGCATATGGAGCTCAAAAACAAGCGTTATCGGAATTCGAGCAAGCGGCAAGGGAAGACCCCACCTCTTACGATGCGCTTTACAATATCGCCGTCTTGCGGCTCGAGAAATTCAAAGACACGAATGCGGCGCTTGACTCAGCGCAACGGGCTCTTGCTTTGAAACCTAGCGGCGAAATTCACGATCTCCTCGGTGAGATTTACGAAGCGCAAGGCAACTATCGTGAAGCTCTGAACCAGTATCAGGAAGCGGTTCATTCGGATCCGGAAAGTGACAAATTTCTTTTCGATCTCGGAGCCGAACTTATGCTGCACGAGAACTATGAGGCTGCACAACAGATTTTTCAGTCGGGGGAAAAACGGTTTCCTCGCGCACCCCAGATCTACCTGGGCCTGGGCGCAACAGAATTCATGCAAGGCAAGGCCGCGGAATCCGTGGACGCCTTTCTGAAGGCCGTTGATTTGGGTCCGGGATTTGAGCCCGCCTATATTTTCCTTGGAGAGGCTTTCACTTTCTCGACGGCAAGGTCGGCCGAAGTCCTCGCCAAACTTTCGGAAATGGCGAGCAAGAGACCTCAAAGCTTCGGCGTCCAATATTACTACGGGGCTGCTCTCGTCGGGGAAATGCAAAGCAACCAAAACCTGGAGAATGCCGGGCGGGCGCTCGCCGCTTTGCGCCGGGCTTCGGCTTTGCGGCCTGAGGACTCCCGCGTCTACTATCAGTTGGGCGAGATCTTTCGAATGCAACAGCGCTTTGAGGAGGCAGTGCCTTATTACCAGAAATCCGCCATGCTCGACTCAAATTCCACGGAGCCTTTATACAAACTGGGCCAGACATATGTCCGATTGGGTCGGCAAGAGGACGCCAAGAAGATGTTCGCCCGTCATCGTGAAGTCATGAAAAAAGCAGAGGAAGGCCTGTATCATCGGTCCAGCGAAATTCAGAGCTTCGTTTTGAAGATGAGGGCAGTTCAATGAACCGGAATCGCACATTTCGCTGGAAAAGTGCATAAAGTTCGGGAACTCAGGGAAGGACCATTCCCAATCAAACTGTGCTCGCTGGCGAAGGCCGTTCCAAGCCACTTTTTTTCGTTCAAGGCACGTGTAGTCCCCTGTTCGCAAGGAGGAAAAAGTGATATCACGTTCGCCCGGCACGTCCAAGACATCGCGTCGAAAGGCGCCGAATATCTACGATGTAGCCCGCGAGGCACGAGTCTCTGTATTTACCGTTTCTGCCGTAATCAACAAAAAAGAGCACGTTGGCGCGGTCCTCAAGCGACGCGTCGACGCTGCAATCAGTAAACTGGATTACCGTCCTAACTCGCTCGCGCAGAGCTTGGCCAAGGAGCGCACACACACCATTGGCATCGTTGTGCCGGATATCGCCAATCCTTTCTTCCCGCTGCTGGTGCGGGGTGCGGAAGACGCAGCTCAAAAAGGCGGATACACCGTTCTTCTTTGTAACAGCGATGGCAAGCCCGAGAAGGAAGAACTCTACCTTGAACTGCTGCTTTCTAAACGGGTGGACGGCATTCTGCTCACTAAAGCTCCCGGCCAGTTGAGCCCTCGAATTAGGCGCATTATTGCTGAGATGAAGGTTCCGAGCGTTCTTATGATGCGCACGTATCCAAGTCTCACCGCAGACGCGGTGATCACCGACGATCTAAAAGGAAGCTTCGAAGCCGTCTCGCATTTGGCAAGAATAGGTCACCGAAGGATTGCTCTGGTTGGCGGCCCTTTGACGGTCAGCAACGGAAAGGCCCGATGGCAAGGCTTCCGTAAGGCTTTAAAAGCGAATCGTTTGCAATACGATCCCGAACTGATATATGAGGGAGACTACCACATTGAATCAGGTCGTCGAGCTGCCCTTTCGATACTGACTCATCGTCCAGACGCGGTCTTCATAGCTAACTACATGATGACCGTTGGTTTTTTGCAGGCCGCCCAGGAGATGGGCATGCGGTGTCCCGAAGATTTTGGGTTGGTGACACTCGACGACTATCCCTGGCTCAGGCTCTTCGATCCACCGCTTACAGCCGTCGAACTGCCGAAATATGAGGTCGGTTGTGTGGCAACTGAAATGCTCCTTGCACGTATTGGCGGCAACAATGGCAGGGGCGTTACTCGTAAGATCATGCCCCAACTCTGTATAAGGGAATCTTGCGGCTTCCGCTTGCAATCGCGAGATTCGTCGCCGGCGAACGCTTTCGCAGCGGGTCAACCCGAAACCGATAAGACCCGATCCACTCGAACAGAACGCGGCCAAATCCCGGACGATATCACCGGACAGCGTGGCAGAACCAGAGCTTGATCAGGCGATCTTGGTTCCTTTCCCTTCCTCAAGCGTGATGTAGCGGTCAATCGGCAAATCACTGAAGCGCTCGATGAGCGCGCTCGGACGCGGCCACTTTACCTCGATCCAATCAATCTTTGTGTGAGCGCCAACTCCCAGCACGATTCGGGGATCGTGAGACGCGAGGTAGCTGCCTCCGCCTACCTTGGAAGTGTAGCGTCTCAAGTCGCCAGCTTTCCAACTTACCCGCGCACCGATGGCATCACGGTTTGCCTTCTTTCCGATTAGTGCGATGCCGAGCCAATGGTTCGTACTGGCGGACGTATTCCGCAGCAACACAGGAACGTCGTTGTTGACAGCCACAAGGACGTCGACCGCGCCATCATTATCGAAATCGCCAATGGCCATTCCACGCGCCGCCAACCGTTGGCCAAAAGCAGGGCCTGCCTGATCGCTGACGTTTTCAAATGTTCGTTGGAGCCCTGCGCCCTTGTTTCGAAACAGCAGCATCGGTTCCATGTATTTCACATCGTTGGCGCGAGTTTCCACCTTGTCGTCAGGATGACCGTTGGCGAGCAGCAGGTCGATGTTGCCATCATTATCGAAATCGAAGAACTTCACGCCCCAACCACTCATCAGGACCGTAGATTTTCCAATGCCATTCGAAATTGCCTCATCGTCGAACATCTCGTGATGGTTATTGTGGTACAAGGAGTACATTTCGCGGTCCACATTGGACACGAAAAGGTCCATCCAACCATCCGAGTCGTAATCCGCCGAATCGACGCCCATTCCCGACCGAGCGTTGCCTTCGGCATTGTAAGCGACGCCGGCTTCCGTTGCGATGTCTGTGAATTTCCCCCTGCCATCATTCGCAAATAAGAAGTTCGCAACTGTGTCATTGGCTACAAACAGATCCATATTCCCGTCATTATTGATATCGCAGGCCACCACACCCCATGCTTTGCCTAGATACTGTGCGATTCCGGATTGCTTGCTTACATCCGTAAACGTTCCGTCTCCATTGTTGTGAAATAGCCAGCTTGGCATTGGGTCGTAGACACGAGGGACACAGTAGTAACGCTCGCCTGTTGCGGTGTTGCCACAGAACTTGTTTTTCTCTTTTCGAAAAACGACAAAACGGCAGACGAACAGGTCCAATCGTCCGTCGTTGTCGTAGTCGAACCAAACGGCGCTGGACGCCCAGCCGGCCGCTGCTACTCCGGCTCTTTCTGTCACATTTGTGAATGTGCCGTCGCCGTTGTTGTGATACAGGATGCTCTCCGAGTATTGAGTTACGTAGATATCTGGGAAGCCATCGCCGTCATAATCCCCAACTGCGGCACCCATTCCGTAGCCGCCTCCGGGAACACGCGCTTGCTCCGTGACGTCTGTGAACGTCCCATCGCGATTATTCCGATATAGCGCGTTGCGGAGTGGCGGGTTTGGATTATAGAAATCGCATATCCCGCTATTCACGAGGTAGATGTCCATCCAGCCGTCATTGTCATAGTCAATGAAGGCACACCCCGCTCCGGTAGTTTCTGGTAGGTAATATTGCGGCGACCTGCCATTTACGTGCTTCCACGTTATACCGCTCGCCGAAGGTGAAACCTGAGTGAAAAATGGGCGAGATTTCGAGGGTGCCGTAGCTCTCCCCGACTCCAAACTGCCGAACAGCGGTGGAAGACTGGACGAGATGCCCGCCGTACAAGCAAAGGCGACTGCCCTGAGAAGAGATCGTCTCGAAACAGCAGTCGGTCGGAGAAACACTTCGGACAATGGTATACCTCGAAAGTTCAACCCCAGCCGAGGCATGACAGCCCGCGCTAGGGAGCCTGCTGTAGTGTCTCCAGCCGTTAGCTTCAACCGGCGCCAGCGCGACCAGCTTGGACGGGGACAGGCCGTCGCTCGAAATGGGACCGCATGGCAGCATCGGCAATCGCCAATGACTGCAAGCCGTCGTAGCCAGTTACGCGCACCGGGCGACCCGCCAGAATGTTGGCTACAAAGTCCTTCATTTCGAGCCGATATGCATCGGCAAAGCGATCTAGCCAGTGCGTGACGAGATCGTTCGTGCCCCCGTTAGGAGTCAATACGGTGATCGGAGTACGCCGAAGATATCCCACCTGAATGGTGCCGAGCGTGCCTACTATTTCCGTGCGAACGTCGTACCCGTACCTCGCGTCCATAAAAGACTCCACGTTGCCCACTGCACCTCCGGAAAACTGTAGATTTACGACACCGGCATCGAAGCCGCGGAAGCGTTCCATTGCCGGGATGGCCAAAGAATCCGGCATAGGCGTGGACTTCGGCTATCTCGTCACCTGTGAGCCATCGCGCCAGGTCGAAATCGTGGGAGCTCGAGTCATGGAAGAGCGTTCCATTTAGATCCGTTTGCGCTGCCGCGGATGGGGGTGCCTGGCAATCCCGGCCGATCGAATTAAAGAGAACGATGCGGCCGATTTCGCCCTGGTCGATTCGCCTCTTCGCTTCAGCGTAGGCCGGATCATACCGTCGCATGTGCCCCACCTGCAGGCTCAAGCCCGCATCGCTCACAGCATCGAGAGCCAACTCAGCGTCTTCGAGTGTGATGGCCAGCGGCTTTTCGCAAAAGATCTGCTTGCGTGCAGCGGCGGCGAGCCGAATAGCGGAGCCGTGGAATTTCGGAGGAGAACTGATGACGACCGCATCGATGTCCGTTTTTGCCAGCAAGGACTCAGTGTTGTCGTAGAACGATTCGATTTTCAGGTCCGACGCAACTTTGCGTGCTTGCGCAAGGTTCACATCCGAGATGGCTATGAGCCGGGCGCCAGGAACGTGATAGCGGAGAGTCTCGGCGTGGAATTTCCCATCTTGCCTACGCCGATCACTCCGAACCTCAGGTGTTCCATCAGCTTCCTCAAGCTTACAAATCGATGGCTGCTTCAAGCGCGCTTACGCTTCATGCAAGCTTAGAAGCGTCGCAATCTTGTATCAATGCCTATTTTAGGCATGAGGGACTAGAAACTATGATTAGTGTAGAAATCGTTGACAAATTCGGAATGGCCACTCACAATCGCTACATTCCACATCCGGACAACAAAGGGGTTTACGCTTATGGCCAGTGATTATCACCGCTTCCGGTTTGCGTCCGCTCCGGTCAGTTGGGGCGTGGAGGACTACTGTGGTCCTGCCTGGCAGCAGCCTTACGAGAGAATTCTCGACGAGATGTTGGAGGGCGGTTACACCGGCACCGAACTAGGTCCGTACGGGTATTTCCCGACAGAAGCTGAAACGCTCCTGCCGGTGCTGCGGGCGAGGTCTCTGGAGATCCTCTCTTCCTTCGTTCCGGTGAACCTGGCAGATCCCAGAGCCGTGGTGAAAACGGCGGAGCACATTCGTAAGGTCGGCTCGTTTTTGGCGGCTCTAGGTGCGCCTTACGTCGTCTTGGCAGATGCGCGGTCTAAACGGCTGTGTTGCAAATAGGCGCGGATGATCTGATAGCGTGAAGCTCGATGGTTTGCAAGCGCGCAGCACTGTTTCGAGGACGACATTTTACAGATGAGATTATCGTGCTCTGTGTTCGCTGGTA
>JBPCLH010000063.1:0-3814 GCA_051003475.1 Bryobacteraceae bacterium
AGGTCGTACCTTGCGCAGTCGGCAAAACGCACCCGTTGAACGTCGTCGTGCTGGCGCCTAGGGACACAATCACGAGCATCCGGAGTACTTTGATGGTGAGCGGCCGGCGATGCCCATTGCGTCTACCGCAATTCGTGTTCATGACAGCCCTCCCTAGTAGAAGCGCCCCTGTCGCGAGTGAGCATAATATACCAATGCCGCGCTCATCATCGGCATGGCGATGAGCGTCACCGATCGTACTTGTAAGCCTTCCATGGTAAACGAGCACCCGTCTTATTGCTAGGACCCAAAAGGGAGGTTAGTTTGTCCAGGCTGATCGCGCGAGAACGACGAATCCGGCAAACATCGTTCGCGCAGGATCTTGAGTAATGCGTGAGATGCCCGGCGATGATATACGCCAAGGCGTCCACATTGAACCGATGGTCACTAGCGATGCCGGTCTGCATCGTGGTTATAGCTGGGAGAGGCCTCCCCGAGGTATGGCTAACTCTTCAGGTCAACTAACAGCGCCGCGCTGAGGGAACTCGCAACGGCGAGCGCGACCGCAATCCACAATACCGCTCGATATCCAGCAACGAAAGATTCGGCAATTGCTTCGCGAGCGTCGGGGTTTGAAGTTTGGATCGCAGCAAGTTTGGATCGTTGCGAATCAATCTGCTGTCGGAGTTCGGATGAAACCGGGAGGGTATCCATGCGCCGGTCGAGATCCCGATTGAAGACAGTGATCAGCACGAAGCCAAGAACGGCGACTGCAAGCAGACCCGCGATTACGCGACACCGCGTTATTAATTCCCGAAGCTGCGCCTGCGCGCTTCTGAGAAACCGAGGCCATTACTATCGTAGTTAGCGGCGCGACGCTTACAGCCATTCCAAACCCCAGCACCACTACGGCTGGAAAGAATGTAGTCCAGTAGGTCCCGCCAATCGCGGGCATCGCAAAAAGGGCGAACCCGATCGCCGCAAGGACGGGACCTACTACGAGTGGCGGCTTCGCGCCGTAGCGCCCGACCAGTCCGCCCGACCAGCGTGAGAGAACAAACATCAGCAAGATGAACGGCAGCAGTGCCGCGCCCGCTTCGGTTGCTGAGTATCCCTGAATTTGAATCAAGTTCAAGGGAAAGAAAAAGAGCACTCCACTCAGAGCTGTATAGAGAAACAGAGTAAGTAGGTTGGCTCCGGTGAAATTGCGCGAGCGGAAGAGATCGAGAGAAAGCATGGGGGCCGGCGAATGCTCTTCCACGAAGAAAAAGGCTATCAACGAAACGATACCGAAGGTGCCGGCCATCACGGCGTGAGCGGGTTCGATCAATGCGAACACGATGCCGCCAAGTCCAACAGTGACGAGCAGTGCGCCAGTCCAATCGAGACTTTCGTGACTCTGTTCTGGGTTACGGCTTTCGGGAACGCGCAGCACTGTGAGCGCGAGAACAACTGCGGCGATCGGCAGGTTAATGAAAAATACCCAGCGCCAAGATGCGTGCTGTACCAGCCATCCCCCGAGAACGGGGCCGACAGCAGCAGTGATAGCGGTAAAGCCGGACCAGGTTCCTATGGCCCGTCCCCGCTTTTCAGGAGGAAATGAAGCGCTGATCAAGGCAAGACTTCCGGGTACGAGAAGAGCGCCGCCGACACCCTGCAGCCCGCGAGCCGCTATAAGTTGAGTGATGTTGTGAGCCAGGCCGCACAAAGCCGACGCGGTCCCGAAGAGAATTACGCCGGCCGCGAAGATCTTGCGGCGGCCAAAGCGGTCACCCAGCGAGCCGCCGACCAAGAGAAGAGCCGCTAGAAAAAGTGCATAGCATTCGACGATCCATTGAACCTCGGATACCGTCGCTCCAAGAGCCGATTGGAGCGCCGGAAGCGCGACATTGACAACCGTGCCATCGATAAAGGCCATGCTTGAGCCGAGTATCGCAGCGGCGAGCACCCAAGGACCCCGGCTGACAGAAGAATGAACCGCTTTGGCGGCCAGAATCGCCGCTTCATCACAAGGAGGCTTCGCAATATTGGCCATGGACTAGTCTCTGCTCAGTTGCTGTGCTCGATCTGTCCAACGCGAGCCGATCATCGCAGCCGGATGCTAACGGCTTCGCTTTAACTGCCATGCCAGAACTTTGTGGACAGAACTGAACAACCCTTGCTCCTTCGCCGGACTGCGAGGCGACGTCCTTCAAGCTGTTTGCCCGGAAAATCTCCGACCGCGAAGATTGAAGGAAGGCTGGTTCCGAAGGCTTCGTGCGGCGTAGATGGACGGGTTCGGCACTTCCGAGTCTCGATGCTTTAACCTCTAGACATCACGGCTGACCCTCGCTGTTCCCCGTTTACGCCCTCGACACGGACGTCGAGTTGATGCAAAAAGCCGGAATAAACGTGGTTCGGGTAGGCGAGTCTACCTGGAGCAGCTGAGAGCCGCGCGACGGAGACTTCCAGTTCGCGTGGATGCAGCGCGTTCTCGATCGCATGTATCGGGCCGACATCAAAGTCATTCTCGGCACTCCCCCGTATTCCATTCCAACGTGGCTTTACCAGCAGCATCCAGACATTGTGGTCACACACAACGGAACCGCGCCTCCGCTGAGCAATCCCTATCTGCCGACCTATCCGCCTTCCATGACTCCCGGTATTATGGCCCGCGCCAAAATTATGATTTCCCCAATCCCTATTTCCGGGAGCATGCCGAACGAGTCATTCGGCAAATTGTGAGCCACTTCAAAGATCATCGGGCAGTAATCGGATACCAGATCGATAACGAGACATTTCCCAACGGCGTACCGACCAAGTATGCCAAGGCAGCCTTCCTGGAACGCTTGAAGCGTAAATACCACACGCCTGCGATGATCAGCAAGATCTGGGGCCTTACGTACTGGGGTCAGCTTGTAGACACATGGGACGATCTGCCCCCTCGCGAGGGCATCCTAAACCCGGGCTACAAGCTTGAGTGGGAGAACTTTCAACACGATGTAGTTACGGATTACCTCGCTTGGCAGGCCAGAATCGTCAACGAGTACAAGCGTCCTGACCAGTTCATCACGACGGACTTCAGCGGTGGGGCACATACGAACCTCAACCAATGGGAGATCGCGAGTAATCTCGACATCGTCGCCCAGAATTGCTATTTCGCCACACAGAAGCTCCTGAGTGCTCGCGATATCTGGTTCTCCGGCGACGTAGCCCGTTCTCTCAAGCACTCAAACTATCTCGTGACGGAAACGAATGCACAAACCATCGGGTGGGATTCACGCACTCAGTATCCGCAGTATCCCGGGCAACTTCGTCTCGTCGTGTATACACACTTGGCGGCCGGAGCAAATATGGTGGAGTACTGGCACTGGGCTTCACTCCACTACGGCCAGGAGACTTACTGGAAGGGAGTGCTTTCGCACGATTTGAAACCTAACCGCACTTATGCCGAAGTGATGCAAGTAGCTAATGAATTGAAGAGAATCGGTCCTCAGCTCGTCAACTTGCGAAAGAAGAATCAAGTCGCGATTCTGTTCAGCGCCGACTCAGCGAACGCGATCAGCTACATGCCTTTTAGCGACAACGTGAATTATATGAGTATCCTGTCTCAGCTGTATGAGTCACTTTATGATCTGAACATTGAACCCGATTTTGTGCAGGCAGGCAGTCGGGATCTCTCCGCGTTCAGAGTACTTGTGGTGCCGCCGTTGTATAGCGCGTCCGACGAAATGAGGGTGTCCCAGGCTTAGTTGAAGGCTAGAGGCGGCGGTGGCGGCCGGTTCGTTAGAATCGATTCGCCAAAAACAATCCTTGGAAAGGACACCACCGCCGTGAAGAAACCGTACCATATCGT
>JBPCLH010000064.1:0-21402 GCA_051003475.1 Bryobacteraceae bacterium
ATAACAGGGAGCTTGCGTCGCGGCTTTCCTTCAAGTCCCAGTATCAAAAGCGATTCGGCGAACGGTCTTTGTCCACCTTCTAAAGGTGTGCAATGCCGAATCGCTTCTGATACTGACCTAAGACTTCACGTTCCTAATGTTTGCTGGGATTGCTGCTGGCCCAATCCTGTCGGTCGACTCTCAAGAGATTCTTGCAACTGAAGAAGAGCGCTTCAGTGCGAGAATGTGGACGTAGCGAATCGCTGCCCCAATCTTCAAAAAGAAGGATCCGCATTGAGCTGGCAGTTCGATAACATCGGCTTGCCTCCTCTCTTGTGATGATCATCACGACATGAGGACCGATCCAGTTATTTGCAAGCTTCGAATCTCAGAAACCCCGATAGTGAACGCCAGAGGCGAGTTCAACGGGAATCGCAGCATCCTGGTAGATCCAGAGTTCCGAGCGTAAGTAACCCACTGGACCTCGGGAACCCCCATCCATGCCCAATACCTAATCTGGGGAGGGCCGCCTGAAATGCTTCTGACATGGTTTCTGCAGCGGGCGATTATTGGCATAGAGGCGTATATCCCGACTGCTGCGTTTATGGCCGCCGTTCATTACGGCAGAATGAATCCTGCGCTCATAAAGGCTGTCAAAGATCCGTCAGTCTCAAGTGTCAGAGCGCTGCCAACACGTTCTATAACTGCCTTCCTGCTCTGGTTGATCAGATCTTCGTATGCCCCGAGCTCTGGGATCAATCTGGAAGAAAATCCGCAAGTTATACGAAGAGGTTCGCATCTCGATTCCATGGTTCACAACTCTATACTGAAGGCCACGATCACGCCGCAACGCTCGACGCCGTTGTGAACGCATTCCAGCTGTTTGTCGAAGTGTACGACTGGCTTGATTGGTGGTTTCCCCCAGCTCTGCTAAACCGGTTCGGCAACGTTTCAGTTCTGGAGGTCCCGTCGCTAGACAGCGACTCAAGTCAACAGATTCAAACAGAGCGAACTTCAAAACCCTGAAAAGGAATGCCTGCATCTTGCTTTAGGCACCTCTTGAGCTGCGCCATCTGTCGTACACGATTTGGCCGGTTGAGCGCAGCGTCGGCTCACAGTCGCCCTCGCCGCCGTCATGCGTCGTGGCTGCGCCTGTAGCGTTTGCTGACGTGATGGCGGGGTGGCGCGTAGCTGAGCAGACGAGAGATAGCTCCAGCGCCTCCCAGAAGAAAAGTCCCGCCTTAAACTGTCTCCCCAGAAACGGGGTCTACTCCGGTCGCCTTGGCCGAATCATCTGGCCGCGGAATATCAATGGGCGGGGTGTGCCGTAAGGGCTGCGGGCTATTAAGAGGAAGCGTGAAGTAAAACGTCGTTCCTTCGCCTGGCTGCGATTCCGCCCAGATGCGGCCCCGTTGCGACTGTACGATACGCCGGCAAATTGCCAGACCGACGCCGGTGCCTGGATATTCCTGGGCCGTGTGCAATCGTTTGAATGGCTCAAAAATGGTCGATGCGTACTTGGGATCAAAGCCGATTCCGTTGTCGCGTATCGAGATGACCCAATCTGCCCCTTTTTGTTCGGCACTGATGTGCACGATTGGGGGCTGATCCAGCTTTCGATATTTGATGGCGTTTCCAACCAGATTTTGAAACAGCCGAACCATCTGTCCCCGATCCACTTGTAGGGTAGGCATTGGATCGTGGGTGACGCTCGCGCCACTCTCGTTAATAGCTTGATCGAGGTGTGTGAGCGCAGCCTCCAAATCCTCGTCCAGGGCAATGGAAGACGGTCGCTCTTGTTCAGTCGTCAAGCGCGCGTAAGCGAGCAAATCCCGCACAAGTGCACTCATGCGAGCTGACGCACTTATAAGAAAGCTGAGAAATCCGTCCCCATCAGCATCCAGCATGCCACGATATCTTTTGCTCAGCAGTTGAGAGTAGGCGCTCATGGTGCGTAAGGGCTCCTGCAAGTCGTGGCTCGCGACGTACGCAAATTGCTCCAGTGCGGAATTGGATTCAGTCAAGGCATCTTGCAACTGCTTGCGTGCCGTTTCATCGCTCAAAATCTTTGCGTACCCGATGAGTGCGCCCCGCTCGTCGCGCACAGCGTTCATGAAGCCGTTCGCGAAAAAGTCGGTTCCGTCTTTATGCCGGTGCCAACGGATGTCAGTCGCGCTTCCAGTCTCCTGCGCGAGGCGCATCTCTGATTCGCAAACTTCGGCCGCCTTTTCCTCAGGAGTGAAGATCATACAGGCGTGGCGTCCGATCCATTCTTGTTCGGAGTACCCGATGAGTTGTTCTACTCCCGCATTCCAGGAACTGAGAATACCCTGCGGATCTATCATGAACATCGCATAGCCGCGCAGTTCCGTTACTTGCATTCGGTAGAGATCGGCGGCTCGCAGTGCGGTCAGAGGAACGGGTTTATTAAGAACGGCTTGATCCATAGTGGCGAGCGTCGCTATATCCCATGGAGTTGGTCAGAGGGCTTCACTATAGCACTTCTTGTAACCTAAAGTAAGCACACAGTAAGTACCGCGTTCCTGCGCAAACCCCAGATGTGATGGAATTCCCACGAATCCCCGCAGATTAGTAATGAAAAACGCCGTTACGACCCTCTACTACCCGTCATATATCCATAACATTGGCAATCCGGGCTCCTGCCGCTCTGCAGCCTTAAACCGACCTACCCGCAACGCGGCGATCTTGCAAACTAAAGGCATGACATGGCTGACTTGGTCCCTGCTATCCGCGCTTTTCGCCGCCGCCACCGCAATCCTCGCAAAGCTAGGGGTCGAACGTATCGATGCGAATCTGGCGACCGCCATAAGGACGACGGTAGTGCTTCTGTTTACCTGGTTGATCGCTTACGTGGCGCGTCAGCCTGGCACATTCCAGTCCCTCCCGAAAAAAACGTGGCTGTTTCTCGTGCTGTCGGGATTCGCAACCGGTTTGTCGTGGCTGTGCTACTTTCGCGCGCTTCAGGTTGGCCCGGCCTCCCGAGTTGCGCCCATCGATAAATTGAGCGTCGCGCTGGTGATCGCCTTTGGAGCGCTGTTTCTTGGCGAAAGACTCACGTGGGGCAAGGCTCTCGGCGGTACTTTGATGGTGGCGGGTGCCATCGCGATCGCTCTCGATTAGATTGAATGATTTCGACTCAGGCATGGCACCTCGACGAAGGTGATCGCAATCGAATGAATCGTTTTTCCACCGCCGCTCCCGCGAGTGCGGAGGGAGCGCCGTCTATCCTGGTTATGAGGTTCAATAGCCTGGTAAGTTCGTGGCTCGAGATGATTTTGCTGCGGTCGAGCAGCTGGACGTTGCCATTCCTGGTTCTCGGAGGGTGCAATTGCAATGACCTGGACGTCAGAGAGCGGCAACAGGACCTGATCAGTCAGATCGACCAGGCAGAGTTGCGCCGGGAAAACAAGCTCACTGCCTACACAGTCAGCGAGTATTACACGATCAAGAATTCGCATTTCAGCAAGCCGGCTGAGGCAATTATCGAGACCACGTATAAGCGCGGCCAGGGCAGGAGTTACAAGGTGCTGTCACGCAGCGGACCTTCGCTCCTGCGGAATCGAGTCTTGGACCGGCTGCTCCAGGAAGAAACTCAGATGAGCCGGGGCAGAATGCATGAGCAGGCCATCATCACGTCGGCGAATTATGAGATGAAGCTGATGGGGAAAGAATCTGTCGGCGTGATCATGTGTGACGTGCTGGAGCTCACTCCGAAACGAAAGAGCCCGTATCTCCTGAAAGGCCGGCTATGGGTCGACCCGGCCGAGATGATGGTGGTGAAGATCGAGGGAAAGCCGCCAGCCAGTGCATCCTTCTTCTCGGGGCGTCCGCAAGTCGTCCGGGAATACAAGCATCTGGACGGGTTTGCGCTCGCTCACCATAGCCACGCAGTTTCGAGCAGTTTTCTTTTCGGGCAGAGTATCGTTGACATCGAATACCGTAACTACCACCTGATTGCGGCTAGGCGTTAAGGCCAGCGATGATGCTTGAAGCTACTGGCGCCCCGATTTTTGATGCAACGGCTCTTGAACCTGCGAAAAGCCGGAAGGAACTTCGAACCCTGAAGAATCCGCCGGGCCAGACGAATAGCTAATCACCTCGGTAGTCATTTCAATCAGTGATCCGGACGCGGTGTTCGAGCCGTTAGCGGCGGTGGACCCAGTATTCGTGGAGGCCGGAGGAGAGTTCGTGTCCGAATCCGCTGGCGCTTGTTTCTTGCGGCGGCCAAAGCCGCCCAGCCGTCCACCGAGGGCGGCACCGAGCGCGCTCGTAACTGACGTGGGGGGCGGATTGGAGTCCCGCGAGGCTTGGGGCTGCGATTGAGACTGCGATTGCGAAGAGGATGCGTCGGGTGTACCTTCCATTTTCCCGCCCATCTTGATCGTTTCGTAGACTGGCATGCCGTCGAGTTTGGCGCCCTCCTTGTAGAGTTGTGCCATGGCGCGCGCCATGTCGGGCCGGCTCATCATGATTGGGTTTGCGCCCGGCGTCCACTCCAGCTTTTCGCTCATGCGCCGGTAGAAGTCTCGCACCTCCTGATACCCCGCGACTTGAGGGGCAATCCACATGTCCGTAGTCATGTCGATACCACCCTTTGCGCCCGACTTCGGATCGGCGCCTTGCATCGTAATGGTCATGATCATCTCGTGCGCGTCGTTGCCGTTGATCAGTTTCGACTGGCCGGTGTCATTCACCTTCACATCAAAGTGCATGTCTACTTGTTCGCCATTGTTCCCTTTCTGTTCGGCGCTGTTGGGTTTCTGTTCCCTCGCCTTCTGCGCCATGTCGTCCATAGCCTGCTTGATCTGAGCGAATGTGGCAACCGAGTAAGTTTTCTTCGCGTAATTGATCTGAGTGATCGTTTCTTTGTCGATATCGATAATGCTGGCGGAATCAGCTGTCCGGTGCACCATGCGATTCCCTTTTATCGCCGTGGTGGACTTGGTCGCATCCATCGCTTTGCGCGCGTCCTTCGAGAATGCGCCCGCGAACTTCATCATGCCCACCATGGCGCCACCGGTGATCTTAGTCGTTTGCTCGTAAGAGAAATCGGCGTACAGATAGGGAGTCGCGCAACAAACCAGAATCCCCGTTACTGCGGATCTGACAACGCTCATGAAATGACATCTCCTTTGTTCGCGGTTTGCTCGCCTGGCCGGGGTCTAGCAGCTCTCGTCGGGAGACCTTTGGTTTCCGGGGCAGGTCCAGAAGGATCGTCGGACCGTTCACCAGCGTCCGGGCAATGACAGCCGAAACGAGAAGGATAGCGGACACAAAGCCGGGCGTCAATTAGCGGGAGATCCTCACCGTACTACAAAGGCACCGGTATCTGATGACCGACTTGAAAAAACGAAGCCAATCCAACCGCAAGGGAGTTCGTTTCGCAAAACGAGACACAAGTGGCTCAAACTACAGGGCGGTTCACTTATCGAACGTGATTGTACTTTCGCCGGAGTACTTATGGTAATCGCGGAAATCGACCTCATTTTTGGTGCACATCGGCGATCCTCGCCAGCAGGCGAGATTCTCGGCGTGTACGGGCAGCAGAAACGATGCCGTGCCTAGCCTGACATTTTCATAGTCGACTGCCCACTGCACGGAATCGAGCGGGAAATCTGCGGGGATGTTGTCGGCCTGCATCTCGATGCGCCGGACCTGGGCAGTCGAACGGTCGATCCACACGCTGCCGCTATAGGCTGGCCGAAGGGCCTGACCACCAATCTTGGTAAACCAGTTCGAATCGCGGAGCCCTACTTTGAAATCATAAATGGCGGCCGCGGACTCTCCAACCGTGGTGGATCGGTAAAACTTGAACTGTGCCTGGCTCGAGCTGGCGAACAGGCTGTGCAGGGTGGATGCGAATTCTCCCGTGGAGGTAGAGCCGCCCAGATCCAGCATGCCCTTATTCGTCTTCTTCCCGCCTACCGTGATTTCGCGGTAATCCTCTTTACCATCCTCGTAGACAACCTTGGCCGTAACCACATCTTGCACTTGCCAGCCCGAAGATTTCGATTCTTGCATGTAGCGGGTTGTCGATTGCTGGCAAACGAAGTTGGGCAGCCCGTTCGTAAAGGTCTCTGACCATTCCTTCGTCCGCTTGATCAGAGCTTCGGAAGCTGAGGCCGCCGGCTTCGCCGAATCGGAATCATCGCTGATCGTGAAGTCTGTCGTCTCTTTGTGGCTCGATTCCGGGGAAGCGCTAGCTTTGGCCTTTTCCGGCGACTCTGCCTTGCTTACGTCGGTGTTGCCGATATCGCTGTCAGCGGAACTCGTCTTTTTGGGGATCCCCCTGCGAAGTATGGGGCGGTCCGGGGCGTCTACCGGATCATGCATAATCGTCGGCTTCGTCGTCCCCGCCTCATCGCCTGGCGCAGGGGACACAGCACGCGTTTCCGGTTCAGCCGTCGCCTGTGCAGCGTCTTTGAGTAGCTCAACCTGGATAGCCGTCAGGTAAGCCTCTTCGTCCTCAGCAGCTTCTATGTGCACCGTCGTGCGTGGCACAACCTTGGTTGCTGGAATGGTGCTGCCCGAGCGTGTGAACTTCGTCTCAGGATTCAGTTTCATCGTAAGTGTGCGCCCGTCCTGCATGTCTATCACGAGCGTTTTCCCGTCATTCGAAACGGTTTTACCATCGGCCGAAATTCTGGGCGCGTTGGGATCAGAATTCTTCTGTTTTTTCTTGTGGCCCCACGGCACCGGGATGCCGCCTCCGCCCATTGGCCCGCCATACTGGGCACCCAAAGGAGCAGAGACGAGAAAGCACAACAACGCTGAAAAGAAGAATAACTTGGGCACTGAAGCTTTAGATGCAGATGCCTGGGGCATGGGTTACCGCTGCCCTGCTCGTAACTACGATCACCATCTGAGCAGCACAAGTTCGGAACAGAAACCTGGCCCCATGGCTGCCAAAATACCCCATGTTCCCGGTTCCGGCCGGCGATTCTTCATGATCTCCTCCAAAACGAACAGAACAGATGCTGAGGACAGATTGCCGGTCCGGCCCAGGCACTCCCAAGACGCGTTTAGAGCTCCAGGAGGAAGTTGTAACGCCGTTTCGGTGGCTTCGAGCACTTTCGGACCGCCCGTGTGGAGCACCCAGGTTCCCACATCGCTGCGATCGAGGCCATGCTCGCTGAGGAACTCGTCTGTATCTTTTCCAAGATTACGCAGCACGATATCCGGAACATCGCGCGATAGAACGATCCGAAAGCCTTTCTCGGAGATGTCCCAACCCATGACGTATTCGGTGTCGGGGTAAAAGACGGATCTCGTGGCGATAATCTCTGGGCCGTCGCGTGACTCAATTTCGGCCCCTGAAACAATGACCGCCGCCGCACCGTCGCCGAACAATCCGGAGCTGATGAGATTTGCGACGGAGAAATCATCCTGTTGAATGGTGAGCGAGCACAGTTCAACCGAGAGCAGAAGGGCAGCTTGCTTCGGGAATGCTCGTACGTAGTCAGCCGCGCGGGCAATCCCCGCAGCCCCGCCGACACAGCCCAGGCCGAAGATTGGAATGCGCTTCGTTCGCGGGCTCAGCCCCATTCGGTTCATCAGGCGAGCGTCTACCGACGGACTCGCCACGCCCGTAATCGAGACAAAAAAGAACGCGCCGATATCGGCAGGCTTCGTCCCGGCCTGCTGCATGGCGTTGCAGATTGCTTCGTGTCCGAGATCCACAGCCGCTTCGATCCAGACGTTGTTCGCCTCGCCCCAACTGCTGAGTGGATAAGCTTCCAACGGCAATGTAAGGTAACGCCCGTCGACTTGCGTTGCAGAGTGCAAACGCTCGAGGATGTCGAATCTTTGGATTTTGGGACCCCAATATTTCCGGAAGGCCTCGAGTAAGACCTTCTGGGGGTAATAATGCTGTGGAAGCGCACTGGCTGCGCTGCTAATCCTCATATAAGGGCGATTCGATTGCTGATTGCGGGTGGCTGTAATCCCGCCCGGGCGCTTCGTTATAGATTTATCACGGCTGCCGGCGCGCCCTGCGCCAACTGTTCCTGTTGATTCGCTCTTCTATTTAATCAGCCTCTCTGGACCCCGCTGAGAAGTAGGGGTCTTTGCCGACACGTATTCGACGTGGCAACTGCCGTGCTCACCCAAGAGGAGACACTCCACTGGCTCGCCTTGCGGATGGTGCCGGGATTAGGAACGGTTGGGACGTTGCGGGTGCTCGAGAAATTTAAGTCGCCGCAGGCAATCTTCCGGGCCACCGCATCGGAGCTCGAAGCAGCGGGAACCAGTCCGGCGCAGGCGCGCAACATAGCCAGCGGCTGCTCGTTTGAAGACGCGGTCGAACAGCAGCAACAAATGATGAACTTTGGGGCCCAGCTCATCTCAATTCACGATGGATTGTATCCTCAACGGCTCCGCGAAATCTTCGACCCCCCTCTGCTCCTGTTTGCAATCGGGAGAACTGATCTGCTGGCGGCACATTCGATTGCGGTTGTCGGAACCAGGCGCCCGACGCCCTACGGAATCGCCGCAACTGAACGGCTCACGGCAGATCTCGCAAGGGCCGGGCTCGCGATTATCAGCGGCATGGCTCGCGGAATCGATACCGCCGCTCATAGGGCCGCCCTTGGAGAAGATGGCGATACGGTTGCCGTACTTGGCTGCGGCATAGATGTTCTGTATCCCGCGGACAATCGAAAACTTTACGACGAAATCGCCCGCCGGGGACTCCTTGTCTCAGAGTTTCCGATGGGCGCTCCGGCCTACCCTCAAAACTTCCCCATCCGAAACCGAATCGTGAGCGGCATCTCAGCGGGAGTCCTCATTGTAGAGGGAGCCCAGCACAGCGGCTCGGCAATTACGGCTCGGCTCGCAATGGACCAAGGACGAGAGGTATTTGCGGTACCGGGTAACATCACGTCCAAGATGAGTTGGGGGCCTAACCTGCTTGTCAAGCAAGGGGCAAAGCTTGTGCAGGAATGGACCGACATCACAAACGAGCTTCCGGCTGCGCTCCGGCGGGACCTTGTCAATAAAGCCCAGCAAAAAGTTTTATCGGAGGGCGGCGGTGGCTTGTCTAGCTCTCCGCCTGATAACGGCCCGGAGGAACCCATCAAAGTGCTTGCGCGGAAACTGTTGAACCATTTGCAAGTTGATGTTCCACAACAACTTGAGAGTATCGTTGAAACTTTTGAGTCGGTCTCCTCATCTGAGTTGATCGGTGCCCTCTTTGAGCTCGAAATGTCGGGGCTGGTCCGGCAGCTTCCCGGAAAGAGCTTTGTAAAAGTATGGTAAAAGAGTAACGTCCTGGCGGGCTTCCCGGAGCGGCCCGGAATTGGAATAGCAGAAAAGCAAGGTATGGCTAAAGCACTCGTCATCGTCGAATCTCCGGCGAAGGCGAAAACAATTGGAAAGTATCTCGGCAAGCAGTACGTGGTGAAGGCCTCTTTAGGTCACATCAAAGATCTGCCGAAGAAGGACCTGGCGGTCGATGTTGAGCGTGATTTTACGCCCCGATACGAAGTGATCGAGGGCAAGAAGAAGCTGATTTCCGAACTGAAGCAAGCCGCAAAGGGTGTTGATTCCGTATACCTTGCGGCTGACCCTGACCGCGAGGGTGAAGCCATTTGCTGGCATCTCAAAGAGGAGCTTGAACCCAAAAAACCGGGAAAGCCGGCCATTTTTCGCGTGATGTTCAATGAAATCACGGCGAATGCGGTGAAAAAAGCTTTTGATAAGCCCGTGGCCGTAAACATTCACCTCGTCGAGGCTCAGCAGGCGCGAAGGGTTCTGGACCGTCTGGTTGGCTATAAGATCTCTCCTTTGCTCTGGGACAAAGTACGCCGGGGCCTCTCGGCGGGCAGGGTTCAGACCGTCGCTTTACGGCTGATTGTCGAGCGGGAGCGCGAGGTCCGGGCGTTTCAGAAACAGGAATATTGGACGATTGACGTCGCGCTGAACGCCAAAAAGCCGCCTGTTCTGACGGCACGTCTTAACAAGCGGGGCGACGAAACGCCGCAAGTGCAGAACGAGAATGCTGCAAAGAGCATCGTCGATGACCTGGTCGCGGCATCTTATGTAGTTCGTTCGGTGACGACGCGCGAAAAGCGCCGCAACCCCGTTCCTCCGTTCATCACCTCCACTCTGCAGCAGGAATCGTCTCGCAAGCTGCGCTTCAGCGTGAAACGCACCATGATGCTGGCGCAGGGACTGTATGAAGGAAAAGAACTCGGTGAAGAAGGTTCCGTCGGTCTAATTACGTACATGCGGACGGACTCAACTCGAGTTTCTGAAGATGCTCTCGCTGAGGTTCGGGCTTTTGTCGGCGAGCGTTACGGCCAAAATTATTTGCCGGAGTCTTCCAACATCTATAAGACCAAAAAAGACGCGCAAGACGCGCATGAAGCCGTTCGCCCCACTTCAGTTCTGCGCACGCCCGAATCGGTTGAAAAGTACCTTGCGGAAGACGAGCTGAAGCTTTATCGCCTGATCTGGATGCGATTTGTCGCGTCGCAGATGATGCCAGCCGTATTCGACCAGACCACCATAGACATCAACGCCACTGGAAAAAGTAACATTGCCTATCTGTTCCGCGCAACCGGAACCGTTCAGAAATTTGACGGATTTCTAAGGGTCTATCAAGAGGGTAAGGACGAAAAGGACGAGGAGGACGAGGAACTCCAGCACAAGCTGCCGTTGGTGAGCGAAGGGGAGGTTTTGCGGTTCAAAGAGATTCGTCCGGAACAACACTTCACCGAGCCGCCACCACGCTACAACGAAGCAACGCTTGTGAAGAAGCTTGAGGCGGATGGAGTTGGGAGACCGTCGACATACGCTTCCATTCTCTCGACGATTCAGGATCGTGAGTATGTGACCAAAGAAGGCGGTAAATTTTCGCCGACTGAGCTCGGTATGGTCGTAACCGACCTTCTCTTAGAGAGTTTCAGTGACCTCTTCGATGTGAAATACACCGCCCGCATGGAAGAGGAACTCGATGAAATCGAGGAGGGCAAGCTTGAGTGGCGCGCGGCCATGGCCGATTTCTACGGCAGGTTCCAGAAAGACCTGGAGCACGCCGAAGAACACATGACCGACATCAAGCGCATGGAAAAGCCGACCGATCTCATTTGCGAAAAATGCGGCAAGCCCATGGTCATCAAATGGGGTAAGCACGGTAGTTTCATTGCTTGTACCGGCTATCCGGAATGCACGAATACGCGTGAGTTGACGGTGGATTTGCCTGATGTGGATAAGGCCGATCTAACTGAACAGGATGAACAGGAATACTGCGAGAACTGCGGCCGGCCAATGGTGCTCAAAAAGGGCCGCTTTGGGCAATTCTACGCGTGTTCCGGGTATCCGGACTGCAAAACCACCAAGCAGATTGGCGGTGAGCAGCGTAAGGATGTTCAGCTCGAGGAAATCTGTCCGCAGTGTGGCAGTAACCTCGTGAAGAAGTTTGGCCGCTACGGTGAGTTCGTCGCCTGCAGTAATTATCCGAAGTGCAAATACGTAAAGCAGAAGACGATTGGGGTGCCGTGTCCGAATTGCTCGGAGGGCGAAGTCGTCGAGCGGCGCTCCAAGCGTGGTAAAACGTTCTACGGATGCAATCGCTATCCTGAGTGCGACTTCGTAGCTTGGGGAAGGCCCATTCCCGAAAAGTGCCCCGAATGCGGAAGCAGCTATTTGATCGAGAAATATCTCAAAGCGGGAGCCGTGGCTCAGTGTCCCAACCCGGAGTGCAAATATAAGCATCCGCTGGAAATCGTGCAGGAATCCAGTGTTGCGTAAGTAACTCGCTGTGCCGGCGCGCTCGCGCCGTTCATATCGATGCCCGGTACAGTATCAGCCGAACACC
Source organism: Bryobacteraceae bacterium (assembly GCA_051003475.1). GTDB lineage: Bacteria > Acidobacteriota > Terriglobia > Bryobacterales > Bryobacteraceae > Bog-105. The sequence continues at coordinate 11,819 of JBPCLH010000064.1, forward strand.
AGCGCCTGATTGAAGCAGAAGCTCAGATCAAGCACTGGAAGCGGTGGGGACCCTATTTAGCTGAGCGCGCCTGGGGAACAGTGCGCGAGGATTACAGCCCAGAGGGCACCGCCTGGGAGTACTTTCCGCACGATCATGCAAGATCGCGGACTTATCGTTGGACCGAAGACGGCATTCTCGGTATCTGCGATAATCACCAATACCTCTCTTTCGCACTGGCGTTCTGGAACGGAAAGGATTCTATCCTGAAGGAACGCCTCTTCGGTTTATCGGGTAATCAGGGCAATCACGGCGAGGACGTAAAGGAACTTTTCTATTACCTCGACGCAACTCCCACCCATTCTTATCTGAAAGGCCTGTATAAGTACCCGCAAACTCGATTCCCGTACGAGCGACTACGTCAAGAAAATCAGCGGCGCACGCGTGTCGATCCTGAGTATGAGCTAGTCGATACAGGCATCTTTGATGAAGAACGATACTTCGACGTCTTCGCCGAGTACGCAAAGCAGGATGTGGACGACATTCTCATAAGGATCACGATTGCGAATCGCGGTCCCGAAGCCGCCGCCCTTACTTTTCTACCGACGCTCTGGTTTCGGAATACCTGGGCATGGTACTCCAATCCTCCTCAGAGGCCGCTTCTGCACGTGAACTCGGCGGGCGAACTGCAGGCGGACTATGCTTCTCTGGGTACGTTCTCGTTGTCTCTTGAGGGCGCACCGGAAATCCTGTTTACGAATAATGAGACGAATACGGAGCATCTCTGGGGGTGGCGTGGAGAAAACACGTTTTACAAGGATGCCTTTCACGAGTACCTGATTGCGGAACGTCCGGAAGCGGTAAATCCCCAGCGTCAAGGGACGAAGGCCTGCGCCGTGTATAAGCTGGCCCTCAATGCGGGGCAGGAGAAAATTCTTCATTTCCGTTTACGTCGGGCGGGCTCTCCAGATCTCGCACGCGACCAGTGGGACGGCGTTTTTGAAGCTCGGATTCGCGAAGCCTCTGAATTCTACAGCGGCCTCGCCGATAGGTTGGATGAGGATGCCCGTAATGTCCAGCGGCAAGCCTTTGCAGGGCTGTTCTGGAGTAAGCAGTATTACCACTTCGTTGTCGAGACCTGGCTCAAGGGTGATGAAACCATGCCCGAGCCTTCGCAGCAACGCAAGCAAGGCCGGGATCACAGGTGGAGGCACCTCTTCAATGAAGATGTCATTTCGATGCCGGACAAATGGGAGTATCCGTGGTATGCCGCTTGGGATTTGTCTTTTCACGCCGTGGCCATCGCGCGTGCAGATCCGGATTTCTCAAAAGCTCAGTTGTCGCTGTTCTTGCGCGAATGGTATATGCATCCGAATGGGCAACTCCCGGCTTACGAGTGGGCGTTTGACGACGTGAATCCGCCAGTGCACGCTTGGGCTTCGTGGCGTGTGTTCAAGATCGATCAGAAAATCAAAGGCAAGCCTGATTATGCGTTTCTGGAGCGTGTTTTTCACAAACTCCTGATGAACTTCACTTGGTGGGTGAATCGGAAGGATTCCGAAGGCGCGAACGTCTTTGAGGGCGGGTTCCTCGGTCTCGATAACATCGGCATTTTTGATCGAAACGCCCAGCTCCCGTTTGGATGGCTCCTCGAACAATCCGATGGCTCTAGCTGGATGGCAATGTACTGCCTGAATATGCTCAAGATTGCGCTGCAACTCGCAGTTGTGGACAACACCTATGAAGATATTGCCAGCAAATTTTTCGAGCACTTTCTCTATATCGCCGACGCGATCAACCACCATGAAGGCTCGGGATTGTGGGACGAAGAAGATGGCTTTTACTATGACCGTCTGCGAATTCGCGAAGACCGCCACATATTGCTTCGGGTACGATCGCTGGTTGGACTTGTACCCTTATTCGCGACCGATACGCTTGACATACGCACCATCGACCGGCATCCAGGCTTCAAAAAGCGGATGGAATGGTTCGGCGAAAATCGCAAAGATCTGACGGAGGGACTCGCGCCGATGACCGAGTGCGGAATCGAGCAGAGGCGCCTTCTATCGGTCGTCAACCGCCAGCGTCTAGAGCGCATCCTTAAACGCGTATTCGATGAAAGTGAATTTCTCTCGCCATTCGGTGTTCGTTCACTATCCCGTTACCACAAAGACGATCCCTACACGTTGGCGCTCGACGGCGCAAGTTTCACGGTAGGCTACGAGCCGGGTGACTCGATGAGCGGCACATTCGGCGGCAATTCTAACTGGCGTGGTCCAGTCTGGTTCCCAATGAATTTCTTGATCATCGAAGCTCTTCAGCGGCTGCACCATTATTATGGCGATTCGCTCACGGTTGAATTTCCCTCGGGTTCCGGCCATCGAATGAATCTGCGCCAAGCCTCACGGCAACTTTCACGGCGCCTCTCGGCGCTCTTTCTGCCGGATCGAAACGGAGGGCGCCCCGTTTTCGGCGATAGCATATTGTTCCAGAAAGATCCGCATTTTCGCGATTACGTACTGTTCCATGAATTCTTTGACGGAGACACCGGCAAAGGATTGGGAGCGAGCCACCAGACTGGATGGACCGGTCTTGTCGCTAAGCTTCTCGAGCAAAGTGGAGCTCCGGCTTGACGCCATTGCCGCGTTAGGTTGCAAGGATTGTGCAGTTTCCCAGACTGATCAGCGCGGTTCTAACGTGCGGACTGAGCTCCAACCGTCGGCGCCGGGAGGCAGATTTCGACTTCAAGGCCAGTGGGTGATCGGTTGCGGCATTTCACAGCGCCCCCGCAAGCTTCTATGCAGGTTTTGACGATTGCCAGACCGAGTCCGGTGCCACCAGTCTCACGCCGCCGAGCGGAGTCCGGGCGGTAGAAAGGTTTGAAGATCTCTCTCAACTCGCGTTCAGGAACTCCCGGCCCACTGTCAGCGACCGTGATGGTGACCTTGCCGGCGCCATTTTTCGCCGACACGATAATCGGCCCTGCGTGCCCAGCATATCGAATCGCGTTGCGCAGGATGTTGGCCAAGGAGCGAAACAGGTAATCAGGCTGCGCGATGACATCGAGCGTGTCGCTTATGTCTGTTTCTATGGGAGTCCGATCGGAGGCTTCGCGCTGGAGCACACGGCGTACAGTATCGGCGACATTCACTCTCGTAAGATCTGTTTCAGCGCCTATCTGGGCCTTCGAAAATGACAGCAGCTCGTGCACGAGACTGGACATGTGTTCCACCTCCTGCCGCAGGTCCGTGATGTATTCGAGCTGGGGGCCTTCCGCGCGCTGCTCGAGGATGCCGAGCGCGACCTGGATGCGAGCGAGAGGAGAGCAAAGCTCGTGCGCAATATCTCCGAGAAAACGCTTCTGGCCATGCACGAAGCCGGCAAGCCGGTGAGCCATTCGGTTGATGGAATCGCTTAAGCGTCCGAGTTCATCCAGGCGGTTGACCGGCAGTTGGATTTCGAAGTGGCCTTCTGCAATTTGGCCGGTAGCGCGCGTCATTTGACTGATGGAGCGGGTGAGTCCGCGAATGAGTGGAAGCCAGCAGATGAGGGAAACCAGCATCACAGCAAGCACAACCAGCAACCACGGCCTATAGTCGAAGAAGAACGAGTTTGTCCACAACGAACGGAAGTGCCAGACGAGGGTGGCGTGAATAGGCTCGCTTCTGCCAGCGGTCCAGATAGGTATGCGCACGCCGACCCAATACTGCGCCGCGCCGGTTTTCATCCCGAACAACACGGCATGGGAGCGTTCGCCCGGTTCTTGGGGCGACGGAGGTGTGGTGTGAGTCGCGGCGGCAATCGCGAATGGATCGTGGCGGATCGCTTGAATCAAATCGTGCGGCAGGCTCGCGGGCTGACCTGCAAGCTGATGAGCGTCGGAATCGAACAGATACCACTCGGCGGGGTAACTGGCCGAATGCTGCGCTAGCACTTGATTCCAGGCACTCGGCGGGAAATCCGGCAATTGCAAACCAACGAGCCGCGAAACGGAGAGCATTCGATCGCGGGCCGGAGCGAGCAGGAATGAGCCTAAGCCAAACCGGAACTGAACCCGCGCGAAAACCAAGAAAACGAGGGCGAGCAAGAGGACATTTAAGAACGCAAAAAAAAGAATCTTGACCGAAAGCGATCCTCGTGACATCACGATGGCAATTCCGATCCGGGCTTGCGCATCATGTATCCTACGCTGCGAACCGTAATGATGAAGTCCGGCGATTTCCGATCGTCTCCCAGTTTTTTTCGGATGGAGGAAATGTGGACGTCTATGGAACGATCGAATGCTTCAAAGTTGCGGTCTGCGACCTCAAGCAGTAATTGCTCACGCGTCTTCACCCGCCCCGCCGCTTTGGCGAGAGACAGCAGCAGGTCGAATTCGACCGCAGTGAGCTGCAGAGTGCGGCCGTCGAGCGATGCGCCGCGAGACTCCTGATCCATGCGGAGGGCACCTATGACGACCGGCGAGGGCCGCTGCTGCTCTGCTTTGGTAGATGTAAGGATGGATCGACGAATGACCGCGCGAAGCCGCGCAAGCAATTCTCGGGTCGAGAACGTCTTGGGTAAATAGTCATCAGCTCCGAGTTCGAGACCCACGATGCGATCTGATTCCTCCCCGACGCCGGTGAGCATGAGAACCGGCACGTTTGATTTCGCACGAAGATGGCGCAGGACGTCAAAGCCATCCATGCCGGGCAACATGACGTCGAGAATCAGTGCAGCGAACGGCTCACGAAGCGCGGCGTCCAGGCCCTCGGGACCCGTATGCGCCGCCGTCACGTGGTAGCCCATGGGTTCAAGGTAATCGCGGATCAATCGGCACAGCTTTAAATCATCATCTACGACGAGCACGCGAGTACGCGAATCTGCAGAGAATGCGGGCATTGTCGTCCACACACTATTTAACCTTGATTCCAACAGGGGGCGTCGCCTTCAAAGCCGCCTCTCCGGTGTGCTCGCCGGTGCTTGTGGTGCTCTGTTCGCAGCAGCGGGGTCGCGTTGCTGTCGCTTGCTGAGGTGAGATGAAGCAGTGGGTCTCAACGGCCCAGGGCTTTGCGCAAAGCAAGATCCAGGTTGAGCAACCGATCGGCCGAAGCCGGATCATTCCGCGCCAAGAGGGTGATGCACTCGTCACGTTCTGAAAATAGAGGTTCGAGTGACGCGAGCTGCTGAGGAGACAGATCCGTGTCGGTTTTGCGATGCATTGTCGTATCGAGCGACGTAAAGAAGCCACTCAATTCCTTTCGCGCCATCTCATATTGACCCCGGCGGGAATCGAGAGCCGCCGCCGATAATTGATTTCTCAATTCGCTGGTTTCTAACCGATGAAGCGCCTGGTCGCGTTCACTGGTCCTCTGACGAGCTCTGAGCCACATCGGGACAAAACCGATTAGGAAACCGATGAGCAAAGCAGCTAGAAGGCCACGAACTTGTTTGGAGACGCTCATCATCTTTTATGCCCGGTCCTCTGTTCTCCATGGTAAAGCCACACGTGAGTGCCACTGCTTCGATATTCGAGATATCCTCGAGGGTCGCGGCGCGCTGCTATCTGGTCGCGAGCACACGGGTCACCGTTGGCGCGGAAACTCATCATAAGCCCGCTCCCCTTCGCCATCGAACGGCGTCGTCACGGGATTCGATCGAGGTCCAGCGGAAGTTTTGTTTTTCGCAGCTCAATCAGTGCGGCTTCGGGCGAGCAGTTGAACCGGACCGATAGACCGGAGCAGCCGACCCCGGAAGTGGTATACCCGTGCATCTGTTTGCGTGTCCAATGCCCATAGGCATAGATGCGCGGTGTCTTCGAGTTGTGGCGGAGCGGCCCAATCAGGGGAAAGCGAATCTGACCGGCATGCGTGTGGCCACAGAGATAAAGATCGACGGCGCGGTCGGCCGCGTCCTTATATAAATCCGGCGTATGGGCGAGCAGGATCTTGAACGCCTCCGGAGGCACTGCGGATAGAGCGTCAGCCAGATCGTCGCACCGGTAATCGAACGGGTCGTCGACACCACCCAGCCACAACGAAGTGCTTCCGTTCCCGATTGGAACCGCTTCATTGACCAGCATACGCACTTCCATTTCTTCGAGCGCAAAGGCGATCTCGGCGGTATCGTGATTACCCAGGATTCCGAAGATGCCATGCTTCGACGAGATGCTGGATAGGATCGATCGCATTGGCGGGTAGACGCCATGCGACGGGCCTCGAGTCTCGAAGCGATAATCGCCCGTCAGCACACAGAGATCGGGGCTGAGTCCGCTAATAGCGGAAATCAGCCGGTCGGCAAGCGCGCTATTCCCGTCGATGTGGAAATCGGAAAGATGCAGGATCTGGAAGCCGTCGAGGGCGGGAGGTAGGTTGTCAAAATCAAAGCAGAGTGTGCGAACCACGGGATGCAGAGCGTTATTGACACCCCGCACATACATGCCGGTCGCTTGAAGCCCCATCTTGAGTAAGGGCGGCACGACGTGACGGTCGCACCACAGCTCCAAACGGCTCTTGCGGTAAGTGCGGCGAGTGCGCGCGAAGTGATTTTCGACCTCTCTTCTTCGTTTGACGCGGTCGGCGAGCGAGCGCTCCTCCATCGAACGGGTCATGAGCGCCCGGAAGGGAGAGTTCGATGCTTAGACAACCAGTGAAGTGAGGCGAACCCGGACAAAATATAAGGTTTTTTGAGCGCAGAAGTACAGCCAAGGCAGCAGGCGGCTCGATCCAATGATACCGCACGGCGCAACCTTGAACCCTGGCCATCTATCATGCTTCAACCCAGTTTTTCGAGTATGTGGTATCCGCATCTTTCACCTCAAAGCAATCTGCGAGAGATCGTCCTCTGAGCCGATTCGTCAGCAATGTCCTACCAGCCTAGGACGGGGCACGCCGTTACCCCAGCTCTCGGGGCGATTAAGAAAGAGAATGTTTTGGAGGCGCGGGGATGGAGTCGAACCATCCGAAAAAGAGTTTTGCGGACCCATGCCTTTCCACTTGGCTACCGCGCCATATTTTTCTGATCGTCAGAGTGGGCAGAAAACTTTAGGCATCGGGCAGAGGAGTTGCCGCAGACGCCATCATGTACCGGCACAGACACTCTGACGATGCATAACCGGCATTTTCGTTCGGATAAAAGATGAAAATAACATCCGGATTCTACATAGTGCAAGGATCGTTGAGGCTCGAATCGAGCGGCGAAGAAGAAAGCGACTAGGATACATCCAAAACGGCCGGCATAGGACGGCGATAGACTCGCACTCCTGCTTGCTCGATCGCGTCGGCACCTTCAGCAGCACCCCGGCCCGTGATGCGTCTCGCTTCCGTCGTAGTTCGGATGTACAGGAAATCTTGATCACGAAGCACCTCGAAGCCGTTCACAAAACTGCTGATCCAGAGAGATCCGCCCGGGTAGTATTCGACTTGCTGAATGTGCTCAGATTGAATGACGATGCCCGTGCTGAGTTTGATTGCTGCCATGCGGAAACCAATCCTTTGCCTACTCGTATGATCGGCCTTGCACCCGGTTTCCTGTAGGACGCGAGAGGACAGAAGGGCGGACACTTACAATCAGAAATTCCGTCGGACTCTGACGATTCGTTTCGGCGAGAAGGAATAAAAGATGACCATCAAAAGGCCCGGAATTTGGAAAGTGGCCGGGCTCAGCTTAGTTGGCTTTTGCGCCGTCTCAGTCGCTGCTGATCGGGTGAATCTCGGTCCGATTGCTTCTGAGGCTGCGGGCTTCTGCGGGGCGTTCCTAGGAGCGTGGGCCGGCCGCAGGAGCAACCAACACCGGAAGCCCCCGGCTAGCGAATCAGCCGAGACGCGATCGGAAATGCCGAAAGACTCCCACGATGTGTAAAGCTATCAACCGGGTGGATTCGTGATCTTCGCGCCCAAGTCATATCGAGTGCCGGTTGCGCCATTCGGCAACTTGGATCAGGCTGTTCCCTCTACAGAAGCGAGCCATCGAAACAGGAAGAAGTGCCGGCCGCACAGAGAGCATCGATAGGGCAGCAAGATCCAGTGCAGCACCCTCTCGAAGGCGTTTCGGACGCCCACGCCTCTAAATTCGACAGATCTGCAGTGGGGACAGCGAGAGGAGTACACTTCCTACGGTAGCGCAAATTTAGATAGGGGGCTACTCGGGCAGGTTCTACCCTTTACGGAACAGTCGGGCACACAGGGATCTGACGAGGAGAAATAGCGCTATCAGCCCGCCTTCAAAAGCTGGTATGAACACATAAGCCAATCCCTCAAGTGCCGCAGGATGGTAGCCCGGCATGAACCGGCGTGTAGGAATAAAGAGGCTGATGGCACAAATGAGAACGAATAGCGTCAAAGTGATGTATTGTTCCGGTGACCGCCTGTCGGGAATGCCTATCCATAACAAGATGAAAAACGGAAGCGAATAGCAAAACAGAAGTCCGGCTGTAAACTGCCAGAAACCTGCCGAATGTTGAGCTTCTCCTGCAAGGGCCAACAGACGGCCGATCGCCAAGACTGTACCCAACATCCAAATCACAAGCAGACTTCGCTTCATAGGCGCATTATCGCGGCTGTGGCTACTTTGAAAAACCGTAGTGGCCACGATCTTCCCCTCAAGGGTCGGTGTCTGTCAGTTTTTTGATGGTTCCTGGCGCAGCAGTCATTACCTCCCTGAGCTTGTCAATGAGAACTTCAGGACCAAACGGTTTATGAAGGAAAGCTAGCGTCAGATTCCTGCCGACGAAGCTCGCAGCCGTACTTCCGGAAATCTGAAGAATTCTCAGGCCGGGCCGATCCTTCATGATCAATTCTCCCAGTTGGTCTCCGCCCATTCGCGGCATGTCCATATCCGTCAGGAGCATGACGATCTCTCCATGAAACGCGCGGGATAGCTCCATGGCTTCATGGCCGTCGGCTGCAACCAAGACAGCATACGAAAGGCTTTGCAGAATATACAGAAATAGATTGCGAAGAATGACGTCATCGTCCGCTAAGAGCACTACGGAGCGTGGAGGCATGCTTGTACGACTTCCCCGCTACTTCCGCAGAAACAGCCCGGCTCCAGCGATGACAAGGCTGAGAATGATAATTACGACACCCCAAGTTGCAAATTTCCTGTCGAGGTTCGATTTGGCGATCTCCAGCGCACCGATGCGGGTGAAATTAGCCTCGGTTGCTTTGTGCTAGAGTCGCGCATCTCATTCATGGTGACTTCGAGCGACTTCAGGCGACTGTCCAAGAAATCCCTATCGATATACCTGCCGCGTTCACTGGTAATCTGGGCTCGTAATTCGTTCATCCTTCCAGTTTCATCATGGGGCTGGCTTTGAACTCTTTGAGATTGTCGTCCAACAGCCGATGCTCACGCTCGTGACTGGTCCTATATTCCCTAAGCTGAACGAGGATATTCTGGTCCGCTGGGTTCGTATTTTTCTCGGACACTTGATGGAGTGCTGCGTGAGATTCAATGTAATCGCCATGAACCCTTGTGATGTATTTCTCCAAAGAAATTTCGTCGATAGGTCTGTCACAGAAGGTGTTTGGGGTTAAGCTTCAATAGTTCTGCAAAAGAGGGGTGGGTCAGACTGGACCTTTCGAATTCAGTTAGTGGCTGAAGAAAGGAAAGGACCAGGTGACCCG